>JBEKOF010000061.1:0-34732 GCA_049522055.1 Verrucomicrobiota bacterium | reverse complement strand
CCCAGATAGCGCACGCCGAAATCATCCTCGGCCTCGGCGCGGACGCGCAGGACATCGCTCGCCAGCAAGGCGGTGGCGCGCGGCAGATCGGGCAGGCTGGGAACCGGCGGCGCGTCCGGCTGGCGCTGCACGGAAAGCCGCCAGGGCGTGGCGTTGGTCAGCCCGGTTTGATCCCGCCAAGTGAAGTCAATCTCCCCCATGCCCGCCAGTTCGGCGGGATCGCTGGAGAAGTCCTGGCCTTGGATTTTCAGCGGCGCGGGGTTCCCGCCCCCGCTCCGCATCCCAGCCCAAGCCAGCGGGCGGCTGACCGTGCCCCGGAAGCTGATCTTGCTCCCCTCCACCGCCCGCAAAGACCCGTTTTGCACCGCCTCCGTCTGGTCGGGATACTGCAAATAATCCGGCAACTCAATCCGCGCGGAAAGCTGCTGCAAGGAAGGGCGGTGGCTGGGCAGGATTCGCACCCGCGCCAAGGCGTCGCCCACGCGCACTTCCAAGACACCTTTCTCCACCTGCCCCGGAATTTGCAGCCGGATTTTGCCCGCTTGCACCGGGGCTTCCATCCGGGTCTCCTGCCCCAGCCGCCCCGAAACCCGCGCCGGTTTCCAGAAGGAGCGATAGCGGACAGATCCCGCGATCTCAAACGGCTCGCCATGCGGCACGATCAATTGCGCGGGAAATCCCTCCAAGGCCACCAGGGTATGGCGTTGGATGTCGGCCCAAGGCTCGATCCATCGCAAAAATGCGTTCGCGCCGGTCTGCGGCAACACGACGCAGACCGCCAGCAAAACCGCCGAAAACCCTCCCGCCATCCAGCCCAGCCTTTGGGCCGGGCGCGCGCTGACACTCTTCAGAAAGTCGAATTTTTCCGCCTCGTCCGCCACCTGCTGGATGGCCGCGTGATAAAGTTCCGGGGAAAAATTGGCGGGGTGCTTTTCTTCATTGGCCAATTCCACGATGCCGAGCAGCCGGTCGCCCAGCCGCCGGTATTTTTGTTGAACCAGAGCGGCCAACGCCCGCAGATCGCGGCGCTGCCAGACCCAACGGCGCGCCCAAAAGACGCCGCCGGCCAGAGCGCCGCCAAGCCCGCAAAGGAAAATCGCCGCCCGGACTCCCGCCGACGTTTCCCAGAGCCGGTCGGAAATGAAAACCAGAAGCAAGGAAAGGACCAGGCTGGCGGCAATCCGGCACACCCCCGTCACCGTCTCGACCCGCCAGAGGCGCTGCTCGACCTTGTCGAATTGACCGCGCAAGCCCTCGGGCAAGTTCACCAGTGAATAGTCATTGGATGGAGGCATGGCGCGTGCCGGAGCACACTTGAATTTAGACGCTCTCCGGCCCGGCGCAAGTTCCAAACCAAAAGCTCATTTGCCGCCGCCCTGGGTCGTGTACGGTTAGATTGCACCTGCCCGGCAATTAGGGTGCCGGGGATTGGCTGGAATGCTTCACCAGGGCGTCCCAGAGAATGAGATTGTCCGGCCCGCAAAAGTGATTTCGGAATACTTCCGTGAAGGCGTCAACGACAAGCTCGTATTGCGCCAGGAACTCAGCGTTGCGCTCTTTGGCCTTGTGGCCAATCGGTTCAACGATTTTGAAGTAAAATTCAGGTTCGCCGGAAATAAACTCCCAAAACCGTTGGCCGCACAACTTCAAATAGTCGCCCCTATCCTCGCTTTTCATTGCCTGTTTTCCGTAGCAACACCCGTTGACGCCTCGGACAGGCAGGGCGTCTTTGTTTTGCCGATAGACCTTTGCCGCCAGCTTGAAATCTTCCCGCATTTTGGCCACTTGGCTGCTGTTCCCCCATGCTGGCCCGGACTTCACCGCCACAAAATACCGGATTCCAGCCTTATCCATTTCAATGTCAATTCCCGTTGTGCTGGACTTTCCCTTTGCGCCAAAGGCTTTTTCCGCGGCAAAGACTGCCAGCCCTTCCAAAAAGCCGCCGAGCAAAGTTTCCTCTTGAGAGGAAAGGAAAGCGTCCAGAATCGTCTTGACTAAATCACGCGGCGTGGACAGCCCTTTTGCCTTGAGCAAATAAGGGTTCTTCTTCGATAGGAGCTTGAGCAATTGCAGCTTTTTGAGCCGCTCCAATTTTGCCCGGTGAAAATTGGGAATGTTCCGGGTGACGTATTCCGTTAATTCTGTTTGGGTGATGGCTGCCATTTTGTGTCCGTTCTCTTTCCTGCAAATTGGCTTTGGCCAGGGCGACATACTCAGCCAAGGTATCAATCCCCACTGAATTTCGCCCCAGTTCCCATGCGGCAATGTTCGTTGTGCCAGAGCCAGTGAACGGGTCTAAAACCCAGTCGCCGGGGGCCGTAAAGAGTTTGATGAACCATTCCGGCAGGGCTTTTGGGAATGTGGCCGAATGGCTTTTGTTCGCGCACTCGGTCGCAAAATGGAGGACATTGGACGGGTACGCCATGTCCCGGCCAATCCAGTTGGCAATCTTTTTGCCGAAACCGCTTTGCACCTTGGAATTGTCCCGCCGCTTGTCCGTCTCGCTCAAGTTCCTGAGTCGGGCGAAGCGCCAATCCCCCATCGGGACCATTACGGCGTCTTGGAACATTTTGAATTTGCGCGACTTGGTAAAATGCAGACACCGCTCCCACGAATCCCGGAAACGGTTTGGCCACTTGCCGGGGTGGCAGTTGCGCTTGTGCCAGATGTATTCTTCCGTCCAAAGCCAGCCCTGTTTCCGCAAGGCCAGGATCAGTTCAAGGACGTAAACATGCCGCTCCCCCTTTTCTGCTTTCTCTTTGATGTTGAGGACAAAGCTGCCAGTCGGCTTTAAGACTCGAAAAAACTGCTCGCTTCGGACTAAAAACCATTCGGCATATTCGTCCGGTTTGATGCCGCCGTAGGTTTTGTTGCGCTGATCGGCGTATGGGGGAGAGGTGACGATAAGGTCAAAAGTGCCGCCGTTGAAACGGCGCAACGCCTCGCGGCAATCCCCATGAATGATGTCCGTCGTGACAGGCAAACTCATAAATGAACAATTGCCGAAACCGGCCCCCGCGTCAATGGAAAAGCACACTAGACCCCGCTTGGAGGCTGCTAAAGTGCTCAGGAGTGTAATCCCTGTAATCCAGGAAAGTATCCATTCTTCTTTAGCCACTCAACTAACCCTAAACCGCCTGCGTTCCCATGAACAATTCCAGTTTGGGAAACGCGACAAAGCAGAAGTTCTGCTTTTCCACCTTCCATTGGAAGGGCAAAAGATGCGGCATCTGAAAATGGCCGTGCTGCCTGTTCTGACAATAATACTAACCAACAAAACGGGCCAAGCCCAAAATGTGGCACCTCTTTAAGCTGCTCCTGTAATTTCGCGTAGTCCACTCCATCTCCGGTCACGTAAAGGAGGTACACCCCACCGCGATAACCGCCGTCCTCCGTAATTGACGCTGCAAACATTGCTGGCCTAAGTTTTTGACTCATGTTTATTTTGGGTTATAGCGGATTAAATACCTTTCTGCCACCTTTTTCAAGCCAATTCCAGCAACGCAACTGCCTTATTTTTAACAGCTTATGTATGCGTTAGGCTTAGGGAGATGCAAAGTAACCGTACACGACCCCGCCCTGCGGCCCACCCCATTTTCCCTTTACACTTATGGCGGGCTTGATTTATAAGTGAATCTGGTATTTTTCAATTATATGAGCGAATTATTAGGAAATCTTTTGGTCGGGCAGTCGGGAGGTCCGACGGCGGTCATCAACGCCAGCCTGGCGGGCGTCATTCAGGAAGCCCGCGCGCATCCCGGCATTCAGCGGATTTACGGCGGTCTGAATGGAATTCTCGGCATCCTCAAGGAAGAGTTGATTGATTTGGGGCGGGAAAAAGCCGCGACGATCAAAGGCCTCAAGCACACGCCCGGCGCGGCGCTGGGCACATGCCGATACAAGATTGATTTCAAAAAGAAACCGGAGGCGGCCGCCCGGGACATGGAGCGGCTGTTCGAGGTTTTCCAGGCGCATAACATCCGCTTTTTCCTATACGCGGGGGGCAACGACTCGCAGGACACCGCCCACAAAATCCACCTGGAGGCGGTCCGGCGCGGCTTCGAGATGCGCGTGATCGGCGTGCCCAAAACCATTGATAACGATTTGCCGCACACCGATCATTGCCCCGGATTCGGCTCGGTGGCCAAGTACAACGCCTGCACGGTGATGGAAGTGGCGGTGGATGTGGCCAGCATGGCCACCGACGACGGCTTTTGCTGTGTGATCGAAGTGATGGGGCGCAGCGCCGGCTGGATCGCGGCCAGCGCGGTGCTGGCGCGGCGCGCGGCCAACGACGCGCCGCACATCATTTTGCTGCCCGAAATTCCCTTCGACGAGGCCGCCTTCCTGGCCAAAGTCAAGGCGACGGTGGAGGCGCTGCGTTATTGCGTGGTGGTGGTGGGCGAAGGCTTGAAAAACCCCGACGGCTCGGAATTCAGCGCCGACGCCTCGCGGCTGGATGCGTTCGGGCATCCAGTGCTTTCCGGGGCGGGGGAGCGGCTGGCGGAATTGGTTTATGGCAAGCTGGGCGCCAAAACGCGCTCCATCAAACTGGGTTACGCGCAGCGTTGCGCCGCGCATTATGCCAGCGCGACCGATGCGGTCGAGGCGACCGCTTGCGGCGTGGCGGCCGTCCGCGCCGCGGTGGAAGGCCAGAGCGGATTCATGGTCAAGATCGTCCGCGCGCAATCCAGCCCCTACCAATGGGCCACCGGTCTGCAACCCCTGGGCGACATTGCCAACGTGGAGCACCTGATCCCGCGCCAGTGGATCAGCGCCGACGGCTTCATGCCCAACGAGCAGTTCGTGGAGTACGCCCGTCCGCTCATCGAAGGCGAAGTCAAGGTGCCCACCGACGGCGGGCTGCCGAAGTTTGCGCAGTTGGCCAGGAAGCGGGTGGCGGGCAAGCTCAAGCCGCGCGGTTAGAAAACGGGCTTTTGCTCAAGACATCGCGGATCATTCGTTTGATCTGTGGTCAAACGCGAAAGGCCTGCGCCTTGGCCTTTTTTCCGCCTTGAACTTTGGCCGCGTCCGCCGCTTAATCGGCGCAGATTTTTCGACCCGATGAACCAGGAACTTCTCGCCAAAGCCAAGGCGCTCGGATTTTCCGACCGGCAGATCGCCCATTTGACCGGCCAATCGGAAGACGCGGTGCGCGCCCTGCGCAAGAGGACCGGGCTGGTCCCAAGCTATCGTTTGGTGGACACTTGCGCCGCCGAGTTCGAGGCTTACACGCCTTATTACTACTCCACCTACGACCGCGGCGACGACGAAATCCTCCCCGGCGCGAAGCGCAAAGTGATGATTCTGGGCGGAGGCCCCAACCGGATCGGGCAGGGCATTGAGTTCGACTATTGCTGCGTTCACGCCGCGTTCGCCTTGAAGGAGGACGGGTTTGAGACCTTGATGGTCAATTCCAACCCGGAAACCGTCTCGACGGACTACGACACCAGCGACAAGCTTTTTTTCGAGCCTCTGACACTGGAAGACGTGTTGCACATTTACGAGCGGGAAAAATGCTGGGGAGCCATTGCCCAATTCGGCGGGCAAACGCCGTTGAACCTGGCGCTCGCGCTGCAAAAGAACGGGGTCAACATCATCGGCACCTCGCCGCAGGGGATTGAGATCGCGGAGGACCGCAAACTTTTTGCGGGGATGCTGGACCAACTGGGCATTCCCCAACCGCCCAACGGGCTGGCGACCAACGAAAGCGAAGCGCTGGAGGCGGCGCACAAACTGGGCTACCCCGTTTTGGTGCGGCCCTCCTTCGTGCTGGGGGGAAGGGCCATGCAGATCGTCTATTCCGACACCGAACTGGGCCTTTACATGCGCTTCGCCGTGGAGGCCTCTCCGGAACGCCCGGTGCTGGTGGACAAATTCCTGGAAGACGCCACCGAAGTGGATGTGGATTGCATTGGCGACACCGGGCATTTCGCCGATCCGAACCAGGGCACCATTGTCATTGGCGGTTTCCTGGAGCACATCGAGTTTGCCGGAGTGCATTCGGGCGACGCGGCCATGGTTCTGCCGCCGCACACGCTCTCCAAAAAAGTCATCCAGATCATGCGCCAGTACACCCATGCCATGGCGCGCGAATTGCGGGTGATCGGCCTGATGAACGCCCAATACGCCGTGAAAGGGGACAAAGTTTATGTGCTGGAAGTCAACCCGCGCGCCTCGCGCACCATCCCCTTCGTCAGCAAAGCCATTGGCGTCCCGCTGGCCAAGCTGGCGGCCAAAGTCATGGCGGGCAGGAAACTCGCCGAACTGGGCTTCACCCAGGAAATCTGGACCGATTATTGGGCCGTCAAAGAATCCGTTTTCCCGTTCAACCGCTTTCTCGGCCAGGACATCTTGCTCTCGCCGGAAATGCGCTCCACCGGGGAAGTCATGGGATTGGACGCCGATCTGGGCATCGCCTACGCCAAATCCCAAATGGCGGCCAACGCGCCCCTGCCTGTGAGCGGGCGGGTGTTCATCAGCGTCAACGACGCGGACAAAGCGCACGTCGCCGGCGTGGCCAAACAATTTGCCGATTTGGGCTTCGAGCTGGTCTCCACCTCCGGCACGGCGAAAGTATTGGAAGCGGCCGGGCTGAAAGTGGCGCGCGTTTTCAAACTGGCGGAGGGCCGTCCCAATACGCTGGACCTGCTCAAAAACCGGGATATCCAATTAGTGATCAACACCCCCACCGGCCAGACCCCGCGCGCCGACGAGGTGAAGATCCGCACCACCGCCGTCTATACCGGCACTTCGATCATGACGACCTTGAGCGGGGCGCGCGCCGCCGCCCTGGCCATCGGCGCGCTCAAGAAGAACGGTTACTCCGTAAAGACCATCCAGGAGTACCACTGAGAGCAATCATGGAAACCAGAGGGAACGGCCAAACACGCCAAACACGCGGCGCGGGTCCGTCGCGGTCCAATCCATCCGTCCTGTCTCTGGTTTCTGCTTTCGCCTTGCCGCGGCCAAGGGTAATATGCCGTGTTTGGGGGCCTTGGCATGGAAATACATAAAATAAAAATCCTGCTCATCGAGGACGATCCCGGCGACGTTGACCTGGTGCGGCGCGCGTTGGAAAAATCCGGCGGCGCGCGCTTTGAGCTGGAGGTGGCCGGCAGCCTCGCCCAGATGGTCGCCCGCCTGGGCCAGGGCCAATTCGACGTGGTGCTCACGGATCTGGATCTGCCGGACAGCGCCAGCATGCAGACTTTCGCCGCCGTCAAGGCCGCCGCCACCGAGATTCCCATCGTCGTGCTCAGCGGGCTGGACGATGAGACGGCAGCCGTCAACGCCGTCCATGCCGGCGCGGAGGATTATCTCGTCAAAGACCGCCTCACGCCGCCGCTCCTCCTGCGGGCCATTCTTTATGCCATTGAACGGACCCAGGCCAGACGGGCCACCCTCCAGGCGCAGGAAAAATACCGCAGCATCTTTGAGAATTCCGTCTCCGGCATCTTCCAGACCTCGCCGGAAGGCCGTTATCTGAACGTCAATCCCGCCCTGGCCCGCATCTACGGCTACAGTTCCACCGAAGAATTGATGTCCTGCATCAGCGACATTGCCCGGCTGCTTTACGTGGACCCCAACCGGCGGGCCGAGTTCATCCGCCTCATGCAGGAAAAGGGCGTAGTGACAAACTTTGAATCGCAGATATACCGCAAGGACGGCACCGTGATTTGGATCTCCGAACATGCCCGCGCCGTCCGCGACCGGGAAGGACGCATTGAATACTTCGAAGGCATGGTGGACGACATCACGGCCCGGAAAGAAGCCGAGGAAAAGCTGCGCTTCTCCGAAACGCGTTTTCGATCCGTCTGGCAAAGCTCCACCGACGGCATGCGCCTGACGGACGAGCAGGGCGTCATCCTGGCGGTCAACCGTTCCTTCTGCAACATTTCCGGCATGACCTCCGAGCAATTGGTGGGGCGCAATTTCACCGTCAGCTATGCGGAAAAGGAGGATTTGGCGCAGATGGCCCGCGTTCACCAGCAACACTTCGCGGATCGGACCACCCTCTTGCCACTGGAAAGACAGGTGACCTTCCGATCCGGCAAGACCGTGGACCTGGAGATTTCCAACACGTTCATTGATTTGGAGGAAGGCCGCTCCCTGCTGCTGGGGGTCTTTCGCGACATCTCCAAGCGCAAAGCCGCCGAAGAGCGGGAACGGAGCGTCAACGCCGAGCTGGCCCGCAACCAGGCCGAACTTCGCAAAAAAAACGAGATCATGGAAGAAGACCTCAAAATGGCCCGTGAAATCCAGCTGGCCATGCTGCCTCAGCGATACCCCAGCTTTCCCCTGGGCGCGCCGTCGGCGGAAAGCCTGCTGCAATTCCACCACCGCTACCATCCCGCCAGCCAGGTCGGAGGCGACTTCTTCAACGTTCTGCCTCTGTCCAACAACAAGGCCGGCCTGTTTATTTGCGACGTGATGGGCCACGGCGTGCGTTCCGCATTGGTGACGGCAATGGTTCGGGCGCTGGTCGAAGAACTGCATCCCATCGCCATGGATCCCGGTCAACTGCTGACCCGGATAAACTCCGACATTCGCGCCATCCTCCAACAAACCGGCACACCCCTTTTCACCACCGCCTTCTACATGGTGGCCGACCTGGAATCCCGCCAGATCCTTTTCGCCAACGCTGGACATCCCAAGCCTTTTATCATCCATCGCAATCTTGGCGAGGTGGAAATCCTCAAGTACGCGGATGGAAAAGCCCGTCCCGCGCTCGGCTTCTTTGAGGACACGACCTACGCCACCGCCTCCTGTCCGCTGGTGGGCGGTGACATCGTAATGCTCTTTACCGACGGCCTTTACGAAGTGGAAGGCCCTGGAAACCAGCAATTCAGCCAGGAGTTGCTTTTGACATCCGTTCACGACCACGCCCGCCTCCATTGTGAGGAGCTGTTTTCCATTTTACTAAAGGAAGTTTCAGCGTTTTCCGCCAACCACCAATTTACCGACGATGTCTGCCTCCTGGGTATGGAAGTAGCCGAGAGGTTCTGATTTTGAAACAACTCTACGACCCGCATCTGCCAAAGGTGGAAAATCGAGGCAGATTCTTTACATTTTGATATAATCATTTCAAAGTCTTTTAAATAAGCCACTTGGATAACTAAATCCCAGAATAGGAATCAATTCTGTCGGATTACTTTACACTCTCCTCCCTACCACTCCTTTAATTCTGGGTAGTTTTTTGATCCGCGTTAATACTGCAAGTAATTAAAGCATAGATAGTTAAGTCATTCCAAAATGGAGTCGAACGGCCCTCGGTGGTAATTGGCTCGATATTTGCTGTCTTATCGCCAATTCTTGAAGTCAAAGAATATAAATCATTACCGGTATATACCGGTATATACCGGGATATAGTGGGAGAATCTGTATTGCGCTATGAAAATTGAGCTTCATTCCGCAGAGAAGGTTGCTGAAACGTTAGGTGTTGAGCTGGACACGCTTTACCGCTACGCAAGGAAAGGCAAGATTCCAGGCCTGAAAGTTGGCAAGGCATGGAGATTTTTAGACGGAGATGTCAGAGAGTTTCTGCAAAGGCAGCGATACTTCGTCAAGACTCTGGCGCCCAAAGCCGCATTGCTGCCGGATGTTCCCAAGAGGGCAGCCACGGCAGATGTCGTCGCCGGCGGGGTGAAGAGTGGCGGAGGGGAAATATCTTATGCTGATGCGGAAGCGGCGTCTAATTTGCTTGCGGAGAGTCTTCTGAGCCACGGTGTGGTTGCGGGGGACTTGGTGCTAATCTTGCTCTCCAACTCTTTGGAGTTTGTCGTCGGATGTTTTGCGGTGTGGAAGGCGGGGGCCGCCCTGGTGCCGGAGAATCCATCGCTCAAAGATGAAGACCTGCGGCATATCTTGGAGAAGTGGGCGCCTCATGCGCTGATCATGGACCTGGATGTGGCACAACGGTTGGAGGCGCAGCATTGCGGATTGGAGAACATACGGGTGGTGTACATCAAGGAGAGGACTTTCAGTTTTTCTGGCCTGGGCGCGGGGCGCGTGGAATCGCTGGACGCCGTGCTGGAAAGCAAAAGTGGCCACAAAGTCCTCCGCATTTACAGTGCAAGCCCAGACCCCTTTGCCGCGCCGCTCCCGGCGGTGTGACTTCGCGCAAAGAGGAAATCCTCCACCACTTGTCCCCGGATCAGATGGGCTTGAATGATGCGTTCCAGAACCGGGGGTGAACAGGAATGATACCAAACGCCCTCCGGATAGACCACGGCAATGGGACCGTGGATGCAGACGCGGAGGCAGTTGGCCTTGGTGCGATAAACCAAGGGGGATGGGCCGGCCAGATTGAGTTCCTTGAGCCGCTTCTTCAAAAAGTCCCAAGACTCCAGACCCTGCCCCTTGGCACAACACTTCGGGTCCGTCTGGTCCGCGCACAGGAAGATATGGCGGGTATAGCGGGACAAACCCAGGGCCTCAGCTTGCTTGGCGAGTTCTGAATGCATGTCATCCCCTTCTCCGGGGCGGAGTAGAAGGGCGGGCGGAGCAACGGGATAATGATTGCGCCCATTTCTCCGCTTCACTGGGATCGCTGTCGAACGGGTCGAGCAGGTGCAGGGCATGGCCGCCTTCGGCGCCAAGGATCTCCCAATCAATGTAGTAGGAGCCGGTTGCTTGCTGGAGGCGGCGCATGGCCAGGGAGCGGACATGGGCGCGCGTGTTGGAGGGCGCCTGCAAGGCGGCTGGCGGGTCTTGCAGGCGGGGGATTTCCCAGGGCGGCGGCGTCCGCGCCACAGCCAGGCCCAGGCTGCGCGCGGGATCAATTTGATGATATTCGAGGTCTTGGGATTTGAGCCAGGGATCGTCCCAGGAAATCTTCTCCTGGTCGCAGAATTGTTGGAGCAGCCATCGCTTGGTGATCCAGTCAACCTTGCCAACTTGCGTCTCCGGCTCGGTGGCAAGTCCGGCCAGAGTGTCCGCCCAGAGGGAAAGCAAGGTGTCGGTTTCGGCATCTCGACCGCTCAAATGGGCGCGGGCGGCTTCCTGGAATTGGTGGAGCAAATTCACCGCGTCGGCGCAACGGCCCCCGGCCAGCCGCACCAGCCACGGGCCTTCGGGTTGGTGGGACAAATCCCGGAAGGTGGCCACGGCGTCGTCGAGGGCGATTTTGGGGATCTGATTGATCTCCAGCAAATCGAGGGCGAGGGAGGTGGTGCCGATTTTCAGCAGGAGGCTGGCGGGCAAAACGTTGGAATCACCGTGCAGGAGGTGGAGGCGGCGGAATTTTCTGGGGTCGGCCAGCGGTTCGTCGCGGGTGTTGATGATGGCGCGGTTGAATTGGACCCATTCAAAGAGGTCGTTATTAATGTGGTCGGCGCGCTGGCTGATCTGGAACATCTTTTCCCGTCCGGGCCGGGAGACCTCGCTCCGCGCCTCGGCCGCGACGGCCGCGCCCACGCGCCCCGCGCTGGTGTAGAGCATGCGCAGGGTCAAAAAGGCGAGCAAAGAGCGCAGGTTGGCCTCGGTCAGGGGCGCGGCGCGGCGGATCAGGTAATTCTCATGGCAGCCAAAGGTGGCGGGGGAATAATGGTCAATGTTGTTGCGGATAAAATCAATTTGCCGCCCGGCGCCGACGGCGGCGGCGGCCTGCAAAAGAATCGCGTCGCCGGCCTGGTCGTAGCGCAAAACGTCCAGCAGGCTCAGGCATTCGGGGGTGCAATACTCCAGGTGCCCCATGTCAATGTAACAGCGGCCGCCGTTAAATAGGAAACCGCCGTTGCCGGCGGGTTCGTCCCAGTCGCGCTGATGGACATCAATCAGACCGAACCGCTGGTCCTGGAAAGTCCAGTCGCGCGCGCGGGCCAGGGCGCCGGAGGCGCCCGGGAAATCTCCTGTCAAGCATCCGTACTCGGTTTCCAGGCCGACAATGCGGTTCATGCGACGGCCTGCAGGCCCAGTTGGGCGAGGGTCAGGGGCTGATAACACGCCGGGCGCGGCCCGTCGCGCTGGAGCCAGCCGATCTCCACGACTTTGCCCTGGACCGCCTCCCGCCAGCCGGCCTGGCGCTGGGCGGCGTCGGGCATTTGTTCGGCGAGCCATTTGTTGCGGACCTGGCACCACCAGGCCTGCAAGAGAAGGTCCACAATTTCAGGCCGGCTGGTCTTGCCGGGGAGGCTTTCGTTCAACCAGCGCTGGCCAGCTGACTCGGCTTCCGGCTGGCTGGCAGCCAGGAGCGCGCCACCGGACTGGACCTGAAAGCCGCCGTCGAAGTGCAATCGAAAGAGCAAATCCCGCGCCGGCTCGGACCCCAGTTCGGCCAGCAGCAATTCGACCAGGAAGGGCGCGCTGAAGATTTGTTCAAAATTGGCTTTCAATTGCGGACCAAGCCCAAAACTAATGAGTCTGCGCAAGCTCACGTCTTCCGGCGCGCGGGTGAAAGACTCCAAGTGCGCCGCGTCAATGGCGGCCTGGCGGATTTTCTCGATGTCGGCGGGATGACCCAGCCCGGCCAGGGCATGGCGGTCGAACAATTCAAAAACCTTGGACTGCCCGCCACCCACCCCGAGCAGGAGGATTCCGTCGGGCAGGCTCACGGCGAAGACGGGCGAGCCGTCCTTGAGCTGGTCGCGGACATATTCGCGGCGATTGGCCATTGCTTCCAGCCAGCGATAGGGTTCTTCAGTCATGGAGAAACTCCTTCTGTTGCTGGTCGCCGACGGTTTCCACGCCGGAGGGCTTGAGCACTTTGATGGTGGCAAAGGTTTCGGTGGCGGGGTTGACTCCGCCGGTGGCCGAATCGAATTCCGAGGCGGTGATCAGCAGGGCCAGGGCAAACCGCACGGCTTCCCGCAGATTCATTTGCGAAGGCCTGGCCGCCCCGTGCCGTTCCTGGAAGCTCAGCACGCTGCGAATGGCCCCCGCCCCGGAGCCGGAGGCGGCGTGACCCACGGCTTGAAACTGCGCTCCGAGCGGATCATAAAAGTAAATGCGCGCCTGGGCCGGGCAAACGCTCTGGTCCACGCCGGCAAACAGCGGCACCACCACCCCGACCCCTTGCAGCGTCATCGGCAGATTGTCCCGCAACAACCGGGCCAGGGCGCGGACGCGCGCCGGCAAACTCAGCGGCTGCAACTGGCTGCGGCGGTAATACTCAAAGGAAGTTTGCAAGACGCGCGCCATTTCAAAGGCGGTGGCGGGAACGCCGGCAATGGCCAGGACCGAGGTGGAATCAATCTCGATGATTTTTTCCACGCGGTCGGTGACGATGACGTTGCCCGCCGTGGCGCGCCGGTCGCCCGCCATCAGGACGCCCTCCGCATAGTGGAAGGCGAAAACCGTGGTGGCCTGGGTTTGGACGGGAGCGCCGCGGGGGGAAGAGGCGTCCGCCGGCAGAAGCTTGCGCTCGGCCAGCAGGGAGAGGAAATCGCCGGCGATTTTGGGGTCGCTCATTGGCCGGTGCGTTGGCGGTAACGTTTGGCCTGGTCTGGATCAACCTTGCGCATGCGTTTGAGCAATTCTTCCGTATTGGGCTTTTCGACTTTTGGCGCGGCGGGTCCCTCGCCCCCGCCTCCGCCGCCCGGCGCGACCGGCCGGTTCTTCTGAGCTTGGTCAGGCATGGTGCCAATATAGCGCGAAAATTGGTTTTCGCACGTTACAAAATGCGGGGTCGCATTCGGGGAGCACATGGGCAAGGCTCCACAAGGCCGGGCAACGCCGGGCTTGCGCTGCACAGAGGCTCCAAGCCATTATGAGCCAGGCGCCCGGGTATTTTAACAAGCCGATTTTATGCTGACAACGCATCCAAAGCGGGATTCGACCCATCCCGGAACCGACGCTCCGCCTGGGCCGGCCTTTGCCGCCACCCACTGGTCGGTCGTGCTCACGGCCGCACGCAGCGACACCACCCGCGCCCGCCAGGCGCTGGAGGTACTTTGCCAGACGTATTGGTATCCCCTTTACGCCTACGCCCGCGGACGCGGGCATGACCGGGAGGACGCGCAGGACCTGACGCAGGCATTTTTCGCGCGGCTGCTGGAGAAGAAATGGATCGGCAGCGCCGACCGGGAGAAGGGCCGCTTCCGCTCTTTCCTCCTCACCGCCATGAAGCGTTTCCTGGCCGATGAATGGGACAAGGCGCGCGCGCAAAAACGCGGCGGCGGCGCCCCCTTGCTTTCGTTGCAGTTCGACACGGTGGAGACTCGGCTGAGCCGCGAACCGGCGGACCAGGTGACGCCGGAGCAAAGTTTCGAGCGGCGCTGGGTTTTGACCTTGCTGGAGGAAGTTCTCAAACGGCTGCGAAGCGAATATCAGCAGGAAGGAAACGCCAAATTGTTCGCGGAGATTAATCCCTGCCTGGTTGGCGACCGTGCCAGGCTGCCTTACGCCCAACTGGCCAGGAAGCTGGCAATGAGCGAAAGCGCGGTCAAATCGGCCGTGCATCGGCTGCGCCAGCGTTATCGCAAATTGTTGCGGGAGGAAATCGCCCAAACCGTGGCCGCCCCGGGCGAGGTGGACGAGGAATTGCGACATTTGTTTGCGGTGCTGGGAGCAGGCTGAAAAAGGGCTGTCGCAGAAACTCCCAACCGTCCCTCGCCCTGAAAACGGGCCGCCGACAAGGACGAAGAAGCCAATAGAGGACGTCTAGAGCAATTCCATGAAAACTGTAGCCGCTCAAACATCGGGATTCTGTAGCCGCTCAAACATCGGGATTCTGGGGGAGCGCGGGCGCCCTCGCCTGCCGTGTTCGGCGCCTCGCCGAACACATTCCCCATCAATCCTCGGCTACACTTTTTCTTAAACCGCTCTAATTTCCATCGGGAGATGCTGACGCTGGCGCGGCGGTTTGCGAAGCGGTCTGGCCTTGAGTTTCCTCAGTGAGAGTCGGCAGTTTGAGAAAGTCTATGGCTTGTTGGATGTTGACCTTTTCCTGGGGATCCTGGTTCCCGTCCCTCGCCTCTTCCAACGCCGGGATGACGCGGCGGTCGCCAATTTCCACGGCGGCGGCCAGGGCCGCGCGGCGGACCTTCACATCCTTATTGTCTAACTCGGACAAAACTGTGTCAAGTGAACTCACATCCCTCGTGGAGGCCCATTGCCCAAGTTCGGCAACGCGCTGCCGCGAGGCCTCATCGCGCTGCTCTTCCAACGTGCCGGGGTCAATTTCCGGCCGGGTCGAATGCCGCGCCGGCGCCAGGGCTTCAACTGAGACACGATGGGACAAGGGCTGAACCGGAACCGAAGGAGTTGCGGCGCCCGACTCAGCAACCGCCACGGGGGCGGGTGGCGGCTGAGTCGGTGTCAACAAGCCAAAGCGAAATGAACTGGCCAGCAGCAGGACAAGACAGGCCAGACCCACGACGGGAATAATGACTTTGGCCCTCATAAAACACACCTCGGGTTTTTGCGGCCCGGCGCGCCAACCAACGGGCGCGCCGGGCAGAGAACCTCTCGCGCCAGGGGCGCGATTAATCTGCGGGCTTAATTAATTAATATCCAGGCCCAAACTCAAGTACGGGGCTGGAGATGGTGATAGTGCTGGGAGAAGCCCCAATTATGAGACTACCTTCGACGGCGTTGCTGCCGGTGCCGTTGACGGTCCAAGTGTCATTGGGTGCCCACACAACCACCCCGTCCTTCGTGACTTTTTGATAAGTTTCATCAACGAGAGCTTGCAAGCTCAAAGTTGTCTTCAGCGCCGGGTTATTAGTATCACTGAAGGCAAGGGTCCTGATGGAAAGCCCACCCTTTGCGCCAAGGACGCCGTTGTTGCTTGTTGAAGTGCTCAGACTCCCCAGGGAGCCGACGGTGAAAAACCTGGTTACATCCAAGTTGTTGGTCGTATAGACCTTCGTCACCTTATGCGTCGTCGCATTGGTTGCATTCGTGTACGTTATCCATCGGACGATGTTCGTGTATGGTCCATTACTGCCATTAATGATGGGGGTGACTTTTAGCAATTGGGTCGTCGTCGGAAGATTAGTCCCTTCAACCGCTCCAATCAGGCCGATGATCTCTGCGGTTTTGATGCTTTCCGATTTGATGACCTGTTTAACGGTGGTTCCGTTGGTGGTGTTTGTGCCTTGGTAATTGGCCGTCAGCGTAACTCCGATGGTTTGCACCAGGTTGGTTTGGGCCTGGGCTGCGAGCGCAAGGACGCTCGTTAACGCGGCCACAGTGACCGCTTTGAGGTTCTGAGTCATATTTTTATTTTTATCTTGATTGTTTGTTCTGTCTCAATTTCGGTTTCTCTTTTTTGGCTCCTGCTGGCAGCCAATTTCAAGAAACGTATCATATTATCCACTATTGACAAGAGAAAAAACAAAGAAGTTTGGAGCAAGTCAAGGCCACTGCTGCGCCCGGCCAAGGCGCGCACTCAGAAGCCCTGACAAACGCGGTCTCCTGCTTCTGGCTTGCGCCACCGCCACGGATGCCTGGGACTGGTTTGCGCTGTCCGGCCAGGCGTTTGTCGGACTTGAAGGGCACAAACTGTTCCAAGTGGTTCATAATCAGCAACTAAGTTCTTTTCTGGTCAAAAATAGACGCCTTGATAATCAACGACTTACATCTAAGTCTCACAGGCTCCTGCCAGTGTGCTCTTACAGAAACGGCATAAAACGAACCCTCTCTCCCGGCCAGTGGCTACCTTTTCCCCGCAAGGCAGGAAAAAGGAATTCGTGCAAAGATTTCCTTGAAAAACAGCACGGAAGAAGGGTTTTCAGGCAAAAAAGGGTGAGCTTTTGGCTTTGGAGGTGTGGTTATTTTTCGTTTTTCGAGCAACTTTGGAGGACTGTTTCCTAAGTAAAAGGGTGGAAGGAAACATTTTTATGGATACGAACCAAGTCTGCCCTGGTTGCCAGAAACCGCTGCCGCCGGATGTGCCGCTGGAATTGTGCCCGGAGTGCCTGATCAAAGCCGGCTTCAATACCGGCACGGAGCCGGGCGGCGAAGGCGCGGGGTTTATTCCTCCGCCGGTCGGGCAATTGACGAGTCTCTTTCCCCAACTCGAGATCATCGAGATCATTGGCCGGGGCGGCATGGGCGCCGTTTACCGGGCGCGCCAGCCGGCGCTGGATCGCTTCGTCGCGCTGAAGATTCTCCCGCCGCGCACGTCCAGCGGCCCGGCTTTTGCGGACCGCTTCAATCGGGAAGCCCGCGCGCTGGCCAGGCTCACCCATCCCAACATTGTCGCCGTGCATGACTTCGGCCAGGCGGGCGGGTTGCACTATCTGGTGATGGAATTTGTGGACGGCGCGAATCTGCGCGAGGTGGAGCGCGCCGGCCGGCTGGCGCCCGAACAGGCCCTGGCCATCGTGCCGCAAATCTGCGAGGCCCTCCAATTCGCTCACAACGAAGGCGTCGTCCACCGCGACATCAAGCCGGAGAACATCCTGATTGATAAAAAGGGGCGCGTCAAAATCACCGACTTTGGCATCGCCAAAATTCTCGGCGCGCCGGGGGAAAAGGCCTCGCTGACGGGCGCCAGGGACGTCATCGGCACGCCGCATTACATGGCGCCGGAGCAGGTGGAGCGCCCGTCTCTGGTGGATCATCGCGCGGATATTTTTTCCCTCGGCGTCGTGTTTTACGAAATGCTCACCGGCGAATTGCCTCTGGGCAAATTCCAGCGGCCCTCGCAGATGGTGAAAATGGACGTGCGGCTGGACGAAGTGGTTTTGCACGCCCTGGAAAAGGAGCCGGGCCGGCGTTATCAGCACGTGAGCGAAGTCAAAACGCAGGTGGAAACCATCGCTGGCAGTGCGGCCAGCCCGCCTGCCGAACCGGCGGTTGCTCACGGTGGAGCGACCAACAAATTGACCAACAAATCAATGATGGTCCGACTCGTCGAAGCTTGGTTCGACATCACCTTTGTATCTCCGTTGGCAATCAAGCTGATCAATATCTCTGCGTCCGGCCATCTCGGCTTTCTTGGCTGCCTGGGCTTTCTTGGTAACGCCTTCCCCGCTTGGCGTTGCTGCTTTGGCTTCTTCGCTTTCTTCGGTTTCTTCGGTCTGATCGGCGTTGCGTTCATCGTGGAAATTGCGCAACGGCGCAAGGCGGAGCATTCGGGCGCAGGGGCGGCCGTTCCACCGTCGCCGGCGAAAAAGCAAAGGCCGGCATGGAAGGAGTATTTCCTCTGCGCCCTTGCGGTGCTGCCGATGCTCGCCTGCTGGTTTCTTGCTTACGTCTTTCTGGTTCCCAAGATCAAAGAGCTTTCCTCCACGCTTCCCGCCGGTGTCAACTTCTACGAAAGACTTCCGCTTCCCGGTTTTTTTGCATGGATGACGGATCACTGGAAGACCAATGTCTTCTTGTCAATCACAGTCCTGGTCATTCTGGCGGAACTCGTTTTGCCGTTTTGGCGGCGGCGCCGGCGGCTGTTAGCTTGGACGGTGGTTGCCCTGATCAATGGCGCGACTCTGATTACTTTAATTGGCGTGCTGGCGCTATCGTTGCGTCCGCCATCGCCGCCCGAGGTCATTCGGCAGGTCATTCGGAATCAAGTCGCACGCCAGTTGCGCGAATCTGGAGCCAGTTACGACGACTTGCAAGTCACCGTTGCGGAAGAGAGGGATAGCGCCACGCCCTTTGCGGTCAGCTACCGGGGATTGCGCAATTTCAAATTCACCCACGACGGATTGCCCGATCCCAATTGGCCGGCCAGCGCCAACGGCCAGTTCCTCCTGCAATACGTCGGCGGCGGCCAATGGAAGGGCGCCTTGGGCGACACACCATTCGCAGTCCAGGTGGGAAAAACCGACAACATTGACTTGCCCTTTGTCAACGACCCGGACGTCCTCGGCGAATGGAAGAGCGTGGATTTTGTGGCCGACAAATCCGAATTTGATCCGAACGCGCCAAAGTGGAAGGGCGAACTTTTTTGGAAAGGGCTGACGTTTCTGGAGAACGGCCAAACCCTCCAGCCTTATTACACTTGGACCAAAGGCGTCCTGATCCACCACGACGACAAAACCGCCAGCCATTATGAAATTCAGAAGCTCAACGGCCGGCGCTACCTGTTTGTGGAGTGCAAGAACGGCGATGTCATGATCCTGGGAAGAAAACCGGAGTTGTGCGTGATGCGGTGGAGCGGCGCCGCCGGCACTTTGCCCTCTGATGGAAGCACCAATGCCCGGAGCCGGAACTATTGAATGAATCCATATTGCCACAAGGGTGAGCGCCCCAGCGCCCACCCTTGCGGCCAAACCTCTTCCTTCACAAGATCAAATGCCGCCGTCCACCTGCCACCGGCGCGCCGGATTATCATTTCTTATCGCCAGGTTCCATTTCTTGACCATCACCACGTGACACTTCACAAACCAGGCCGATTGCGGCGCCGACCAGAAGGCCTCGCCCACCTCAAACTTCGGGACCTGGCTTTTTGCGTCCGTCCCGCTTTTCTCCAGCTGCGCGAATTGGCGCCGGTCGTTCTCCACATCGTAGTCCGGGGCGAATTTCTTCATAGTCTCCCAGTCCAGTTGGACAAAGGCCTCGGAGTAAGCTTTCATCGCCTCCGCCGGCGACAACCTGGCATACGCGTCGTTATCCGGCAAAATCGCCGGCCCGTTGGTCCAGTCAAGCTCCTCTTGAGGGTTTTGTTTGCTGTCATAGAGCCCCATGATCACGTAGCGATGCGCCGCGTTCGTGTTCGCCATCCGCACAATCATTTCCCGCGAGAGCTTGATTTCGTACGGCACAAACCGCCCGCCATAAGTCTTGTTGGCAAAGGACTCGCCGACGCTCACGATCTCCAGCCCGCCAAATCCCTCCTTCATCTCCTCCGTGATTGGCGACATGAACTTCCCGGCCTCGTTCCAGTCCTTGCTCGCGCAGGCCTCAAAGAAGGCGCGCGCGGCCTGCTCCGCCGTCATCGAGGCGTACTTTTCGTTGTCGGGCAGCATGGCCAGCTTATCCGGCAACCCCGCCCAACTCGCGTCCGCCGGCACGTCGAGCGTCCACTCAGCGGCGTCAATCGCCTGGTTGAAATCAATCTGGCTCAAATCAAAGATTTGGACCTCGCCCACCGGGCGCTCCAGATAGATCCGCACCGACTCCAGCAATTTGCTCTGCGCGTCGAAGCGATAGACCCGCCGCGTGTCCGCGCTGTCATAAAACCAGTTCTTCCCCCACTCATTGTCCGGCACGCCGGACTTGGCCAGGATCGTGACGACGGATTTTGCTTTGCCGTCGGCGCCGGTTTCTTCGGCCATGCTGACTTTCCAGCCTTTGGCGCGGGCATTCTTGACTTCATTGCTGATGGTATTGCTCAGGTTGGCAATGCGGTGGAGCCACTCCGTGTCAAACGCGCTGGCGGTGGGTTGCTCCACCTTGACTCCCGTTTTGGCCGGTTTAATCAGCATCACCGTGGTCTTGCCATCCATCACCACCACCCGTCCGGGTTTCTCCACCCGCCATTTGAGGCCCTTGAGGTCCGGCGCGAACTGCTTCCACAATTCAATCGTGCAAAAATCCGCGTCGGGATTGATGCCGCTGAAATTGTCGTTAGGCTCCGTGCGCAACTGCCCGCGCAAATGGATGCTCGTCAGCCGGGCCACCGCTTGCGCCCCTTGGGTCATCACCGCCTCCGCCGCCGCCTGGGCGTTGGGCATCGTCCACAAGATGATGGACACGATGGCCGCCGCGCCTGCCGCGGCGCTCAATCCAAATCCCCACCCATGTTTCATAAGTCTGCTCATAATTGTTTCTCTTTCAGGTTTGAACTGCTCCTGGCGAATGCGGCTCATCACCGACTCGACCATCCGCACCCCGGCGGCCGCTTGGCCGCGCGCGATCAGGCGCTGTTGCAAACGGCTGATCGCCTCGTATTCCGCCCGGCAGGACGCGCAAGTTTCCAGGTGCGCGCGGCATTGCCGCGCTTGGTCCTCTTGCAGCAACCCCTCCGCGCAAGCGATGAAATAGTCCCTCGATTCGGCGCAGTTCATGATGGTTCTGTTCTGTTGACTGTTTTTTCCGCGCGTTCGCGCGCCCCCAGTTCCTGCCGAAGCAGGGCGTAGGCGCGCGAGAGCGTTTTGGTGACCGTGCCCAGCGGCTGGGCGAGGCGTGTGGCCACTTCCTGACAGGAAAGCCCCTCGTAATACCGCAGCAGAATCACTTGACGATGATTTTCGGGCAGCAGGGCAATGACTTCTTCCAACGGATAATCCGCCCTCTCGGCGGCGGCGCTGCTCATCATCGTCTCCGCGGCCTCGCGGCCCTGGCGGCGATGAATCTCCGAGCGGAACTGTTCCTTGGCCACCCGCGCCGCGATGCCCAGCAGCCAGGAGTAAAAGGACTCCGGCTTCCGCAGCTTCTTCAACGAGAGGAAGGCCCGCACGAACGATTCCTGCGCCGCTTCCTCCGCCTGCGGGTAGTTTCCCACCCGCGAGGCCAGGAAAGAAAACAGCGGCTTCTGGTAGCGATCCACCAGCAGGCCGAAGTCCTCCGGATGCCCGTCCCGGCAGCGCTCGACGTGATCCTTGTCAGACACATCCATGTCCTGTCCTGTTAAACCAATTCGCATCGTCACTGATTAGTGCCGCGCCGGGCCGATTTGCGACCACCGCGCGAAACTATAAGTGGCGTTGACTCTGAAAGTGCGTTTCCCTTATTTAAGTCCGGCTCAATTCCTGGTAGAGGTTGTAAATGGCCTCCACCATGGTTTCCACTGAAAATCGCTCCCGCACCAATTCCCGGCCTGTTTGTCCCAGCCGCTCCCGCAAACCCGGATCGCCCGCCAGTTGCAGCAAACGCCGGGCCAGCGTCTCCTGGTCCCCGGGCCGGATGAGAAAACCCGTTTCATTCTCCAAACAAACCTCCCCCGCCCCGTCGCAATCGTATGCCGCCACCGGTTTCCCCGCCGCCAGCGCCTGCGGCAGCGCCCGGGGCAATCCTTCCCGGTACGACAAATGCGCCAGCGCATCCATGATGCCCACGTAGCGCGGCATTTCCCCCGGCGCCACCAGGCCCGCAAAAATGAAATGCCTCTCCAGTCCCATCGCCCGCGCCCGCTCTTGCAGCCGTTCCCGCCACGCGCCATCCCCCACCAAAAGAAATCTGGCGCGCGGACATTCCCGGACAAAATTCGGGGCCATGTCCAGCAGCTCGTCATGTCCTTTGAGCTTGAACAAACGCGAAATCACTCCAATGACAAAATCGCCGGGGGCGATCTTCAAATGCTGCCTCCAGGCCGGGTCGTTCCGCGCCGCCAAAAACGGCTCCATGGGAAAACCGCTGAAAATCCGCGTGTATTGGCCGGGGCGCCCGATTCCCGCCGCCAGGTACTGCCGCGTCATCGCCTCCGCAACGCTGACAAAATGAGTTGTGAATTTTGCAGCGAACCGCTCCGCCCCGACAAACAGCCCGTTGGCCGCGCTTCCTTGAAACCGTCCAAATGAAGGGCCATGAATCGTATGCACGATCACCCGCACCCGGGCGCGATGGGCCGCCCACCGGCCCAGCACCCCCGCCTTCCCGCTGTGGGTGTGGACGATGTCCGGCCGCGTCTCCCGGAATATCCGCGTCAGCCGCAACAACGCCAGCGTGTCCAGAACTGGATGGACGGGCCGCACGAGGCAAGAAAGGATGACGGGTTTTTGCGGGCATTCCTTGAAGGAGGGTTCCAACGATCCCTCCGGCCCCGTGGTCCGTCCGGCCAGCAGGCTGATCTCAATATCGGGACGGCCTCTGAGTCCCAGGACCGTGGCCACCGTGTTCTCCTGGGCGCCGCCAACAATTAACCGGGTGATGACATGGGTGACCCGCATCCGGCCCAAGCCTCAGTGGCCCCCCAACTTCTGGAGCTGCTGGACCATGTTCGTATATTCGCTGGTTTGGCGGGGCGCGTATTTAAGATAAAGTTTGCCGTAGCGGGCCTCCGCCGCCTCGTCCTTCTGCTTTTGCGCAACCTGGGTCAGCCCGTAATAGACCACATAAGACGCCTTGGGCAACATCTTCTCCAGCGCCAGGTAGTCCGATTTCGCCTCGGCAATCTTCCCCACTTGCAACTCGGAGATCGCCCGGTTGACGCGCGGCACCGGGTTCTCCGGATTCATTTCCGACACCTGCGTCAACGTCACGATCGCGTCGTTGTACTTTTTGAGCATCATTTGCAGTTCCGCCTTGCGCAGCATCGCCTCGGGAATGTCCGTCGTGTTGGCCATCGAGTGATTGAGCAATTCCAATTGCTTGTCCACCGCTGCCAGCCCCTCAGTGAAGCATTGCATCGCCCTTTCCTCCTTGCTCGCGTCTCCTCCGCTTTGGCGCAACCCCTCGTAACCCATCACCCGGTAGAATTCAACCATCACGCCGAGAAAGTTGGCGTCCTTTGGGTTTTTCTGCTGCGCCTCAACCAGCAATCTTTCCGCCGCTTCATAATTGCCCTTCTTGCTGTAGGCCAGCGCTTCCACCCGCACCAAATCTTCCGGCAGATGGCTGGTTTGGTCGCGGATATGCTTGATCACGCCCAACGCCTGGTCGTAGAGTCGCAAATCAACATACGTCTTGGCAATATCCAGCTCCGCCTCAGGGCTTTCCGGCGACAACTGGAGGCTGCGTTGGAATAAATGAATGGCTTGAACGTAATCTCCGGCCACCGCCATTTGCCGCCCAATCAGCAGGTCCAGTTCAGGCACGTCCGACGGACCGTCAATATTTATCAAACTTACCCAGTTGCCCACTCGGGCCGCCAACGCCTGCCAGCTGATCAGCGTGCCGGCGGGCGGTGTCACCCCGCGCAAACCCGCATTATAGCGCAGGTTGATCCGCGCCAGATAATTCTCGGGATTCAGCCGCATCGCCTCCGCAAACTGGTTCCCCGCGTCTTGCAGCAGAGCCTGGTTGTTCTGCCGTTGCGTGCCGGCCTTCTGCAGTTCCACTCCCCAGTAGTTCAACGATTGCGCATAATATATCGCCACCCGCACCGCATCCGCGTTCTGCTCGTTCAAGTCGGGCAAGGACGCCAGCGGCCCCTTTCTCATCTCCTTCCAAAATGCCTGGTTGGTCGCGATTCCCTCCGCCGTCAGCGCCCGCGTCTGCAATTGCTCGGCTTGGTTCGTGTAGGGCCTCAAGTCCCCTCCCAGTCCGCGCGGCGTCATATACACGCTCTCAAAGTAATATCCCTCGCTGGGATGCAAATAATAGATTTGCTGCCGCTGGGCCAGATGCCCCAACAAATCCGCGATCTGCCAGCTCCCAATCACCGGGGGAATGTTTTCCAGCTTGATCAGCAGTTTCTTCAGTGGCGGATTCCGTTCCGACAAGTAGCTCAGATACTCGCGATGGGTCAGCGACTGGGTATCCACAAAAATGTAATCCCCGGATTTCCCCAGCCTCTGGCAGGTGGCTTCCGCCAAATCCAGCCGGATGGCATCGTCCGCCAGGACCAGCGTTTGGCGGCCCGGCGCCTTGGCGGGCAACGAGCGCGCCATCGCCTCCCCATATTGCGCCACCGCGTCGCTGTTCTGAGCGTTAATGTGGGGGATGTTCTGCCAAAACAACAACGCTGGCAATCCCAACGCCGCCACCCACAGCAGTCCCACCATCACCCCATTGACGGCGCGCAGCATTCCCCGCGCCTGTCCCCAGCGATAGACCACATCCCGGCCAAACACCAGCAGAACGTACCCGCTGTAATACCCGATGCACAATGCCGCCAGATAGTAAAACGTCATGAAGCCGGGCAACTGCATCCGCTGCGGGTTGGGCGAGAATTTTAGATCGAAGAACATCAGCGCCACAAACGCCAGCAGCACCAGGTGCATCAAGCGGAACATCCCCCGCGTCAAATCGTGCGCCACGGGACTCATCTCCGCCTCGAATGACGGCCAGCGGATCGCCGCGAAGAGCAGCGGCACCAGGATCAACGCCCAGGCCACCAGCGCCACCGCCCGCGGGAACAGCTTCAAGACAAAGCTCTGTGTGCCCAATTCCTGGTGCAGCAGTTCCCAAAATCCCCCCTCATGCCCGGCCGCCCCCAACATCGGCATCAGCAGGTAAAGTGTCAGCCCAACGGCTCCCCATCCGGTCATGCGCAGGAAAAATCCCAGTTGGAAAAAGCTCCGGCCCCGCAGCCACAGCACCGCCGCCAAAAAACACGGGAAAAAGCTGATCAGCGCCCAGTTGTTCGCCACTCCCATTCCATAGACCAGCGCCAGCACGCTCAACCACCGCTCGTTTTGCGCCAGGCGATACTCCAGCAGACACAGAATCAGGAAGGCGAACACCAACAAATCCACCATCTCCCCCGTCCCCGACGTGGCGTTCTCCCAAAAAACCAGTTGCAGCCCCAGCATCAGCGCCGCAAAGGCCGCCGGCAGAAACGCCGCCCGCATGGACAGCAGCGCATACTCCCCGCCCTCCCGTTGCCGTTGCTCCTTGGTCCGGTCATGCGGCAGCAGCCGCACCGATCGGGCCAGGATGCCCAGCGTCAGCGCCGCGCAAACCGCCGTGAATATGTTCAAGCCCGCCGGCCGCCAGCCCGCCGGCAGCAGCCGCAACGGTGATGTCAAAATGAATAACAGCGGCGCTTGCAGCGTCGGCCGCCACAGCAGCATCCCCGGATGCCAATCCCATCCGGCCAACTGCGCGGCCAGCGGCAGGCTGCTCAGCGTCACCCAGTGGTTCAGCGTCCAGCCATACAGCCCCAGCCCTCCCAGCGCCGCCAGCCACGGGGACAGCGTCAGCGGCGGACGCGCGCCCGGCTCGTTTTCTCTTTCTGCCATCATCAATGCCTCACGTTTGTGTCAATCAATCATTTTGATTCGACCTCCCGCCTTTTGGCAAGGCTGCACTTTGAGCACCCGCCGCCCTTCGCCGCACGTCCGCCACGCATTCCACATGCTGGGTCTGGGGAAACATATCCAATGGAATGATCTTTGATAACTCAAAGACACCCGACGCGCACAAAACGTTCAAGTCCCGCGCCAGCGTGGCCGGATGGCAGGAGACATACAGGATTTGCGCCGGCCCCGCTTCCGCCAGCTTCCCCAACATCTCCGCCGGGCAGCCCGTTCGCGGCGGATCCAGCGCCACCGTCGTCCTCCCCGCCTCCCATCCTCTCAGCATCCGCGGCAGCATTTCCTCCGCCCGCCCCGCGATGAATTCCCCGTTGCCGATCCCCCGCGCGCTCGCGTTGTGCCGCGCCGCCTGGATCGCCGCGGGGTCCACCTCGATCCCCGCGAATCGCTCCACCTCCCCGGCCAGCTCCAGACTGAAAAAACCAACCCCGCAATACGCGTCCAGCAAGAACCGCGACCCCCCGTCCCTGAGCCTCCCCCGGATCACCTCAACCAACCGCGGCAGCAGATAAAAATTATTTTGAAAAAACGAGTCCCGCGGCACTTCCCATCCCTCCGCCGCCACCCGCAGCACCACTTTCAGCCCCCCTTTGGGCGGGGGATGGCGCCGGACCTGCTCAATCTGTTCGTTGAGCGCCGCCTCCGCGATCTTGCATTCCTCAATGTCCACCACCAGCCGGTTCTCCGCCCGGAGAAAACCGATGTTCAGCCCCTGTTTGAATTTGTCCCACTGGCTGCGAATCATGATTCGGTTCCGGTAGCCGTAAGGTTGCGGGCACGGCTCCACAGGATCAATCAACACACCCCCAAAACCGCCGATGCGCTGGAACAAATCCCGGATCTGTTTATGCTTGACTCCAAGCTGCGCCGCGTAGGCCAGATGCTGATACTGGCAGCCCCCGCATTCCCCAAAATAGCGGCAGGCCGGCGCCACCCGTTCCGGCGAAGGCTCGACCACTTTGCGCAGCCGGGCGCGGGCAAAACGCCTTTTCACCTCCGTCACCTCCACCTCCACCACTTCCCCGGGCGCCACAAACGGGACAAACACCACCAGGCCGTCCGCCCTCCCCACCCCCTCGCCGCCAAAGGCAATGTCCTCAATCGTCAATCTCAGTATCGTGCCGGGCAACACCGTTAAACCTGCGCGGCTCGCGGCGCCGCCTCTTGTTCCAGTTTGGCCAGCATCTCCTTCACCTGCCCCACCGCGCTGGCCGCGGTCAAACCGTACTTTTCCCGCAAATGCTCCACCGTGCTGGCGTGTTCGATGAACTGGTCGGGCCAGCCGATGCACACCACCGGCGTTGCGATCCGCTTCTCATTGAACAGCTCCACCACGCTCGAACCATAGCCCCCCGCCAGCACATGGTCTTCCAGCGTCACCACCACTTCCGCCGCCCGCCCAAAAAATGCCGTCGCCCCCGCGTCCAGCGGCTTGGTGAACCGCGGGTTGATCACCGCGCAGTCGCAACCCTCGGCCGCCAGCTGCGCCGCCGCCTGCCGTGCCACCCCCTGCATGTTGCCCAATCCGAACAAAGCCACCTTGGCCCCCCTCTTCCCCGTGAAATTCTGCGTCACCTCCGCCTTGCCGATCTCCAGCAACTTGGGCTGTTCCTTCACCGGCACCCCCTCCGCCAGGCCGCGCGGATACCGGATAAACACCGGATGCTTCTGGTGCGTCGCCGTGAACATCATGTCCGCCAATTCGTCCTCGTCCTTGGGCGCCATCCCGATGATGTTGGGCACGCAGCGCAAGTAGGCGATGTCAAACAATCCGTGATGCGTCGGCCCGTCGTTGGCCGAAAGCCCGGCCCGGTCCATGCAAAATATCACCGGCAAATCCTGCAACGCCACGTCATGCACGATGCAGTCATACGCCCGTTGCAGGAAGGTCGAGTAGATCGCGCACACGGGGTGGAACCCCATCGTCGCCATCCCCGCCGCGAACAACACCGCGTGCTCTTCCGCTATCCCCACGTCGTAATACCTCTCCGGCATCGCCTTCTCCAGCGCCTTCAGCCCCGTGCCCGTCGGCATCGCCGCCGTGATCCCCACCACCGAATTGTCCTTCTGGCAGAGCTTGACCATCGTCTGCCCGAACACATCCTGATAGGCGGGCGGCGTCCCCGGTTTGGCCGCCGGCGTCTCCCCGGTCACAGGGTCGTAGGGCCCCAGTCCGTGGAATTTCTCCGGATGATTCAACGCCGCTTCGTATCCCTTCCCCTTGGTCGTCAGCACGTGCAGGATCACCGGCATCTCGCATTGCTTGGCGAATTCCAGAAAGTTCAGCAGCATCGGCAAATTGTGCCCGTCTATCGGCCCCAGGTAGCGCAGCCCCAGCTCCTCGAAGATCAAACTGTGCCCATGCCCCCCCCTCCCATCCGAGTCAAAGTTCGGCGCGTTCTGCCGCAACGCCACCTCGGCCATCGCGCTCTTGATCGCTTCCACAGCCTTGTGGCTCAGCTTGATCGCCAGTTCCCCTTTCGGCATCCGCTTGACCAGCCGCTCCAGGTCCTTCTGCATCCGGTTGTAACGCGGATGGGTGATCAGCTTGTTCAGATGCTCCGATATCGCCCCCACGTTCTTGGCTATGCTCCATTCATTGTCATTCAGGATCCCGATGAACCTCCGCGTCGTGTGCGCGATATTGTTCAACGCCTCGAAGGATATCCCGTTTGTCAGCGCCGCGTCCCCGAAGATGCACACCACGTTCTCATCCGACCCCCGCTGGTCCCGCGCCGCGCACATCCCCAGCGCGGCGGACAGCGCGGTCCCCGCGTGCCCCGCCCCGTAACTGTCATGCTCGCTTTCCGTCCGCAGCGAAAACCCGTTCAATCCGTTGGTGGTGCGGATGGTGTCAAACCGCCTCTTCCGCCCCGTCAGCAATTTGTGGACGTAACTCTGGTGGCTCACATCCCACACAAATTTGTCCCGCGGCGTCGCAAACACCGTGTGCAGCGCCAGCGTCAGCTCCACCACCCCCAGATTCGGCCCCACATGCCCGCCGTTCCGGGCCAGCTTGGTGATGAGCTCATGGCGGATCTCCCCCGCCAGGCTTTGCAATTGATCCAGCGTCAATTTCTTCACGTGCGACGGATCATCCACCATGTCAAGGTATCGGCTCATCATTCCTCCTCCATCCTTTGGGCGGCTTTCAAAGTCAACTCCCCTTTGCTGCTCTTCTCCAGTTCTTGCACCTTCATTTCCGCCGCGTTCAGCTTGGCCTGGCAATGCTGCGCCAGCGCCGTGCCTTCCTGGTAGTGCGCCAGCAGCGTATCCAACGGCAGCTCCTGCGCTTCCATGGACTCCACGATCGCCTCGAGTCTCTTCAGCGCCTCTTCAAACGTCAATTTCTGGATTTCGTCAACCGCGCTTTCGGCGCCTTTGGCTTTTGGCATCGCCCCAGTCTAAGAGCCGGTTCCAAAAACACAAGCCCTTTTGCCCCGCCGCGTTTGGGCGCGCCCCCTCTATTTCGCCGAGGCCCCGACGATGCCAACCGTCAAATTGATCGTGTCCGATACCTTGTTCTCCATTTGCCCCTGGTTGATCTTGAAATCACTGCGCTTGATGGCAAAGTCGCAGCGCAGCACCAGCAAGTCGCCTTTCTGGTTTCCACCCAGCCGCTCCCCCAGCTTGTCGGGCAGATAGCTCAGCTCCACCGGAACCGTCAAATCCTTGGAGACCCCATGCAACCAAAAAGTCCCCGCCACCTCCGCCGTCGTTTTGTCCCCAGCGGTCTTCACGTTCTTAAGTTCCTTCGCCTCAAACGTGATTTCCGGGTTCTTCTCCACATCCAGCCACTGGCTGCCCCGCAGATGCGTCGTCTGCATCGCATTGGGCACCGTCAGCGACGCGCTCGCCACCACAATCTTCCCCGTCGTCGCCCCGGGGTTTTGCGGATCGAAACTCACCGTCCCGGTGATGCCGCCCGCGCTGCCGTTGATCGCCTCCAGCGGCGCGTCCAGCTTGAACGTGATCGCATTGACCCCCTTCGGGTCCTTGAAATCAAACGTCTCCGGCGCCGCCAGCCCGGTCGTCGCTAAAAACGGCAGCATAAACAGTCCAATCCATTGCCTTCTCATAATTCTTTGATGTATTTGGCCCGCCGTGCCTTATCAGTCGGGCCTTGATTGAGTTGTTATATCTTCTTCTTCACCAGAAGCGAACCCCCGGCCATCACTCCCGCCGCCAACGCCGCGCCGCCCAGAAAATCTATCCCGGGCACAAAACCTTTCTCGTAAGAAATGCCCGTCAGCCCCGTCACCGGGTCCGGCGTTTCATGCCTTATGTTTGTTTTCGTCCAGCCGCGATTCGCGCCCCTGGCAACCCACAGCCCCACAGCCGCCAGCAGCACCGCCGCCGCAAGTATGCGCAACAGGCTCTTCACAGATCGCCCCGACAATAACCCACAGAAATACAAAAAACAAGGCCCCGTTATAATCGCGCATCCTCCTCTTGCGGGCCGATCGCGCGAACGGCTCCCCATTCTCACCCCCAAAAAAAATCGTTGTTGCCATCCCCGGGGCTTCCGTGTTTTATTTGCCCCACGCAAAACATGAACCCGCAATTTTGTCGTCCGGCGCGCCCTGGCCCCGCCAGCTTCGTCGGCGATGCCTGATTGCGATTACACCAACAACCCTATGCCCCCATCACCTAATATCGCCCTAGGCGCCTTGGATTACGCCATCATGCTTATTTACGTCGGTTTCGTCATCGGAATCGGCTTCTTCCTCTCCCGCTACATGAAGAGCTCGTCGGATTTCCTGACCTCCGGCCGATCCATCCCCGCGTGGGTCACCGGCCTGGCCTTCATCTCCGCCAACCTGGGCGCCCTCGAACTGGTCGGCATGGCGGGCAACAGCGCCAAATACGGCATGATCACCGCCCATTTCTACTGGGTCGGCGCCATTCCCGCCATGGTCTTCCTGGCCGTCTTCATGATGCCCTTCTATTACGGCTCCAAGGCCCGCTCCGTCCCGGAATACCTCAAAATGCGCTTCGACGAACGCGTCCGCGCCCTGAACTCCGTCGCCTTTGCCGTCATGACCCTCTTCGCCTCCGGCATCTCCATGAACGCCTTGGCCAAACTCCTCCACGCCCTTTTGGGCTGGGATTACAACGTCGCCCTCTGGATCAGCTCCGGCGTCGTCCTGGTCTATGTCCTCAAAGGCGGCTTGACCTCCGCCATCTACACCGAGGTCCTCCAGTTCTTCATGATTGTCCTCGGCTTTGCCCCCGTCGTTTATCTCGGCCTCAAGGATGTCGGCGGCTGGGATGCCGTCAAAGACAAACTGGCCCTGGCCGCCACCAATCCGGTCCATTTGAATCTGGCCGACACCGCCGGCAAAACTTACCACCCTTACGCCTGGTCCAGCGCTTGGAAACCGCTCCTGGATGGTCCCAACCAGAATGCCTACGGCTTGGATTGGTTCGGCGTCGTCTTCGGTCTGGGGTTCGTCCTATCCTTCGGTTACTGGTGTACCAATTTCCTCGTCGTCCAACGCGCCATGGCCGCCAGAAATATGAGCGCCGCCCGCCGCACTCCCCTCATCGCCGCCGTCCCCAAGATGCTCTTCCCCGCCCTGGTCATCCTTCCGGGCCTCCTGGCCGTTGCCTTGACCAACATCCCCGGAAAGGATTACCGCATTCCCCAGGCCCTGATTGAATCCGCCAATTATCCCACCGCCATCGCCGCTCTGAATCAGGCCGTCGCCCAGAAAGCCAAACCCGAGGTTGCCTCTGCCGCTTTGACCCAAGCCTTGAAAAAGGCCGGCAACTCCGTCGGCTTCAACAGGGCCAAAATAGAGGCCCTTCTCAAGGACAAGGCTGCCAGTCCCATCCCCGATGAACTGCTCAAGCTCCGCTTGCAGGACGCCGTCAATAACGACTATGACGGCGTGATCTTCTCCCTGGTCAAAAAATACTGTCCCACCGGCTTGCTGGGCCTGGCCCTCACCGGGTTGCTGGCCTCCTTCATGTCCGGCATGGCGGGCAATGTCACCGCCTTCAACACCATCTGGACCTACGACCTCTACCAGGCCTACTTCGCCCCCAACAAAACTGACGCCCATTATGCTTGGATGGGCCGCTTCATCACCGTCGCCGGCATCCTCTTGAGCATCTTATGCGCCTATGTCGCCAAGCGCTACGACAACATCATGGACTTCATCCAACTTGTCTTCAGCTTCGTCAATGCCCCGCTTTTCGGCACTTTCTTGCTCGCCATGTTCTGGAAGCGCTGCACCGGAACCGGCGCCTTCCTGGGCCTTTTCGGCGGCATTGGCACCTCCGTCCTCGTCCACGGGTTAACCATGGCCGAGGGCAAGGGCGGCTGGTTGGGTGTGGACCTCTACACCTTCAACTCCACCATGGCCCAGAACTTCTGGCTCGCCACCTTCGCCTTCACCTCCTGCTTCCTCCTCACCGCCGGCATCTCCCTGGCCACCGCCCGCACCAAGACCGACGAAGAACTCAAAGGCCTGGTCTATTCCCTCACCCCAAAAATCAAGCACGACGAGGGCTCCTGGTTCCTCCGGCCCGCGGTCCTGGGGGTCATTCTCCTGGCCTGCTGCGTGGTGCTCAACTTGATTTTCTATTAAACTCAAAACGAAAGGCATAAAAACTTATGGGTCTCGATATTCGCTGGCCAATTGGCCTCATGTTCTCCCTCATTGGCGCGCTGTTGACCGGCTATGGCGCTTGGACCGCCTCAGACTCCAAAATGTACCAACGCTCCCTCGGCATCAACATTGACCTGCGCTGGGGAGTTGTCCTCCTCGTATTCGGTCTCCTCATGCTCCTCCTGGCCTGGAGCGGCAAGGCCAAAGCCACCCCAACCGCCCCTGATTCCAAGGCCTAGCATGACTCTAACCGAACTCTCCGACTTCACCGCCGATCAGTTCGCCAAAGCCTACGGACACCCGCCCCGCTGGATCGCGGCCGCGCCGGGCCGCGTCAACCTCATTGGCGAGCACACCGACTACAACGATGGCTTCGTGCTCCCCATGGCCATCGAACGATATGCCCTCATCGCCGCCGCTCCCGCCGCCGCCGCCGCGCCCCGCGTCGAGTTGCGCTCCGCCGAGATAATCGGCCAGCCCGTCATAATAGACCTCGCCAATCCCCTGCAACCCTTCCCCAAAGGCGTTTGGGCCAACTACCCCGCCGGCGTCCTCGCCGGTTTTCTGGCCCGCGGCCTCAAACTGCCCGGCTTCGACGCCATCATCCACTCCACCGTCCCCCTGGGCGGCGGTTTGTCCAGCAGCGCCGCCTTGGAAGTGGCCACCGCCACCCTCCTCGAAGCCATCACCGGCCAGACCCTGGACCCGGTCGAAAAGGCCCTTCTCTGCCAGCAAGCCGAACATCAATTCGCCGGTGTGCCATGCGGCATCATGGACCAGTTCATTTCCGTCATGGGCCGCAAGGATCATCTCTTGCTCCTGGACTGTCGCTCCCGCAAAACCGAACTCGTCCCCATGAGCGATCCCTCCGTCGCCATCCTCGTCACCAACACCAACGTCAAGCACGAACTCACCGGCGGCGAATACGCCCAGCGCCGCGCCCAATGCGAAGCCACCGCCAAAATCCTTGCCATCCCCTCCTTGCGCGACGCCACCGCCGCCTCCCTCCAACACGCCCAGGCCCGCATTGATCCCATCGCCTTCCGCCGCGCGCGCCACGTCATTTCAGAAATCCAGCGCACCACCCAGGCCGCCCAAGCCGTCCGCGCCTCCGACTGGTCCCGCGCCGGCCAATTGATGTATGCCAGCCATGCCTCCCTGCGCGACGATTACGAAGTCAGTTGCCCCGAGCTCGACGCCGTCGTTCAAATCGCCCGCCGCCTCGGCCCCAAAGGCGGCGTTTATGGATGCCGCATGACCGGCGGCGGGTTCGGCGGATGCGCCGTCGCCCTCGTCAAAACAGACGCCGTCCCTGCCATCACCACAAAAATCAGCAACGATTACAAACGCAAAATCGGCATCCAGGCCGCCATCTTCCAATCCCGTCCCGCCGCCGGCGCAACCATCCTCAAGGCCTAAACCCATTTCCCATGGCCACCCTGCCGCAACCGCCCAAACGCAGCCGCCTTCTCTTGTGGTTCTTCATCTCGGCTGGTCTGATTGCCATAGGCGTTGGCGCTTGGAATCTTTTCCGCAGTCTCCAATGCGAACGCTGGCCCGCCACCGAAGGGGTGGTTCAGCAGGCGGAGATGGAAACTCATTCTGGCAGGCGCGGCAGCCACAGTTATTCCCCAAGCATTACCTACCATTATCAGGTTGCGGGCACCAATTACACAGGCAACCGGTGGGCCTTCGGCGCAATGTCCGCCTCAGCCGCCTACGCTCAAACCATCCTCAACGCATTTCCTGTCGGACGAAAAGTTTCGGTCCGCTACTCTCCCGATAATCCAGAACTGGCGGTGTTGGTCACAGGGATTCACGGCGGGACATGGATCTTTCTAGCGGTGGGAACCGCTTTTCTGCTCGTCGGTTGGATATTCCAAAAACTCCCATCGTCCAATCCCCCCGCGGCAGCCAAAGTCTCCATGCACGATGTTGGCCAACTCATCTCCAGCAGACTTGCGGCCATTCCCGCCGGCCAAATGAAACCCCGCCTTCTTGTGCCTCCGAAAGTCATCGGCCTCATCTTCATCGGCCTGGGTTTGCTGCTTTTCTTCATAGCCCCCTCCAGGGGCCTCTCGGCCTCGGTTCTTTACATTTCGGCGGGCTTCTTCCTTTTCGTCGGCCTGTGCCTCATCCTGGCCGGTTTTTTTCAAAACAACTTCTAGCCTTAATCTTCCCTTAAGGATCGTTGTGGCAGAGTAGGGGCATGCAAAGTTGCGGGCGGCCGTAGCAAGCCGTTTAGAGCAATTCCATGAAAACTGTAGCCGCTGAAACGTCTGGATTTTTGGGGAGCGCGGGCGCCCTCGCCTGCCGTGTTCGGCGCCTCGCCGAACACATTCCCCATCAATCCTCGGCTACACT
>JBEKOF010000060.1:0-20417 GCA_049522055.1 Verrucomicrobiota bacterium | reverse complement strand
CGTTTTACCTTGCTGTCGAAGACCTAAAATAGTATCAAGACCCGGAGACCCAAACATGAGTCCCAAACGACCGGCTTACTCAGACCCCGCCGGTGTCTTTTTCCCGTGAGTCAACGGGGCGGAACATTCAGGCGCCGGAGGGTGGAGGCAATTCACCATTCACAATTTCCTGTTCCCCATTTATAATTCTCCATGCCCGAACTGGCCGAAGTTGAATTCTATCGAAAGCAGTGGGACGCCGGCCGGCGACAAAGAATTGTGGCCGTCCAACTTCATCCCGCCAAAAGGATCTTTCGCGGGGCCGACACCAAAGCCCTGCGGGAAATCCTCACCGGGGCCACCTTGCTCAGTTCCCAGGCTCACGGCAAGCAAATGCTTTTTCATTTTTCCAGGAACGCCTGGCTCGGCCTTCACCTCGGCATGACTGGCCAGCTTCGCGCCGTCCTCCCCGGCCCCAAACCTTTCGCTCCCTCGAGGCACGACCATCTGGTCTTGCGCCAGGCCGCGCGCCACCTTGTTTTCAGCGACCCGCGCCAATTTGGCCGCGTGCTCTTCTGCCGCGGGCGCCAGCCGCCCCCGTGGTGGAATCGCCGCCCGCCCGCCTTGCTTTCGAAGGAATTTTCCCCGTCGTGGATGAGCACATTTCTCGCCCGGCATCCCGGCGCCCCCATCAAGGCCGTGCTGCTCCTGCAGCGCGGCTTTCCCGGGATCGGCAATTGGATGGCGGACGAAATCCTTTGGCAGGCTGGAATTCATCCGCGCCGTCCCGCCGGCAACCTGCGCCCTTCGGAAGCCAGGAAACTCCACCGTGTCATAAAATCCGTTTCGCGCGCCGCCTTGCGCACGGTCGGCGAAGATTTTCGCGACCCGCCCCGCGCGTGGCTTTTCAGCCGCCGCTGGAAGCCGGGCGGCCATTGTCCCAAGGACTGCTCCCCCCTCCGCCATGCCGCCATCGCCGGCCGCACCACTTGTTGGTGTCCTTGCTGCCAAACCGAGGACTGACCGACGTTATTCTCTACAACCCGCGGTAGGCAATTTCCAGGGCCATGACCGAATAGGAGGTGACCAGCACCGGGTCGCGCTCCATCCAGCGCTCGTTTTCATTCCTCCAGGAACCGTCGGTTTGTTGCAGTTTCATTAATTTTGACACGAGTTGCCGGCGCCAATCCACTGTTTTGCCGTCCTTGAGCGGCAATTCGCCCACGCCATAAACCGACAGCGCCTTGCTCATCATCTGTAGATAATAATAATAACCCGACGGCCCCATGCCGGGGTTCTCCTCCAGCGTGTAATTGCCGCGCAGCCAGTCGAACGCCGCCGTCACCCGGGGATCGTCGCGCTTGAGGTCGGCGTAAATGTAACTCAGCAAACCGGCGTAGGTGATGGTGCCGTAGGACCGAAAGGCCACGCGCCCGGCGGCGTTGGTTTGGGCGCCGGCGGAGCTGCGTCCGGGGTAATAAATAAAGCCGCCTTTGTTGGCCGGGTCGTCCGAGGCCCACGGCTCCTTGTTGACAGAGGGCAGATTCTGGCAGCGCTCGATGAAATGGATGGCGGCTTCCCAGTTCAAATCCCTGGCCCCGGCGACCGGCTTGTCCTTCGCCAGGTCCTTGCTGTAGTAGAGGGCTTCCAAGGCCGTGTAGGTGTTGTTCATGTCCGTGTGCGGCCCGGTGGCGCTGTCGCCGTAGCCGACGCCGCCTTCGAAGGGCGAGCCGGTGTTCTCTTTGCCGCCGGTCTGCTGGCCTATAATCCATTGTCGCGCGCGCAACACCACCGCGTCATATTCCGGCTTGCGCGCCTGCAGCAGCGCCATGAGGCAGATGGAAGTGTTGTAATTTTCGTCCTCCTTGTCGTAGATGCCGCCGTCGGGCTTGACGCTGGCGAGGATGAATTGGTAGCCGCGCGCCACGGCTTCCGGCGCGCGCTCGGCGGCATGCCGGGAAGGATTGCCCATGAACGCGCTGACCGCCAGGGCCGTCAAGGCCGGATGCTCGGGGGTGGACCACCAGCCATTGCTGTTTTGGTTTGACTGCAACCAGAGCAGCCCGTGGTCTATGGCGAGCTGCACTTCGTTGCGGAAGGAAATGTCCGGCTGGAGCAACACGGGCCCAGGCGGGGCGGCGGCGCGAAGGGCGGCCACGGCCAGAAGGACGGTCGGAATCCCCATGGGGAGGATTCTTTTGACGGATAAAATGCGGTGTTTCATAGTTCTTGGATTCAATGCCATTGAGCGCTGGCAAGCTGACGCGCGCCGCGGCGCGGGATTTGGCTTCATGCCGGCTCAGGGCGGTGACTGCGCCGTCTTCAACACGGCCAACATCGGCGCCCGCGCCTTGGAAGCGTCGTCAAATTCCCCATGCACGCAGCCGGCGAACACATGGCCGCCAGCGGCGAAAAGGACCACCTCCGCGTTGCCCGGATCGCCGTCATCGGCCTCGTTGCCTGAACCGGTGACATGCTTGGCGGGCGCGCCCGCGATGACCATGTCCATGGTGGCGGTGGTTTTGAACTTGACGAACTCGCTCTTGATGATCTCCGCCGCGCGCGGCAGCGCATCGTTGGCTGTTTTGGCATTGGGCACGGCCCAGACGTGGAGAGACAGATTGGTGGTCCGAATTCTCAGGTAACCATTGGTCGAGAGGACCTTGGCCGCCGCCGGAACCTTGAGCGCCAGCGCCGGTTTGCCGTCCACGGACAGCGTGACCGATGTGTCCTGAGCCGAAGCCAGGGCAGCCAGGGAGCTGAGGAAGGCGGAGGCCATCATGCGCGCAATGTTTTTATTCATGAGCCAACAATCCATCTGTTGAGGCTATTAAATCAAGCAGATTCAAAACGCGATTTTCGACAACACCGCGCTCACGGCACGAACGCAGCCTGCTATTCTCATGTGACGTGACATTGCTCATAAAACTTTGCCAGCGGCAGAATCTTGCTTGCCCCAAGGCAAAGAATGGTTTAAGCTATAGCTATGTTTGCGCGGTTCGGACATGTGGCGCTCCCGCCATGTCCGTTTAAACTTGAAAAATAAAAAACTTGGCATGAAAAACTTGAAAAATGTTTTCTTTATCGTTCTAGCGATTGCGGCCCTCGCATTTACAAGCTGTGCCGATAATCAAAATCAAAAAACCAAGCCATACCCGCTCAAAACCTGTCTGGTCTGCGGCATGGATCTGGGACCGGGCAAGCCTTATGTGTTTGTCTATAAAGGCCAGGAAATCAAACTTTGCGATGAATCCGAGAGAGCGATCTTCGATAAAGACGCGGACAAGTACTTGAAACAACTCGCTGACGCCGAAGCCAAGTTGAAAGAGTAGATGAAAGGAACCCAATTATGATGACTCGAAGACAAGCCATAAAGACCACCGCACTCGCCACCACGGCGCTCGCCATTCTGCCGGGGGCGATTGCTCAAACCAATCCCGTCATGCCTATGGCAACGGCGCCAATAGGTCCCTTTACCTTGCCGCCTCTGCCGTATCCGTTCGACGCCCTTGAACCGCATATTGACGCTCAGACGATGCAAATCCATCACGATAAGCATCACGCCGCTTATGTGGCCAATTTGAACAAAGCCGTGGCTGATTTCCCTGATCTTGGAAAAATGCCTGTCGAGGCTTTGTTCAAAGACCTGAACGCGGTTCCAGAAAAAGTCCGCGCGACGGTGCGCAACCAGGGCGGCGGCCATTACAATCACTCGATCTTCTGGGAAATGATGAAAAAGAACGGCGGCGGCCAACCCGCCGGCGAACTGTCCAAGGCGATTGATGCCAAGTTTGGCAGCTTCGCCGCGTTCAAAGACCAGTTCACCAAGGCCGCCGCGGGTCAGTTTGGGAGCGGCTGGGCGTGGCTCGTTTCAGACAGGGACGGTTTGGGAATCCAATCCACGCCCAACCAGGACTCGCCCCTCAGTGAAGGCAAACGACCGTTGCTCGGCCTGGACGTCTGGGAGCACGCCTATTATCTGAAATACCAGAATCGTCGGGCCGATTACATTGCCGCCTGGTTCAACGTCATCAATTGGGATTACGTTTCCCAGAGATTGGCTGCCCGCCCGGCATGATTTCCGGGCCGAACCCCCGAAATCTGCTCTCACCCCTGGGATGACCGCGCTTTCAACGCGCCGACATTTCCAGCCCTGAATCGCACGGTTGCCCAAGGGGACCGCCGCGCCCTGCCCTGGCGGCATGTCCTGGACGCGGCGCGCCCGCCGGAAGACAAGCCCGGGGCGAAAATGGCGAAAATGGCGCTTGACTCGATCAGGAAAGGAGTGTTATGGTCGCGCCTAATCGTATTACTGGACGCAGTAGTACTACGAAATAATAAAAACATGTTCAACTAAAACAGCCGCATCCAAAGACGGAGTTTATGAAAAAACAGGCCCACCAAAAGCAGGTTTCACCCCGATCATGTCAGCTTATCCCCAACGTCCTCAAAACCTCCATTTGCGCGGGCCTGGCGCTGGTTTCCCTGGGCGGGGAATTGGCGTTCGCCCAGACTCCCACCAACAGCCCTGTCGCGGACCAACCGGCGGCCGCAAGCACAAACGCGGTCACGCGTCTGCCGGACGTGACTGTCACCGGGCGGCAGGACAGCATGCTCGGCATCGCCGATTCGGCCGGGCAAGGCACCACCGGGGCGGAGCAGCTGGCCGAGCGGCCGATTCTGCGGAGCGGGGAAATTCTTGAGACCGTGCCCGGCCTCATCATCACGCAGCACGCGGGCGGCGGCAAGGCCAACCAGTATTTCCTGCGCGGCTTCAACCTCGACCACGGTACGGATTTCGCGAACTACCTGGATGGAATGCCGTTGAACCTGCCTTCCCACGCGCATGGGGAAGGTTACTCGGACATGAACATCGTCATCCCGGAGTTTGTGGAGCGGGTGGATTACGAGAAAGGCCCTTATTACGCCGACGTGGGGGATTTCGGATCGGCGGGCGCGGCCCATCTGGTTTTCTACAAAACGCTCCCCCAAGACTTCCTCACGGTGGAAGGCGGCATGTTCGGTTATGAGCGCGGCGTGTTCGGCCTGTCGCAAAAGCTCGGACCGGGCAATTTGCTTTTCGGAGGGGAGGTGTCTCACGACGACGGCCCCTGGGTGCATCCGGATGACTATTCCAAGTACAACGGCATTTTGACCTACAGCCAGGGGGACGCGGCCAACGGCTGGAGCTCCACCTTTCGCGCTTATCACGGCAAATGGAATTCCAGCGATCAACTCGCCGAAAGCGCCGTGCCGTTGGTGGGATACTTCGGCACGCTCAACCCGACGGACGGCGGCAATTCGCAGCGTTACAGCTTGCAGGCCGAATGGCACCGCCAGGACGCCGACTCCGAGACCAAAGTCATGGCCTACGCTTTTTATTACGACCTGGATTTGTTTTCCGACTTCACCTATTACCTGACGGACACCAACCAGGGCGACCAGTTCGAGCAGCATGATCAGCGCGAGGTCGCCGGACTGGACGCGCGCCATACGATTTCCAGCCAGTGGTTTGGCAGCGAAGTGGAGAACTCCTTGGGCCTGCAAGTCCGCAACGACTGGATCAAAAACGGCCTTTACCAGACGGACGACCGGGTGCGCGTGGTAAAAACGGACACGGATACCATCGGCCTCCCAGGCGGCCTCTTTGCCGACGGTTTGCCTTACACCTATCTGCCAGCCGACACGGATGTCAATCGTCTGACCGACACGCAGGTCGGTATTTATGCGGAAAACAGAGCACAATGGACGGACAAATTCCGCTCGGTCCTGGCGCTGCGCGGCGACTTGGAATACTTCGATGACACCAGCCTGAGCACCCCGGCCAACTCCGGCGCCGCCTCCAAGTTGCTGCCCAGCCCGAAAATGAGTTTGATTTTCGGCCCGTGGGAGAAAACGGAACTCTATCTCCAGGGCGGTTTCAGTTTTCACAGCAACGACGGGCGTGGCGCGACGCAGACGGTGGAACCGATCTCGGCGGATAATCCCAACACCAACACGCCTGTGGCGAGAATTCCCGCCTTGATTCAGACCCGGGGCGCGGAAATCGGCGTGCGTACTTTGGCCCTGCCTCATTTGCAAAGCACGGTTTCGTTGTGGTATCTGCACAGCCAGTCCGAACTGGAACAGGATGGCGACACCGGGGGCACCGTTGCTTCACAACAGCCGAGCGACCGCTACGGCGTCGAATGGGCGAACTATTTCACGCCGGTCAAACATCTGGCCCTTGACCTGGATCTGGCGGACTCCGTCGCCCGTTTCACCTCGGCCGATCCGGCGGATGCCACGCCCATCACTCCCGGCAACACGACCCTGGGTCCCGGCGGCACGCGAGTGCCCGAAGCGGTCGGGGCGGTCATTTCGTCCGGCATCACCCTGTTTGACGAGCGCGGTTTCTCGGCCAGCCTCCGGCTGCGCTATTTCGGCCCCCGCGATTTGACCTCGGACGGGTTGTATAAATCCAGTTCGACGCTTTTGTTGAACGCGGAAGCCGGGTATCAAATCAACAAAACGTGGCGCGTCTCCGTCGAATTTTTGAACCTGCTCGACAGCCGCGATCACGACATTGACTACGCCTATGTGTCGCGAATAACGCCGGCGGCAGCGGCGGCGTTCACAGATGTTTTCCATCCCGTCGAACCCTTTCAAGTGCGGCTCGGCATGACCGCGCGATTTTAAAACACGCTCTTGGATTTCAATTCCCGCATAGCCTTCAAGGCCGTGCTCTGAATTGGTTCCCAGCGCCGCTGATTAGAGCGCGCCCCCGATCACGATGAAACGGGTTTCATGGTTCGCCAGCGTCAGTGGCACCGCCACGCTGCCCGTCGCCGGCCCGACGCCCGCCAGTGGTTGAATCGTCCCGGTATTCGCGTCCCAGACATGCACGGGACCCGTGCCGGCGAGTGTGGCGGTGCGCGTCTGCGTCTCGGTGGATTCGTTGAAGAAGAAATACACTTCCCCATCCTTGTAATTGCGGTGGAGGTATTTGATCGCCGGGCAGGCGGTGTCCAGTTTGACATCCGGCGGCGGCAGCGCGGCGACGACGCGGTCAGTGATTTCCGCGGACGGCTCCAGCGTGGCAAAGCTCAAGTCCGGCGGCCCACCGGCATTGAGAAAAGTCCGGTCCACCACCATTGTCGGGGTCCGGCCCACGAAGACAACCTTGCCGCCGGCGGCGGCAAAGGCGCGCAGGCGCTCCAGCACCGCCTTGGTGATGACGGTGGAGATCGGGTAAACCACGCCCCGATAAACTTGCCCGCTCAGGTTTTTCAACGTGCCTCCGTTGAGGGTCAGGACGGAGGCCAGCTCATCCGAGTCAATGTGGTCAAAGTCTATCTGATGCTCCAACAACTGGGTCACCACGTTGTTGGTGGGTCTGATTAACACGTCGTCGCATTCCTGGTCATTCATCCACATGCTGTCCGTCGGGTGAAAATAGAGGATCTGCGCCGCCGGCCGGCCCAGCGCCAGCAGGAGTTGGGCGCGGCTGACGTAGTGGCCGATTTCTGAGCCTCCGGCGCCGTTGAGGCCCCGGACATTGTTGAAGTTGACTCCACGAACCAGATTGTAGTCGGCGACATACTTGCCGTCCGCGCCCGTCCCGCCCCCCTCTTCCTCCCACGCTTGGGGACGCCCATTGACGTGCGCGGCCGAGGCGGCGATCTTGGGGAAATCGGCGACAATGCCCGGGCGGAGCTGGTTGAGATTATCAATCCCGGGCACGCCGACATAGCGCGTGTCGCGCCAGAAGGAGCCTTCGTTGCTGATCATCCCTTCGCCCCTGCCCAGCATTTTCTCTTCATGATTTAGATGGATGCAGAATTCCATGTTGCGCGCCGTGCACCAGTCTTCCATGTGCTTGTAGAAATTGTCGCGAAACATGCCGCTCCACACGTCAAAGTAATCGGCCCTGGCGCGTTGCGCCTCGGTCGTCAACACGCCGCCGCCAAAGATCAGCGGGATGTAAGGTTTGAAGTCGTAGCCCTTTACCGCTTGAAAGGTTTCCAGCAGCTTGGGTGTCCAGGGGCTGACGCCCGTGTAGTCGGTCTCGTCGGCGCGGAAACCGAGGACTGTTTTGCCGAACTCGTCGCCGAGCACCTTTTCGTAAGCCCCGTAAATGACTCTCAGATAGGTCTCCGTCGCCACGGGATCCAGATAGTCAATCAGCGTGTAGAGGCTGTCCTTGGTGGCGCCGCCATCCACCCCATTGTCGTTGCGTGTGGGCGAGGAGCGGTAAGCGTGCCGGATGAAGGTAAGCTCCCACGACCCCGCGGCCGCGGATGCCGTCCATTTGAGATGTCCGTCCGCGGGCAGCGGCACCACCGTGCCCCCGCCCCGGCCTTCACCTTCCTCGCCGAATCCGCGCGCGGCGCCCCCGCGTCTGCCGCCGACCGGGCTTGAGAGGAAAATGGCCTTGGTGCCAGGGGGCACCGGGATGGAGAATGGCTCGCCGACCGTAAGGCTGTAGCGCACCTCGGCGTTGGGCAGTTGCACGGTTAGCTCCCCCGCTCCTCCCCTGGGCGCCGTATATTTGAAGATTCCGTCAGCAGGCAGCGGCATCTCTTTGCCCGCCGGCGCGGGCGCGTCCGCGGCCGGCGCCGCCGCCGCGGGGCGCGGATTGGCCAGGATGCCCAGGGTATCAACGGGCAGCGGAATATCCAGCGTCTGGCCGGCGGCAACGGCGCAGTGCGCGTCGGCGACGATGCCCTGCATGCCTAACAGCGGATAGTCCCTGCTGATTAGTCCGCCGGCGAATCCATCGGGATACCCGCAGTCGCCTTCAATCCAGACTTTCATGCCGTTTTTCTTGCATTCCTCGACGGCCGTCTTCACCGTATCCATATACTCGGGCGAGAGATACGCGGGCTTGACGCCGCGCGAGTTGTTGATCATATAAACGCCCCCGCCATTGGCGGCGATCTTGTCAATGTCCGAGATGATGCGCTCCTTGCTCTGCGGGCCTCCCCAGACGGCCCAGTGGATGGCGCTGTATTCCGGCGGTGGCTTTGGAAACATGGCGGCCGCCTCGGCGATGGTCGGCACGGTGATATCGCGATAGGGTTGGGCGGGGTGGAGCGCGGCGGTCTGATAAGTCCACCCTTCTTCCGGCCGATAAACCAGCGGCGCCGGGGATCGGCACGGAAACAACGCCAAGACTAGAAAAACCAGGAAAACGCGCGAGCACCAGGGATTCATATCTGAAACCGTACCCGATTCCCCGCCAGCAAGTCAAGTAGGTAAAAAAGCGCCTTGCGCTTCTTTTGGTTTTTGTTTGCGTGGGTCGGCTTTCCTGTTAAACAAAACAAATGAACAATACGCGCAATGAAACAAGAATTCAGGCACTGATCACTGTGCTCAAACCTCACTGTTGGATCGCCACGACGGCCCTTTTGATGAGCGGCTGGCTGTGGCCCGCGCCGGCCGGAGCGGCAGCGGCGCCTGCTGAGGACGCTCAACCGGCGGGCACGACTAACCCGCCATCGCCATACCTTCCCAAACCGCCCACCCGCCCAATGGACTGGATCGTCGAGCACGACCCGGTGACCCCCAACGCCTCGCCCGAGGCCAAGGCTCTGCTGAAGTACCTGTACAGTATTTGCGGCAAGCACACGATCATCGGCCAGCACAATTTTGCCGGCGTGCATGAGTTGTCCACGGCCGCCGCCGCCCGCAATCTGGGCAAGACCCCGGCGTTGTATGGCACCGACTGGGGGTTTTCCCGGGCTGGGGACATTGACTCGATCTACGCCAGGGACAACACCGTCAAGGAAGTCATCAAGCAGTACCGGAACGGGTCCATCATCGCCCTTTGCTGGCATGAGGTCCGGCCGACCGCCGATGAACCGGTCACTTTTCAGGGAAGCCCCACCAGCGTCCAGGGCAGGCTCAGCGACGCCGACTGGGAGGCATTGCTCACGCCCGGCTCGCCAGTCAACACCAAATGGTGCGCCCAGGTGGATGTCATTGCGGGGTATTTGAAGCAACTGGCGGACGCCCGGGTGCCGGTTCTCTGGCGCCCGCTCCATGAAATGAACGGCAACTGGTTCTGGTGGGGGGGCCGCGTGGGCGAGCGTGGAACCCGGCAGCTCTATCGCATGATGTACGACCGGATGGTCAACGTCCACAAGCTCAACAATCTCATTTGGGTCTGGAACTGCGACCGGCCCAACACCCCCTACGGGCAATTTGTGGATTACTTCCCCGGCCAGCAATTCGTGGACGTGCTCGCGTTGGACTGTTACGCGGCGTACGACCAGCGTTTTTATGACGAGATGAACGCGCTGTCTGATGGCAAGGTGATGGCCATCAGCGAAGGCAACACCCCCTCCCTGGACGTTTACAAGACCCAGCCCAAATGGGCCTATTACATGCCTTGGGCCTCCGTCCGCAGTCCCGTCTTCGATAGCCAGACACCGGCGGGGGCGGCCGTGACACCCGGCGGCCAACCCGCCCGCCGGGGCGGCGGTGGCGGCGGCGGGCGCGGCGGTGTCAATGCGGCCGAGATGGCCAAGGACCCCCGCATGTTCTGCCTGGAAGACGCGGCGTATTGGGAGTCCATCCAGCCGCTGCGCGCGGCCAGCGGGCTGCCGCCGGAACGGCCGGTCGCCACGCCGCCGGCTCCCGCGGGGAACTGACAGCCAATGGGGCAGCCAAGATTCGCGCCAGGACTCGCCCGCTTGACATCCTTCCAAGCCAGTTGCACTCTCCAACGTGGAATGCACGGCATGAAACGAACGCGCCAAACAATGGCAGTCCCCGCTGCAACAGAAGGTTGAACCTATGAATCCCATCAAAGCCCTCCCGCAAGTCCTCGTGTCGCTGTTGTTGGTCGGCGGCGCCTTCGCCCAGGAGCGGCCCTGGCAACATATCTCCGATCCCGCCGCCGCCCAACTGGCCGCCAATTTCGCCGCGCCGCCCCCGGAATACAGCGCGCAATTCGATTGGGGCTTCAGCGACAATCTCACCCGCGAGGTCATCGGGCGCGTCCTGGATCGTGTCAAATCGGTCAACGTCCAGATTGGTTACATCGAGCCAAAGCACGGCACCTCCCCCTACCTCTCGCCCGGCTATTTTGAGGCCGTCAAGATCATGGTCCAGGAGGCCAAGAAACGCAACATGCGGCTTTGGTTCGATGACGACGGCGGCTATCCCTCCGGTTTTGCCGGCGGCAAATTCACCGTCGAGCGCCCGGACCTGCGCATGATGGCCTTGACTTCCCAGCGCGTCCCCGTGACCGCCGGCCAGCAGTACTCTTACAACCTCGAACCGGGAACCATCTGCGTGCTGGCCGTCAACCGCGACACCGGGGCTTCCCAAGTCCTCGACAGTTCCTCCGGCGCCGTGAACTGGACCGTCCCGGCGGGCAACTGGGAAATCGTCCTGCCCTACTTCGTATTTCGCTCCGGCCCCACCCGCTCGGCCAACAACGCCACCGGCGCCAAGGACGGCTCTGCCTCGCTCATGGACTTTCTTAATCCCGCGGCCGACCAACTCTTCGCCCAGTGGACCTTCGATGCCTACAAGCAGGCCATCGGCGACGAATTGGGCAAGACGGTCTTGGGCTTCCGCGGCGACGAACCGGGCTTCGGCTTCAATCCTTGGTCGCCCGTCCTCCTGGCCGAGTTCCAGAAGCGCAAGGGTTATGACTTGCGCCCCTACCTGGCCACCGTCGCCTCCATCAACATCGGCGGTCGCGGCGCCGCGGCCACCTCAAGCGCCAATCTGGACGAGGGCCACCGCGTCTTCGCCGACTATTGCGACGTGTGGTCCGATCTCTTCGGCGAAAACTTCTTCGGCACGGAGGGAAAATGGTGCGCCGACAATCATGTTGAGATGCAAATGCACATCGAGCACGAGGAAATCCTGCCCGCGATGGCCATCTCCGACGGCGATTTCTTCAAATGCATGCGCAGCATCCAGGTGCCCGGCATTGACACCATCTGGCACCAAATCTGGCACGATGTCGTCGCCGATTTTCCCAAGCTCGCCTCCTCGGCCACGCATCTCAACGGCACGCCGCGCGCGATGTGCGAGGCCTTTGCCGCCTACAATCCCGCCCCCGACCTCAAGGAAGCCGGCTGGATTCTCAACCATCTCATGGCCTGCGGCATCAGCCGCATCGAATACATGGGCATGGGCGGCTCGACTACCAATGCCATGCGCGGCTTTTACGGCGATCCCGGCTTTCCCGCTCTCGCCGCCTATGTCAACCGCGTTACCTACCTGCTTGGCGAAGGCCGCCCCGCCGCCCAAATCGGCGTCTATATCCCTTCCAGCAGCCTCTGGTTCAACGACGTCGCCGCGGACACCGCCTTCCGGGCCGTCGTCCACCAACTGCTCCAGCATCAGCGCGACCTGGATTTCGTGGACGAATTCGCCCTGTCCAAAACGCTCAAGTTGCAGGGCGCCGCCCTGGTCAACCTGAGCGGCCAGGCCTATCGCGCCATCGTCATTCCGCCAGTGGACGCCATTTCCAAGGCCGCCTTGGACAACCTGCGCGCCTTCGCCAAAGCCGGCGGCAAGGTCATCTTCCTCGGCAACGCGCCCAAGCTGGTGATGGACAAAAACTTTCTCACCGCCACCGGCCCGGCGGACATCAGTTGGGCCGTGCTCGAGCCGGCCCGCGAAATCACTCCCAAGGTCCTGGCCGCTTTGCCCGCGCCGGATGTCGCCACCGACCAACCTACTTCGTGGCTCAAGTATAATCATCGCCGGATGAAGGACGCCGACTTGTATTTCTTCTTCAACGAAGGCGAGCAACCCTTGTCCCTCAAAACCACCGTCGTCAACAGCCGCGCCGCCCGGCAGGCCCAACTGTGGGACGCCGCCAGCGGGAGCATCGGGCCTTGGCCGGGCGCCACGGTCGCAAACGGCCAGACCACGCTCCCGCTCGAACTCCAACCTTTCGGCACAAAAATCGTCATGATCAGCCAGTAAGACTATCTTCTCGCATGAAAAAAATTTCCTCATTCGCCCTGATCCTGGCCGCGGCGCTCTTTTGCCCCGCGGCCCGCGCCGCGGATTGGCCGAACTTCCGCGGCCCGAATCACAACGGCATTTCCTCGGAGACGGGATGGCTGCTCAAATGGCCGGCGGAGGGACCCAAACAACTTTGGAAAGCGTCGGTCGGCCTCGGCTATGCCTCCATCACCGTCGCCGATGGCCGGGCTTACGCGATGGGAAACACAGGCGATACCGCCACTCTCTTTTGCTTCGACGCCAACACCGGCGGCGCCCTCTGGAAATTCTCCTGCGCCAACCAGATCATGAACGATTACAGCAAACCCAAAGGCATGGGCGGCGCCACCGGCTCGCCCGCCATTGAGGGCAACCGGGTGTACCTGATGAGCGGAGACGGCTGCCTGTTCGCCTTGGAAACACAGAGCGGCGCCATCGTTTGGTCAAACAACCTCATCGCCGAACTGGGCCTGGCCAAGCCGCACTGGGGATTCACCGGTTCCCCCCTGGTGCAGGATAATCTGCTCGTGCTTGACGTCGGCGCTTCCGGCACGGCGGTGGATAAAACCACCGGCAAAGTCGTCTGGACTTCAGACAAGTCCATCTCCGGTTATTCCACGCCGGTGCCCTGTTCCTTCAACGGCACCCCCGCCCTGGCCATTCTTTCGGTGGACACCGCCCGCGGAGTGGAGACTAAAACCGGCAAACCCATCTGGAGTTTTCCCTTTAAAACGCAGAACAATCTCAATATCGCCGACGTGATTGTTTCCAACAACAACTTCTTTCTTTCCGCCGGCTACAACCACGGCGGGGTCATGGCTCGCTTGGATGGAACCAACGCCACCCAGGTTTGGGCCAACCCGGCTTTCGCCAACCACATCAATTCCTCGGTTCTTCTTGACGGCTATTTGTACGGCGTGGCGGGAATGGTCAATGGGGGCGCCCAGTCCGCTGTTTTGCAGTGCGTGGATTTCTCCACCGGCGCTCAAATGTGGAGTTATCAGGGGCTGGGCGGCGGCGGTTTCATCGTGGCCGATCACAAAATCCTCATGTTGAGCGACACCGGCGAACTGGTGGTCGGCCAGGCCTCCCCGGCGCCCTTCACCCCGATTTCCCGCGCCCGCGTCCTGGGCCAGTGGTGCTGGACCGCTCCCACCCTGGCCAACGGCCGCGTTTACTGCCGCAACAATCTCGGCGATTTGGTTTGTCTGGACCTCAAAGGCCCTTGACCGCCCGAAGCCATGCCGGTGGCCCGGCCCCTGCGTTCCGCGCCAATTCATCCATGAACCCTGGTCAACATAAAATCCGGTGGGGCGTCCTCGGCTTCGCGCGCATTGCGCGCGAATCTCTCATCCCGGCGATCCAGCGGTCCTCCAATTCGGAGCTGCGCGCGGTGGCTTCCCGCCAGGAATCCAAACGCGCCGAGTGCCGCGTCCAGTTTGCCACGCCGGCGGTTTATCCTGATTACGACCAATTGCTGCGCGATCCGGCCATTGACGCCGTCTATGTTCCCCTGCCCAACTCCCTGCACTGCGAGTGGACCATCCGGGCCGCCGAACACGGCAAGCACGTTCTGTGCGAGAAGCCCATTGCCCTGGACGCCGCCCAGTGCCGCGAGATGGCCGCCGCCTGCGCCGCCAACCATGTGTGGCTGATGGAAGCCTTCATGTATCGTTACACCGACCGCACCCGCCAGGTGCTCGAAGTCCTGCGCGGCGGCCAGTTGGGCGACCTCAAATTCATCAGCTCGACTTTTCGTTTTTTGCTCGCCAATCCAAACTCCATCAAGCTCAAACCCGAACTGGGCGGCGGCTCTCTTTATGATGTCGGCTGCTACCCGCTCAATTTCACCGGCATGGTCATGGATCAAATCACCCGCGAGCCGGGCGGGGCGATTCCGGAAATCATTTCCGCGCAATCTGTGCGCCAGGACGGTGTGGACATGATCTATTCCGCGCTCCTCAAGTATCCCTCCGGCCTGATCGCCTCATTGAACTGCGGATTCAACGCCCAGAAGCGCGTCCATTCGGAAATCATCGGAACGGCCGGCGCGTTGGAAATCCCCGACACGTTCTTCGACAACCCCGGCTCTTTGACGCTGACTGCGGGCGGCGAACGTTGTGAAATCCCGGTGGCGCAAAGCGACCGTTATCGCCTCGAAGTGGAAGATTTCGCGGACGCCATTTTGCAACAGCGCGCCCCGCGCCTGGGCCTGGCCGAAACGCAACGGAACATGGAAATCCTGGACCGCCTCCAGGCCGCCGCGAAATAGATCTCCCGGCCAGATCGGCCACAGCCAGTTAGTGGTATAACGCCCTCCAAACTTATTGCTGCAAACACTTTTTCTTGACAAATCAGATGCTCATTTGCAGATCAGCTTAATGCTGGATCAGCATCCCTTGGCCAAGGAAGACGAATCGTTGCGCCAGGGCTTGCGGTCGCCCCTCGTGCGGCCACAGTTTTATCGAAACTGCTTTAGATCAGCTCTTGATATTCCGTGTCCCGCGGCAATTCGAATCAGAGCATTTGAGGTACACTCCAAATTTGCCGACCGTGGCTACCATCGGCTCGCCGCACGGCACTCCGTCCTTACCAGAACAGATAACGTCGGTACCGATCCGCTCGCCGCGCTTGATTGAGTAGTGGTTCTGGCATTTCGGATAGTCCGTGCAGCCGACGAAGATGCCGTAAGGGCCCCGGACCAAAACCATCGTCGAGGCGCACTTCGCGCACTTCCGATCGGTTTGGATCGGGCGACGCGAGCCAGGGTCAACTTCTGCATCGCTACCAAATTTATGCAGGTCGATGATTTCTTCGCAAGTCTTGGCGAACGGAAGGCGTCGCATGTGTTCCGTGCTTCGGCCTTCGCTTTGCGACAGGATGTTCAGACTGCCTTCCCACGCGACGTTCCTGTCGATGAATGCGAATTTCTGGTGAAGTCCCTTCCGCTCGACCAGATGCACGCCGATTCGTTTGAGTTCTTCGAACACGCTCTCGGCCTGTTGGAACATATCCCCCTGCTGCTCCCGGAGCATCCGCGCAAAGATTCTGACCTCAATGCCCTCCGCGACCTTTGAGCGGAACAGGTTGAAAAACTGCTGGGCGCGGTTGGCCGTGAGAAAAGGTGAAACAATAATGATTTCGCGGCTGGCGCGCCGGAGGTCAGAGAAGAAAGCAGCGTAGAAGTTACGCTCCGTGTAAAGCGTGCTGTCATTCGGATCAATTCCGTCGTCGTGAGGATCGAGGAGTCTCGCCCACCGGTCAAAATGATCGCAAAAGTAGTTGTCCACGATCTCTTTCGAGTCCACGACAACGCCCTGCCTCCGGATTTCCTCCAAAACACGCATCAGAATGGAGTCCCTTCGAAGCTTTGAAGCCAGGTAGTCCACATTTGCGACGACAGCGATCTGCGCTTTTGACCGGGTTATCGCAACGTTTATGAGCTTCGCGGCCTGGCTCGCCAAATCCACCCCATCAACCAAGCCCGCTGGCCCGTAGCGAGGCATCGGTCCCTCAGCGACGTCGAAGACGATGACTTCCTGTTCCATTCCCTGAAATCTGTGAACATTCGAAACCTTGAGGCGCCTTAGCTTTGCATCACCGGAATCGTCGAGCATCATTTTTATGAGCCGCGCGTGAACGTTGTAAGGCGTAATAACGCCAACGCTTTCGATACCAGCTTTTGCGGCCCGCTTGGCCAATTCAGCCGAGAGAACAGCGCTGTACAGGTTGTAACGTCCGCCATGTTCCAAATGACTGCTCCAGGGGTTGGTGGATGACACGTCGTAAAGCACCAGCGGGTTGTCACCAAATGGCGACTTGCTCAGAAATGAGCCGATACCCTGCAATACGTCGTTGCTAATGCAATCGACGAGCCGACCGTCGTAAATGATGCCATTTGAAATTGAGGAGATGTCGGGGTGCATCCGGTGTTGCCGACGCAGCAGAGTCAAGCGCGGCTCTGGTCTGCGTTCATCAACGGCTTTTTGCACGCCAGCTTGATTGAAAATATCTCTGGCTAACCACTTCTGAGCCATTTCCGTGTCGGCGAGGCAAATTGGCGGAAGCTGGCGAAAATCCCCAACAACAATTGCCTTCTGCGATGCGCGTCCTGTCGCGAAATAAACGCCTGGCATTGGGGCCATGCTTGCTTCGTCCATTACCAAAGCGTCGAACTTTTGCTCATCCATCTGCTTGGCGATGGTCGCTTTGGTCAAACTTGTTGCGATGACTTTCGCTTCGCGAAGAATCTTTGCCAGCAGTGCGTCCATCTCCGCTTCGATTGCGCGAATCGCCCCGGCAATTTCCTCTGCTCGTTTCGTGAATTGGCTGATACCTGCTGAAAGGCTCGAGGTGTCCAGACCGCAAGGTGATAACCGAACGTGGGCCTCCCGCTCGCATCGTTTCCCCTCCGCTTTCGTTTGCTGAACTGCGGCTAGAAGTTCGTCGCGTTTGACAAGGCTCGCTTTGATGGTGTTACGAACAACGGTGAGTTCGCTTCCGAGCCTGGCGATTTCGGTCTGCAATTTGACTGGATCCAGTCCGAGGAAAAAGCGCTTAAGCTTTCCAGCAGCCTGCGCTTCGGTCAGTTCACTGCTTGTTTGTTTGAGTTGGCCCGCAAGCTGGCTTTCTCTGGACTTGGATTTTTGGTGCTCTTGGGAGAGGCGCTGGAGATTGGTTTCAAGTTCTGAGAGCTTCCTTACAGAGTCCCTCTGCTGCGCCAGAAGCGACTCCACCTCTCGCAAGGCCGCTAGCTGAGGCTGGATCTTCGCAAGCTCTGCTTGAAGCTTGGCAAGTTGTTCCTTTAGATCTTGCCCCAGTCGTTCAGCGATCTTCTCCGGGATAACCATGTCTGGCAGCTTCGAGTGCGGGCTGAGGGTGCCGAAGCGAACAAGCTTGCCGCTCTGGTAATCATCGGTGGCGCAAAGAAGTTCGGCAGCACTGCCTATCGCATGGTCTGTGGCCACGTTGGTGTGTGAGACGACCAGAATACGCAAACCTCTTCGGAGCAGGGCGGCAATCAAAAATCCGATGGTCTGGGTCTTTCCTGTTCCGGGAGGCCCCCAAATGAAGTGGATGTCGCTACCGCAAGCTGCCCGGATTGAACTGACCTGCTCCTCGTCTAGCACGCAACGGGACGGAGGCAGATTCAAATCGCCGGTTTCAATGCCGGTCATTGCCGGGAAAAATCCAAAGAGCTGTTGGGCGAGGTGTGTATCCAGTGTCCGCTGCCCGTTGAGTACCTCTTCGTATCGTTTGCGCAACGCCTCCAGCAAATACCAAAGATTCGTGATCAGCCGAGCCTGGGCAATCGTTTTGCCGAGGTCGTTCTCAATTCCAACCGCAACCTCGCTGCCCTGAACAGAGATGATTTGGCCAGGAAACCGTAGGCCTCCGACCTCAACCTCTGCCGGAGCATCGTCCATCACAATCAGCGGGCTTTCGGTGGTGAAAACATAAACGAAGAACGGGCCTTCGCGCCGGACAAAGTCCCCATCAGAAACCGTGATAATTGAGCCGCCACGCCCACGCTTGATGGCGTCGATCTCTTCCACAAGAGCCTGCATGAATTCACGAATCAGGGCCTGCTCAACGGCGGGCAACAAGCAGCCACCGCCCCCTCCACATGGCGGCGCCGATTTACCAGCGCTTGCAGACACAAATCGTTGGCCTCGTTTGTTGCCGCGGTACCCGCCGTTCATCATGTGAACTCTACAGCCGCCAGGTATCCCCTGACGAGCCAAAGTTGGTGCACCTTTGAGGCGGCGTAACTCTCGCCAACCCAGCTAGGCCATTTTTGCACCTGATCATCCCGTTGGCCGGGCGGCACAGGTGGCAGCCCGCAAAGCCGCGAAGGCTGGCGCATTTCCAGCACTGGATTCCGACTTCGCCCAACCCGCCGGCGGATTACGCATCGCCCATCACCGTGATCGCAATCGTGCGCCGGCGCGGTTTGATGTCGCACTCAAGATGAAAGATTTGCTGCCACGTGCCCAGCACCAGCTTGCCATCCCGGATGGGCACCGTGAGCGAGGGGCCAAGCATCGTCGCCTGCAAATGGGAATGCCCGTTTCCGTCGTGCCAGGCGTGTTCGTGACCGTAGTCGCGGCTCGGCGGAAACAGCTTGTCCAACATATTGGGCAGGTCTTCCTGGAGACCCGGCTCCAATTCAATCGTGCCTACCGCGGCGGTGCTGCCGACGTTGAAAACATGCGCCACGCCCGACCGCACGCCCGATTCCTTCACGATCCGGGCGACCTCGCCGGTCAGGTCGTGCATTTTTTTATGTCCGGTGGTTTGAACCTGGATTTCTCGTTGATAGGTCATCTGGTTGTTTACATCCAACCCGCCGCCCAAGTCAGCCGAAATCTTGAACCCGCGATGCTCTTCGGGCAAACTCCGGCCAATGAGCGCAAACATCGAGTCGCCCGAATGGAGTCCGGATTCCTGGCGGCGAAAGAACGCCGCCCAGCAGCCCGTCTATCCCGATCAAACGGCCCTGGAGGCCGCGCTCGGGCAACTGCGCCGGTTGCCGCCGCTGGTGAGCAGTTGGGAGGTCGAATCCCTCAAAGAGCAACTCGCCGAAGCCGCCCTCGGCCGGCGCTTTCTCCTCCAAGGCGGCGATTGCTCCGAGACATTTGCCGATTGCGAATCCGGCGTCATCGCCAACAAGTTGAAGATTCTGCTTCAGATGAGCCTCGTCCTGGTTCAGGGCGCGCGTCAGCGTGTCATTCGCGTGGGCCGGTTTGGCGGCCAATACGCCAAACCCCGATCTTCCGACACCGAAACCCGCGATGGCGTCACCTTGCCCGCTTATCGCGGCGATCTGGTCAACCGCATCGCATTTGATCCCGCCCAGCGGCAGCCGGACCCGCAACTGCTTCTGCGCGGTTACGAGCGTGCCGGGTTGACCATCAATTTTATCCGGGCGCTGGTGGACGGCGGTTTTGCGGACCTGCATCATCCGGAGTATTGGGCGCTGCCGTTTGGGTGCAAATCGCCGCTGGCCGATGAATACCTTCGCATGGTCAACTCCATTTCCGAATCCCTGCGTTTCACCGAGGCGCTCACCGGCCGCTCCTTGCCGGAAATGGACTGGGTGGATTTCTTCAGCAGCCGCGAAGGATTGCATCTGTGCAACGAAGAGGCGGTCACACGCCAGGTCCCGCGCCGCGAGGGATGGTATAATCTGAGCACACACTATCCCTGGATCGGCAACCGCACCCGCAATCTCGATGGCGCCCATGTCGAGTACTTCCGCGGCATCCGCAATCCCATCGCCGTCAAACTGGGTCCGCCCATCACCCCGGACGAAGTCGTTGCCCTGTGCCAGACCCTCAATCCCGCCAACCAACCGGGCCGGCTTTCCTTGATCACGCGCTTTGGGCAGGCCCTCGTCGCCAGGGAATTGCCGGGGATTGTCCAGGCGGTGCGCCGGCGCGGACACCACGTCCTGTGGGTTTGCGATCCGATGCACGGCA
>JBEKOF010000059.1:0-22252 GCA_049522055.1 Verrucomicrobiota bacterium | reverse complement strand
TTGGACCGAAGACCGTGCTGCCCGCCTGGCTGTATCGCACGACGCGCTACGCGGCGGCGGACATGCTCAAAGCCCGGCGCCGCCGACTGGCCCGGGAACGGGAGGCGCAAATGCAATCCAGTTTGAACCAACCCGACGGCAACCCCTGGGAGCAGCTTGCCCCCGTGCTCGATGACGCCATGGCCGAACTGGGCGAAATGGACCGCACCGCACTGGTCCTGCGGTACTATGAAAACAAAACCAACCATGAAATCGCCGGGACTTTGCGGATAGAGGCAGGCGCGGCACAGAAGCGCGTCGAGCGGGCGCTGGGAAAACTGCGCGCGCGCCTTATCAAACATGGCGTGGCGCTCCCGGCCCTGGACATCGCCGGAGCGATGGCGGCCCACTCGGTGCAGACTGCGCCGGCGGGACTGGCGGCAAAAGTTTCCATGTTGGCGGCAAAAGGAGGGGCGGTTACGACCTCCGTCACAACCCTCATCAAGGGGACTCTGCACCTAATGACATGCGCAAAACTTAAGCTGGCTGCCGGCATCGCCGCGGGAGTTTTATTGGCGGGTGGAACGGCCATTGTCGTGTGGCCTCAAAATGGGGCGGTGGCTTTGATGAACGTGGATTTTGGGCCTTTGACCGGGCCAAGTCAGAAGGCGGGGCCGGCGGCGACGGGCCAGACGAGCGCCGATTTTTGGAATTATTATTCGCGGGACGACGGGAATGGGGGGTACCGGACCTACGGGGAACTGGCCAACATGAAGTGGGCTGATGGGAAGGTTTCCGATGTGGGATTGAGCGTCGCCAATGCTCCGGGAAGTTGGGGGAATGGGGCCGCGGACCCGATGTATAACTACTTCGTTTATCCGCTAGGCCCCGGGAACATCACGATGGTTTTGACTCATCTGCCGTCCGGGTCGTACGATTTTTACCTTTACGGGCATGGAGACCGCGAAAATCAGAGCGGCGTCTATCAATTGAGCAGCGGCAACCAGGATGAGGGGACGCAATCCACCGCGGCGAGCGGGGATGGATGGAAGTCGTCCACGTGGCGGTTGGGGCAGCAGTATGTAGTGTTTCGAAATGTGCCGGTGGCGCGCAATGAGCCGGTGACGATCACGGCATTGCAGAGTCCCGCCGGAATTGCGCTGATTGCGGGGATGCAGATCGCCCAGCATCAACGGGGCGTCAACGGCTCAGTCGCCCGCGCCGCGGGACCCGTGCCCCAATGAATGGCCATTGCCATGAATTCGGCGAAAGTCGCGGAAAATTGGAAATGAATGCCTTTTTACGGTGTCGGTCGGACATATATACGTGGAGGCGAGATGTCGGGCCTTGGAATTGTGGTGCCGGCAGATGCGTCTTGCAGTTGGGCAACTTGCATTGGAGTGGTGAAAAAATGTAGTGGAGGATCTCTATGAAAACTCTGTTTGCGAAAACGGTGAGGTCAAACTGGGGATTTATTCTGTTGGCTTGTGGTTTGATTGTTAGTCCCAGGCTCAACGCCGGGGGCAATTCTCCGGGCAAAGTGATGAACGTGGATTTTGGGCCTTTGACCGGGCCAAGTCAGAAGGCGGGACCGGCGGCGACGGGCCAGACGAGCGCCGATTTTTGGAATTATTATTCGCGGGACAACGGGAACGGGGGGTACCGGACCTCAGGGGGACTGGACAATATGAAATGGGCTGACGGGAAGGTTTCGGATGTGGGATTGAGCGTCGCCAATGCTCCGGGATGTTGGGGGAATGGAGCCGCGGACCCGATGTATAATTATTACCTCTACCCGCTCGGCCCCGGAAACCTCACGGTGGTGGTGACAAATCTGCCGCCGGGGGCGTATGATTTTTACGTTTACGGGCATGGAGACCACGAGAACCAGAACGGCGTCTATCAATTGAGCAGCGGCGACCTGGATGAGGGGACGCAATCCACCGCGGCGACAGGAACGGGATGGAAGTCGCCCACCTGGCAGGTGGGGCAGCAGTATGTGGTGTTTCGAAACGTGCCGGTGGCGCGCCGTGAGCCGGTGACGATCACGGCATTGCGGAGTCCCGGCGGAGTTGCGCTCATTTCGGGGATGCAGATCGCACAGACCGGCGCGGATTTTTTTTCGCCGGTGCTTGTTTTGGCTGTGATTTTTGTTTTGCTGGCCGCCATTCTTTTGGGCTGGTTGTGGCGGGGAAAAAGGGCGCATGGGCCGGCAAATCGGGTTGCAGGGTGAATCGTTAAGCGGTGAATTGATGCGCCGGGGGATTATAATTCTGGAAACAGGGTTGACAAACAGGGATCGGTGATACATATTTGTATCACTATGAAAACAGCCACGGTCCGAGATTTGCGAAACCACTTCCCCCGCGTCGCGGCGTGGATTGCCGAAGGCGAGCCGGTGGAGATCACCAAGTCGGGGAAATTATTTGCCCGCCTCGTGCCGCCCGCGCCCGTCAAAACGCGCAAACTCGTCAAGCCCGACATCATGGCGCGGTTGAAAGAAACTTGGGGCGACCGCATTTTTTCCGCCAAAGAGGTTGCCGCCATGCGCGCGGCGGAATTGGAAGGCGAAGAAGGGTGATCGCCTTCCCGGACACGTCGTTTCTTTGCGCGCTTTACCGGCGGCAGGATAATTCCGCGCAGGCGGCGGCGTATTTCAAAGCGCTCCCGGAGGCTTTGCGCGTCTCCGGCCTGCTGCTTTACGAATTTCGCCAGAGCGTCCGCTTCCAAGTCTGGCTTCATGCGCGGGACAAAAGCAAAGGCTACCCACAGGCCGATTGCGACCAAGCGCTCGCCGATCTGCAAACCGACTTGGACACCGGGGTATTGACAGTGGAGGCTGCCGACTGGCCGGACGTTCACCGGCTGGCCGAAACCATTTCCCAACGCCACACCATGGCGGGAGGGCATCGGAGTCTGGACATTCTCCATGTGGCGACGGCGTTGCACCTGGGGGCGCGGGAGTTTCTCACGTTCGACACCAGGCAGCGCAAACTCGCCGCCGCCGAAAAACTGAAGGTGAAGCCGTAAAAGCAGCGCGTGAAACGGGTCTGACAACCGCGACGGGGTGTGCTTAAATGGCCGGACGTGAGACGAGAAGCAAAAGCCACAGGACCGGGGGAAGCGGTCATTTCCATTCATGGCGCGCGGGAGCACAACTTGAAGAACATCTCGCTGGAAATCCCGCGCAACCAATTTGTCGTCGTGACCGGGGTCAGTGGCTCGGGCAAGAGCACGCTGGCGTTTGACCTGTTGTTTGCCGAGGGGCAGCGCCGGTTTCTGGACTCGATGAACGTCTATGCGAGGCAATTCGTCGAGCAACTGGCCCGGCCCGAGGTGGACTTGATCACGGGCATTCCGCCGTCGGTGAGCATTGAGCAGCGGATTTCCCGCGGGGGCGGCAAGAGCACCATCGCCACCGTGACGGAGGCCTGGCATTTTTTGCGGCTGCTCTTTGCGCGGCTGGGCACGCAGCATTGCCCGCGCTGCCAGACGGCGGTGCAGGCCCAAACCCGCGATCAATTGGCGGGCCGGCTGGAGGCCGAATCGCGGCGGCGCGGCGATTTGCTGCTGCTGGCGCCGATGGTGAAGAACCGCAAAGGCTTCCACACCGAGGTCGCCCGCTGGGCCGCCCAGCACGGCTTCGCGGAGCTTCGCGCCGATGGGAAAATGTATGCCGCCGCCAAACCGTTCCGGCTCGACCGCTTTCGCGAGCACGACGTGGAAATCGTGACCGGCCTGCTGGACAAGAAGCGGTGGCGCACTCCGGATGGCCGCGGCGCGGCGCGCGAGTTGATCGAGAAAACGCTGGAACTGGGCCACGGGGTCCTTTACGCGCTGGGCAACGACCGCCAGACTTCCGTCCATTCCACCGAGCGTTCGTGCGCGCAATGCGGGCAATCCTTCGAGCCGGCCGACCCGAAAATGTTCAGCTATAATTCGCCGCGCGGCTGGTGTCCCCGCTGCCGCGGTTTTGGCGAACTTTTTTATTTGCCCGAGGTGGATCGGGGGGCGCGCGCCGAGGCGATTGAGGAATCGTGGTTTGAGTGGCAGGAGGGCAAACGGGAGATGTGCGGGGCGTGCGAGGGAACGCGCCTGAACCCGCTGGCGCGGGCCGTGCGGCTGGAAAACTGCAAGATTTCCGGCGCGCGCGCGGGGGGAATTCCAGCGCGGCCGACGATTGTGGATATTGCCAACGCGCCGGTGGAAGGGGCGCTGGAATGGTTTGGCGCGGTTGGCTTTGGCGGGCGGGAGGCGGAAATAGCGCGGGACATCCTTCCTGAAATCCTCGAGCGCCTGAAGTTTCTGCAGAAGGTTGGCCTGGGCTATCTGCAACTGGGCCGGGGTGCAACCACGCTCTCAGGCGGGGAAGCCCAGCGGATCCGGCTGGCCGCCCAGCTTGGCTCCAACCTCAGCGGGGTCCTTTACATTCTGGATGAGCCGACGATCGGACTTCATGCCGCGGACAACGAGAAACTGCTGGCCGCGCTGGCCTTGCTCAAGGCGCGGGGCAATTCCCTGCTGGTGGTGGAGCATGATGAGGAAACGATGCGGCAGGCTGATTACATCATTGATCTCGGCCCCGGCGCCGGGGTGCACGGAGGCGAGGTGGTGGCTTGCGGGACGCTGAAGGAGTTGATGAAGCACGAGAGGTCTGTCACCGCGCGCTGCCTGCGCGCCCGCAAAACTTATCCGGCAGGAGGGCGGCGCAGACCGGTTGACGCACAGACGCCAGCGCTGACGCTCACAGGGGCCAGCGCGCACAATTTGAAAAACCTGGCCGTGACCATTCCTCTGCGACGGTTTGTCTGCCTGACGGGCGTGAGCGGTTCCGGGAAAAGCACACTGCTGAGGGATTGTCTGCTGCCGGCATTGCGGCAGGAACTGCGCCAGCGGAAGCCAGGAGCATTCCAATCTGCCGGCGGCCTGAAGGTGGCGGGAGCTGAGTCTGTGCGGGCGGTTTATGAGGTGGATCAATCCCCCATTGGGCGGACCTTGCGGTCGGTGCCGGCGACCTACGCGGGAATCTTCGACGAAATCCGGGATTTGTTCGCGCTCACGCCGGAAGCCCGGCTGCGCGGGTATTCGGCCAGCCGGTTTTCGTTCAACAGCGCGCAAGGGCGGTGCCCGGAGTGCCTGGGCGCGGGCATCATCAAACTGGAGATGAGTTTCATGCCGCCGGCCTATGTTCGTTGTGAAAGGTGCGGGGGCGCCCGGTTCAACCGGGAAACGCTCGACATCGAGTATCGCGGGCGGAACATCGCGCAAACGCTCGATTTGACAGTGGGGCAGGCCGCGGAGGCATTCGCCGCATTTCCCAAGATCGCCCGGCCTTTGCAGGCGTTGCGCGACACCGGGCTGGACTACATAAAACTAGGCCAGCCGAGCCCCACGTTGAGCGGCGGGGAGGCGCAACGGCTCAAGTTGGTGACGCATTTGCTGGCCGGTTTTCGCGGGCAGGCGGGAGAGGGCGTCCAGCCCGGCCGCAAGGCGCCGGAAGGGGCCGCGTTCCTGTTTCTGCTGGAAGAGCCGACCATTGGCTTGCACATGGCCGATGTGGACCGGCTGGTCGAGGCGCTGCAACGGCTGGTCAACGCGGGCAACACGGTGATTGTGATCGAGCACAATCTTGACTTGATCGCGGAGGCGGACTGGATCATTGATCTTGGGCCGGGGGGCGGGGAAGGCGGAGGGCGCATCGTGGCGCAAGGGGCTCCCGAGAGCGTGGCGGCCAATCGGGCGTCGCAAACGGGAGCCTGGTTGCGGCGGAAGTTGGGAAAGCCGGCAAACTTGCCATGAGCAATTACGAAGAAATGATTGACGGCAGAACGCTGGTGCGCTCGCTTCCAGGGGCGCGCCACGAAAGAATTTGCGCTCTGCTGCATGAGCGCGTGGCCACGGGTCTGGCTGGAAACCTGGCGGCCCGGATCCTCAGCCCCCGCGCAGCGGTGCCGCTTTCAACGCGCACCATGGTGCGGCCGGATTTGGCGCTGGTTACTGCCGCGACCAATAAGGTATGGCTGGTGGTCGAAATCATTGATTCGGCTGATCACCGGCCCGACACCGTGCTGAAAAAGGGGCTTTATGAGGAATTCAAGGTTCCGCGGGTTTGGATGGTGGATCCGCGTTACGACAATGTGGAGCTGTACCAAGGAACCCCGTACGGACTGGCTTTGAAGGGCATCCTGGCGGGACGGGAGATGCTACAAGAGAACCTGCTTCCAGAGTTGAGAATGACGGTGGCGGAACTTTTTGCCGTCTGATTACCAGTTGCCGTAGGCCGAGCCGTCGGAGGAAGCCGGGTAGGTTTGCATGGAATGAATAGATCGCCAGTCCACATGGCCATCTATGAAGCCTTCATTCCCGCCCACAGCGCCCGCCGAGGCACTGTTGGTAGCTATGGTCAACTGCTGCGAAGCACTGGCGACACAGGCGACCACAGAGCCGGCCGAGCTGTGAGGCGCGATGGTCAATCCTCCATTCCAATAATTGGCGTCGGCGAAGATGGCGCCGGGCGTGTCTGTTGTCCTCTGGGGCGACACCCAGTTAAACGGCCCCTTGGAGCTTGATATCAAATCATTGGTGGCCAGATACCCATATCCGATGGTATAGCCGACGTTGGCCCTGTAGCCTCCCATTTGGCCCATGGCATATTCAAGATTCGGACAGTAGAAGCTGTTGGTTTCACCTCCCAAATATTCGGGGGAGGAGAGGGTTGTGAAGGTAAAATCGGAAAGGATGATGGCATGGTAGTCACCCTGGTCGTCCGCCGCGGTGGGCAGGTAATCCTCAAAATCATTGGCGTAAAAATGGAACGCGGAGAGGACCTGCTCAATGTTTGCTTTGCAGACGCAACGCCGGGATTTTTCCTTGGCACTGGACAAGGCCGGGAGCAGCAACGCCATCAAGATGCCCGAAATGGCAACGACCGCCATCAGTTCCACCAGGGTAAACCCTGCTGAAACCTTTCGCCTTTTATCCATCCGGTCCAAGGCTGTTGGCATAAGCAAATGTCAATAAATGGCTTTAATTGAAGGTAACATCGGCTATTTTCGGCACAAAGGCAACAAAAAAATGCGCAAAAATGCGCAAAAAACCATCGCCCTTTGCATCTCATTGTCATGTCGAAACTTGCATCTGGCCCGGGCCGCGGCCAAGAGCGATATTGGCTGACGAGAAACCATGGCTCAAAGGTCAGATCATCACCGCCGCCCAGGCCAGCAATCCGCCCAAGGCGGCCAGCGCCACCGGAATGCCCAGGCGGGCGAAATCGCGGAAGGATATGTTGATGCCCAGTTCGCGCGCCTGCTGCACCACGATAATATTGGCCACGCTGCCAACAATGATGAAGCCTCCGCCAAAGCTGTTGGCCAGCGCCAGGAGGTATCCGGTGGCGGGATGGGAGAGGTCCACCACTTTGAGCAGCAGCATCACCGCCGCCGAATTGTTGATGAGGTTGGAAAGAGCGGCGGTCGCCAGAACCAGGGTGTGGGGAACGTTGAGGTCAAGTCCGCTCCGCGCCAGCCATTGCACGGCTTGTCCGCCATAGCCGGTGGATTGAAAGGCCCCGGCGACGACGAACAGTCCCACAAAGAGAATCAGGATCGGCCAGTCCACCAGCCTGAGCAAGTCTTCCGTGCGAAACCTGGGGCTGGCCAGATGAACCCCGGCGGCGGCCAGGGCGATGATTTCCTTGGGCAGTGAGGAGAAAAACAGGCCAATGACGACCGCGAGAATGACCAGTCCCTTGATGGTGTGGGCTTGATTATAGGTGAAACGCTTTTGGGCGGGTTCATTTGGAGGGGGAGAGGCGGACCGGATGTTTTTGATTGACAGAAGCCAGATGATTCCGTACGCCGCGCCCAGGGCTGCCAGAACGGGGACCACGCACCAGAGGATGTAACGGCCAAAATCCAGGCGGGCCACCACGCTGATCATCATGTCCTGGGCGTTGCCGATGGGTGTCGCCGCCGCGCCAATGTCGCTGGAAAGCGCCAGCGCGATCAGAAATGGGATGGGATTGAGCCGTTTGCGCAGGAGCGCGGCCCCGACGACCGGCGTGAAGACGAAGCAAACGATGTCATTGTTCAGAATGGCGGAAAGCCCGCCCGTGACTCCCATCAACACCAGGAGGAATCGCGCGGGATGTTCGAGCCAGCCTGAAAGGCCGTTGGCGATCTTGTCATAAAACCCGGAAAGCCGCAATTGCGCCGAAATGACAAAGAATCCAAACAGCAAAAAAACCGTGGGCCAGTTCACGAAGGAAACGGCTTGCGGGGTGGAGATCCCGCCGAAAATCATCATGCAGATCGCGCCCAGCAAGACAATGCCCACCCGATTGAGCTTCAATCCCGGCACGTGCCCCAAGGCGATCCCCAAGTAGGTGATGGCGAAGATGGCCGCGATTCTGGTGGAATTCATCCTGCACCTCTCTGCGCGCCCTCTTTGCCTTTGAAAGGGCAGTCCAGCGTGAAGCTAGAAAAAAGAGAGCCAAGGGAGCGGTTTCCCGCTGCCCTTGGCTGCGTTAGATTGTGCCTGCCCGCATTAACCCCGCGTCACACTTTCTTCCCACGCGAGTTTCCAAAATTAATGCCGCTCCCCGCCACCGATTGGAGCATCCCCAGCCGCTTCAAGGCTGGCTTGCCATAGGGCTTCTTTCCCCCGCTCTGCTGCTTGCTGGTTCCCACCGGAGATGCTGGTTTGTTCTGTTTCATAATCGTTTTTTTTGAATGGTTCATTGCCACGCTTATTGCGCCGTTGGGTCCGCCAACTGATAGAACTGCCCACTGCCGCCCGCCGTCACTGTCACCGTCAACTGTCCTCCCGCGCTGACCGGGGCCGTCCCCGCCGCGCTCCAACTGCCTGGCAGGCCGCTGGCGCTGGTTTGCAACTGGTATGCGGTGAAGTCCTCTCCCGCCGGCCCAGTCGCCGGCCAACTCAACGCCGTCTGGTCTCCCGATTGCGTGATCTGCAAAGCCGGCAAGTTGATGAACGTGCTCACCGCCGAGGCCGCCGTGACTTGGAAGTTCCCGGAGGCCGGCGCCGCCGGTGTCTCTCCAATCGAAACCACCGCCCCGGCACCCTTGCTGCCGAATCCTTCCACCACCACCGTGTTGCCAGTCCCGCCCGTGAGCGCTCTGCTGATGTCCACCGACACGCTGGCTCCGTCGGCCAAGCCGTTGAGCGCAAAAACAGTCCCGTTGACGATCACCCGCGCCGAGCGCAGGCCGGGGGTGCCGTTCTGCAAATTCACATACTTGTCGTTCTGGGAGACGTTGTTGAAGACGATTCGAACCTCGCCGCTCTGGCTCAGATAGAGGTTCGCGCTGATCGGGTCAAAGGACATCGTGTTTGCAGAACATCCATCCGCCACGACCAAGGCATTGACCCGAGCGGTTTGCCCCTGCCCTTGAGTGGATTGCGTCATGATCAGCACCAGATTGGTAGTCCCCACGGGCAAGACGGTGGGCGTGCCTGCGGTCGCAATGCCCCCATTGAATCCGATCAGATAAGGTGTTCCGGGGCCAACGGCAACGGTTCCACCCCCGTAAACGGTGGCTGTTCCGGACTTATTGGTGCAGTTGACCATGTTGTAACCCACCACCGAGTAAATGCCATTGGTGTTGCCGAAGGCCAATTGCTCATCGTTCGCGTCCACCGAGGAATAGGCTCGAGTCCACGTGCCGTTGGTGGCGACCAACCCTCCCACGCAGGAGTTGGGGTCGGAGATGGTCAAGGCCAAAACAGCAGAGCTGCCCGACCCCGACACCGCGATGGAGGCGGTGGTGCCCGGCCAGCCTATGGCCGTTCCGGTGGGCGCCGGAAAGACGTCGCCTGCGGTGGCATTATACGTTATGACCCCGGTGCCGCTGGAATTCGCCAGCGTGTAAATGCCGGGCGGCAAGAGCGGTCCGTTGATGGTGAATTGATTATCGTTGAGAACCAAGGTGCCTCCCGCAACGGTGAGGGCGGGATTCGGCACGGCGCCAGAGACGGACGTCAGGATGAGCGTCGTCGGCAGGGAGTCGTTGACCTTCCCGCCGGTGGCGATCTTAAGAGTGGCGGCGGCATCGCCGCTGGCGGTGAAGCTGGTGCCGCCCAAGGTGTAAGCCGTGGCGGAAACGGCGGTGACATCAAAGGTCGCGCCGCCGCCCAGGCTGACGCCGCTGGAGCTGGCAATCGAGCCGCCAACACCCAAGGCCAGCGTGCCCCCGCTGATGGTGGTGGCGCCGGTGTAGGTGGCTGCAGCAGTCAGTGTCAACGTCCCGCCTGGGGTAGTGCTGGCCACCGTCAGCCCGCCTGAGCCGCTGTTGCCAATGGCGTTGGCGTAAGTGACGCTATTGCCGTTCACATCAATCGTGCCATTGCCTGTCAAGGTGATCCCGCCCGCCGACGAGAGGTCGAGGGAACCGGCCCCGGCGGCGCCAGCCGTGTACTGCAAGGCGCCGCCAGTGAAGATGAGTCCGCCGAGGTTGGCATCGCCCAAATTGTTGATGCCGCTGATAATTAAAGTCCCGCTTCCCACAGTGGTGGCGCCGGTATAGGTGCTCACAGCAGTCAAGGCGGTTGAGCCGCCCGATCCGGTGAAGGTCAAGCCGCCGCTGGGCGGCACGCCGGAAGTCAGAGTGGCTGTCGCGATCGCCGTGCCAGGAGTAGCGCCCAAGCCAGAGGTGGCACTGCCGCCGATGAGAGTGACTGTTGGCGCGGTGGTGTATCCCGATCCGGGGCTGGTAACAGTGATGCCAGTGATCGTGCCGGTGGAGGGATTGAAATTGGCGATAGCCGCCGCACCCTGGCCGGGATTGCCGGTGCCCGCCGCGATGAGGACCACAGGAGCCCCGATATAGCCGCTAGTCGTCCCCGAAAGCGCGATGCTCGCGACTCCATAGCCCGTGGGCGCCTGCAGCGCGACCGCGATCGTCGTGGAGAATCCGCCATTGTTGATGGTGGCGCCGCCCGCCTGCACATAAGTCGCCACATTGGCGGCAATAAGGCCGCCCGCAGTCACGCCCGCGGACGGGGAGGCGGTCGCCATAAGGGTGCCGCCGTTCAAAGACAGAGTCCCCGACGCGAGCGGCGAATTGGTGATAATGGAAGTACCGATGGTGCCGCCATTGGCCAGAGTCAGCGTATTGGTGTCGGATGCGTTGTTGTTAACGTTCAAATTGATGCCGCTGGCCCCCGATGTCGTAAATGATCCGCCGGAGACGTTGATCGAGGCGAATGCATTGGTTATACCGTTGACCGAGAGAATGCCAGGCGTCGTTGCTCCCACCGAAACAGCCCCGCCGGCCGTGACGTTGAGTTCAGACGCTGTTAAAGAGCTTTCAGCCACATTGTTATTGATTTGAAGCTGGCCAGTATTTGGCGTCGTGAGGGTTGCACCACTGCCCGTCACGTCAACTGTGGAACTGGCGCCAGGGTTGCCGGCGGTAGGCCCATAGGAAAGACACAAACTGCCCAGGCCTGACACAGAGAAAGTGCCCGTGTCGTAGATGTAGCTGTAGGCATTGGTGCTGGCCGCCAACTGGAAGTTGTTGCCAAGCGAAGTGAAAGCAAAGGAGCCATTGTTGTAAATGGCGGCAGTGCCGTTGGGGCTGCCGGCCACCCGAAAAGCTTCCGCGGACATGGTGAAAGTGCCCGTAGCCGCATTGGTAATGATACCGATGCTGCCGGGCACTCCGCCGCCCAAATATGGCAAAGCCTGAGTGCCGGTGGTGGTATCCGCAAATGTGGCACCCGGACTCACCAACAGAGTGGCCGGCAAGGTGGAGGCGCCGATGACCAGGCAATTGGAGTTAACGCCTGTTGCAGTCGCCGTGCCGTTGAAGACATTCATCGTGCCGCTGACGAGGGTGGTGGGGGTGGTGGAAGGCAGGGAAACAGTGCCCTCCAGGAGCAGCGCGCCAGGCGTGGCTCCCTGAGCAACAGTCATGGAAGTGCCGCTAATGGTAGCGCCGTTGAAGATGAGGGTCGCGCCCGAGCCAACGACCGTGGCTCCGGTAAAGGTGTTCACGCCGGTCGAGGTGACGGCGCCGACGCCGGTTACGTTAAAGGTGCCCGCGCCGGAGATGATACCCGACAAGGTCTGCGGGAGGGAGCTGCCGTAAGTGAAGGTGCCCGTGTCGGTGATGTTGCCCGCGTAGGTGCCAGCCGTCAACTGCCCCGCCCCGCCGATGGCCAGCGTGCCAGCACTGACGGTGATGCTGCCGGTGAAGGGGGTGTTCACGCCGGTGAGCGTGAACGTGCCCGTGCCGCTCTTAGTCAACGAGGTTGTTTCGTTGAGAATGCCAGCGAACGTCGTGCTCGAGTTGTTGCCGCCCACGGTCAGCCCCAAGGCGCCGCCGGTACCCGGCGTCAAGGTTTGGGAAGTGGAGGTGCCGGACAATGCGCCTAAGGTGACAGCAGTAGGGGTGCCGTTAAAAGCGAGCGTCCCGGTGCTGTAATTCAAGGTGCTGTTCTGCAAGGCGAGGTTATTGTTGAGTTGCAGCGTCCCCGCGGCAATGGTGGTAGTGCCGTTGAAGGTGTTCGCGCCACCCAATGAAACCGTGCCAGTGCTGCCAACCTCGCTGTTGATGATGAGGTTGTTCGAGCCGGTGTTGCCAGCGGAAGCGATAATTCCATTGATGGTGAAGGTATCGGAAGCGGGCGCGTCAATGAGCGCAGTTCCAGGAACGCTGCCCGATGTCGGCCCGATGCCGACGCCGCGATTGGCTTCCAGCGCGAGGGCGGTGGCGTTGGCGATGAGGTCGCCGCCATTGAGGATGACATTGTTGGCGGTGGCCGAAGCGGGCACGTTGCCCAGAGTTCCCGGGGATCCGCCTGAGGTGCCGTCGGCAGAAACGGGCACTTGACCGCCTCCAATGACGGTGCTGCCGGTGTAGGTGTTGGCCGAGCCGAGGGTCAAGACCCCGACATTGGTGACAATCATACCACCAGTGCCAGAGACGACGCCAGACAAGCTCAGGCCGGGGCTGCCGGGCACCATCGTCAGCGACCCACTAAGAACGATCGGTGTGGCGATGGTTTGGGGATTGGCCGAAAGGTTGGTCACACCGCCCGTAAATGTCAGGCTGTTGCCAGTGATATCGAAGGCGACCGTGCCGGCATTGAATACCACCCCGCCGATGGAAAAGCCCGCCGTCTCATTATTGAGCGGATTCGGGTCGTCACCGCTCCCGTTGTCAAAGTAGAGCACGTTAGCAGTAACCGGCGCGACACCCCCGGCCCAGTTGGCCGGGTCATTCAAGTTGCCGTTGGGGGTGCCGGACAGGAAATCCGCGCCGGTCCAAAGTATTCCTGCGTTGATCGTCACGATGACGCTGACGGGGAGGGTGGTATTGACACCATCAGTGGCCCCGAGATTGATGGGGTAGATGCCGGCAGTGGCAGTATTAGGAACCACGAAGCTAAGTTGCCACACCCCACCGCCCACCGAGGTAAACGGGGCGCCGTTGGGGAAGCTGGGCAGAAGCGTAGAATTAGTAGCGACTACGCCGGTGACCGGGAGACTGCTGTCCGCAACGGTGACACTGAGAAGGACGGTTTGCCCCAGCACCGCACTGGACGGAGCAGCGCTGACGGCCGTGAATTTGATGGTTGAGTTATTTTCAAGCACCACGTTGTTGCCGACTTTGGCGATGATATAATCGGCAGCGTTTGGCGGCGGGGTCCCGACCCACTGCGGCGTGGGGGCGAAAGCGGAGGCGTAGGTGACGCCCGACCCCAAACTAAACAGGGTGTAATTATTTACCGTGTCCAGGGATGCGGCAGTGGGGTTGATGTAAACACTGACGCCATTGCCAGTCAAGGTGGTGGCAGAGGTGGGCATGGCGATTTGATCGTTGCCGGCACCGGTGGCGCTGGCGGAGAGATCAAAGGCATTGCTGGAGCCGGTGGCATAGGTCAGATTGCCGACAATGGTGTTGGTCACGCCTGTGGGGCCGGGGAGGGTCATGCCGCCACTGTTGACAGTGACGTTGCCGTTAATCGTGCCACTGCCGCCCAAGATGCCGGTGCTGTTGACCGCGACGGCACTGCCTGCGGCAAGGAAACCATTGACGTTCAAGGTGCCGCCGTTGACAGTGGTTTGGCCGGTGTAGGTGTTCACGGCGCTCAAGTTGAGCGTGCCGGCGCTTTGGGTGAGGGAGCCGGTGCCGGAAATGACACCGGACAAGGTCTGGGCGACGCTGCTGCCGTAGGTGAATGCGCCGTTGTTGGTAAAGTTGCCCGCATAAACGCCGCCAGCGCCCAGATCGCCGGGGCTGCTAATGGCAAGGGTGCTGGTGGGGCTGTTGCTGGTGCCGCCGGTGTAGATGTTGACGCCCGAAAGCGTGAGCGTGCCGGCGCCGGTCACATTCAAAGCACCCGAACCAGAGAGCACTCCGCTCAAGGCGATGGGGAAACCAGTGGGGGAACCTGTCTGAATCTGAGCCAGGCCGCCGCTCAGGACGATGTTGCCGGCAGAAGACCAGGAGGCCGAGGCTCCCAAGGTAGCGGTTCCACCCAGAGTAACGGGTATTGCCGTGTCGCCGGCGCCAACCACCAATCCCACGCTTCCCAAATAAACGGCGCCGCCCGTCATGTTAAATACGGAGAAATTATTTCCACCGGCGGCGGAAGAATTGACCGTGACACCTGACAAATTGGCGATGCCACCGGCGATGTCCAGAGCGCTATAACTACCCAGGAGCACTCCGTCCGTCCCGGCGTACGTCAGGCTGCCAGTGCCGCTAACGTAAACAACGTTACTACCGCTGCCCGTCAAGGTGCCGACTATAAAAGCCCCAGTGGAGGAGGAGTTGCCAACGGTGAGAGAACCGGCGGCAACAGTGACGTCAGCTTCATTGTTGACGGCGGCATCGGAAGCCAGATTGAGCAAGGTTGCAGTGACGGCAGCGCCGCTGCCATTGACGACCAAGCCAAGGCTCGTGGTTCCCGGGGACCCTCCATCACGCCCGATGTAGGCGTTGCCCAAGTTAACGGTGCCGCCGGTGATGTCTAAAGTCCCGGCGGTATTGGCTGCGCCGCCGACAGGATCCGCGGAAGGATTCCCGGCAGTGCCCCAACCTCCCAAGACTGTGTTTCCAAAGTTAATCGTGCCCGAAGTGATATAAAGGCTGGAGCCGGTTTCGTTGGCGGCAGTGGCAATATTCACGTTGCCGGCAGTGGCATTAGCGCCAGTCAGGTGCAGAACCGCAGTCTCCGAAGCGCCGTTGCCAGCACTTCCCACGGTAATCGCGCTGCCGCCCGCCCCAAAGGAGCCTGAACTGATTGTCAAAGTGGCGTTGCTGCCAACGGAGGTGCTGCCGGAGTAGTTGGCGGCACCCAGTGTCAGAGATCCACCATTGCCAGTGGTGACAACGACGGAGCCGGAACCGGAAACCTGGCCGGCGTATGTTTCGCTGCCAGGAGGGACGATGACCTGCAAAGTGCCAGAGCCAGTGGGCAGATTTTGAGTGGCGGAGGTGCCGATCAACCCGCCGAGAGTCGGGGCCGTGACGCCAGCGCCAATAGTAACGGTGCCGGTGGTGTAATTCAACGGGCTGAACTGCAAGGCGTTGTTGTTGTTCAATTGCAGGGTTCCCTGGTCGAGCAAGGTGACGCCGGTAAAGGTGTTCGCGCCGCTCAAGACCACCGTGCCGGTGTTGCCGGTGCCGCTGTTGACCGTGAGGGCGTTGGCGCCCGTGTTGCCCGCTGAGGCGATAATTCCGTTGACGGTGAGAGTAGCGCCAGAGGCCGCGTCAAGGAGTCCGGTTCCCGCAGTGCTACCCGAGGTGGCGCCAATGCCGACGCCGCGATTGGCGTGCAACGCAACGGTGGCTGGGGCCAGCAAGTCGCCGCCATTGAGGACGACGTTGTTGGGGGTGACGGAACCCGGCACCGCGCCCAGACTGCCTGCGTTGCCGGGAGCAGCGCCGTCCGCCGAGACTCTTAACACACCGCCTTTAAGGGTGGTACTGCCGGTGTAGGTGTTGGCGGAACCCAAGCTGAGGGTGCCGCTGTTGATCACCGTGATGCTGCCAGAGCCACTGATAACGCCGCTGCCCGCGCCCAGAGTAAGACCAAAAGTATTGTTGTCCAAGGTGGTGGTGGTCGGATCCGCCAAGGCAATGTTGTTGGCAAAGGAAAGGGAAGCAGCCCCGGCCTGAAGGGTGCTGGCCTCGGCAATGCTGACATCTCCCACGCTCAAGGCGCCGCCACTGGCAACTTGGAGGGTGCCGCCCCCGCTCAAGGCCGTTCCCACCACGCCCGCCGCAGGACCGTAGGTGTTGGCGCCGCTGAGAATGGTGGTGCCCGCGCCCACAGCCGAGACGCCTTGGACGCCAGTGCTGCTGATGTTCCCCGTGAGCGCCAGTGAGTCACCCGTGTTCACGCGGGTCGTCACAGCATCGTTCAGGGAGACAGCCGTGGTAATCTTGTTGGCGGTGCCCGCCGTCGCGTTAATGACTACGCCATCACCACGGTTATCCAGCTTCAACACTTTGCCGGTACTGGTAGAAATGGTGTAGGACGCCGCGTTGTTGAAGGTAATGCCGCCGACAATTTCATTGGCATCCAAGGTAACGGGGCCAGCCCCGGTTCCAAAAGTGGCCAAATCTCCCGCAGCTTGCGGCGGAAGCGTGCCGGTGCCGGACCAGTTGGCCGCATCGGACCAAACGCCAGTGGTGTCTGCATCGGTCCAAGTCCCTACCGCGCCCGCGGCGGTGGCGGTCAAGGTGATGGAGTGCGCGCCAATCGTCAAACCAAAGTCTTGACCCCCCGCATTCCCCGGCCCAATAACCAAGACGGCAGGCTGCGTGCCAGAAATGACGGCAGTGGAGGTAAGCAGGGTAACGGGTGTGCCATTGGCCACGGCGGACGGGAGATAGACGGAGATTGTTAAGGCAGATCCGTTCGGGAAGACCAGCCCTGCCACCGGCAAAGTGGCCGCGCCGTCCAGCTCCAATGTGCCGCCGGTGTTCAAAGTCAACGTGCCACCCACGCTGGTCAAGGAGGTGGTGCCGTTGCCAACCGTGCCGCCACTGTTGACGGTGATATTGCCGCTGACGACGCCAGTCCCGGCCAAAGCGCCGCCGTTGTTGACGGTGACATTGCCGCTGAAGGTCCCAGACCCGCCAACCGTGCCGCCGCTGTTGATGGTGACGTTGCCGGTGACGATGCCGGCGCCGCCAAAGGTGCCGTTGACGAAGAGGCTGCCCGAACCGGTGCCGCTGCCGCTGGTGTTATTGACGTTCAAGGTGGCGCCGGAGGCCACAGTTGTGCTGCCGCTGTAGGTGCTGCCGGAGGTGGAATTCAAATTCAACACGCCATTTGCCGCCGTGCTCATGACGGTAATGGGGCCTGTGCCGCCGATCGAGCCGGCGAAAGCGACGGTGTTGCCGTTGACATCCACCGTTCCGCCGTTTGCCCCCAAGGTAATGCCAGCACCCGAGGAGACATCGGTTCCCCCGTTCCCGGTAGCAGACGCGGCATACTGCAAAGCGCCGCCATTGAATGTAAGGCCGCCATAGGTTCCCGAGCCGCCGACGTTGTTGATGCCGTTGATCTCCGCAGTGCCGCTGGAAAGAATAGTGCCGCCGGTATAGGTGTTGGCCCCGGTCAAAAACACGGTGCCGGTGGCGTTGAAGGCTATATTCTTGGTGGTTCCACCAGTGCCGGGGACCAATCCCAAAGTGTTGCCGTTGGCGGCGGAGGCGGGAATCCCGATGGTCAAGGGGCCGGCTCCAGCAGACGTGTTGGCGACGACTCCAGGAACGGTGAGAGTGGTGCCCGCTTGCGCGGCCAAACCACCGCCATTGTTCCCAAGGAACACATTGCGGTTGGCGTTGGCATCGGCCGAGTCAATCAGGCTGAAATTGCCGCTCGTGGTGGGGGCGGTGCCTGGAAGGCCGGTGCTGCCGGGAATGGAGGTGAAGCCCTTGGCACTCATGAGGGTGCCGCCGTTAAAATTGACCGTTCCCATTGCTCCGGCGGTGGTTCCAAACGATGAGGAATTAGCCTGGCCCAACTGGTCGGGGTTGTTGATGACCGTAACGCCGCCATTGAAATAAAATGCCGCGGAAGTGCTGTTGGCTGCATTAATGGAGTCATAAGTTCCAACATTTACCAGTCCCGATACAGACACCGTATAAGCGGAGCCTGCAAGGTAGTTGAAAGGAATTCCATTCCCCGAACTCGGTCCGCCGGCGGGGTTCAACATCATCGTGCCCGGGCCGGATTTGACAACATAGTCCGCCGTGTCTGACAGGCCCCCACTGCTGGCGCTGGAGGAATGCCCTCCCGTGAATGCCATCCATTCGCCCGTGGTCGTGGAAGAAATGCCAAGAAGAAGAAGAGCCCCGGTATTGTTTTGGACGATTTGGCAGGTTGTATTTTCAAGGTCCAGACTGCAGACGCCCACGTTGATCGGTCCCATGTTTGGAGTGACCAGCAAACCGCCAGTCGTGGTAAAGGCGGCGCCGGAACCCTTGACATCCAAGTAGGGGGCAATTCCGGTGTTGAATCGAATGGATTGCAAAATTGAGTTGTGGGACGAGTTGCGCGCAGTGGTGGCGGCGGAATAAGCGGCAGTTTGTTGCGTGGCGATGTCCCAATTGAGGGCTGTAGCGGTACTGGCGCTGCTGTTGTTGGCAGGGACAACATAGAACCCGGAAACCTGCGAGCCGCCTACCACAGTTGTTCCCGCCGTGTTCGCGACGGTAGTGCTATCCGTGGTCGCCCAGTCGTAAAGGCCGACTGTGGCGAAGGTATCGCTGGGGGTGGCGGCAACAGCCAAAATTCCGTCTATACCAGCCGTAGTTGGGCTTTGCCCCGCATAGGAGGTAACGAATGTGGCGTTGGCAGGCACAGCCCCCGAGCCGTTGATCGTGGCCGGACCATTGAAGACCACACTGGCGCCATTGCCCACGGTTATATTGCCAAGAGTGACCGTCGGACTGCTGGCCGCCGTGGACGCCGAGTTCGTCGTGATCAAGGAACTGCCGCTGGCCAGAGTGGTGCCGGAAAAAGTCTGGGCGGTCGAAGAGGACGCGGCGACCACCGAAAGTGTGCCGCCTCCCAAGCTCAGTGGGGAAGCAGTCCAGATATTGGCCGTCGGCGCGCCGGGTTGAGTGAAATCCAGATTGACGGTGCCGACGTTGGCGGCAAGAGTGCCGGTGAGGGCGTTTGCCGCGCCGAGGGTCAATGTGCCGGCTCCATTGGCGGTCACGCCGAAAGCACCACCGGAGATCGCGCCGTCGAGTACCAATGTCCCGCCGGTAGCCACAGTCATGTTCTGATTGGCGGCAAGAACCAGAGGCACATTAATGGTTTCGGCAACGCCGGCCGCATTGTCGGCAAAGCCGGCGGAGGTGGCAATGGTGCTGCCGCCGCTGGCGTTGAAGGTGAAAGCGGCGGCGCCTGGGTTAAAGATCAGGCCCGCCAAGCCGAAGGCGGCTCCAAGATTGTCATTGAGCGTCGCGCCGCCCGTCCCCACTGTCGCCCCAAACGCCAGTGTGTCGCCTGCCTGAGGCGTGGAATTGCCCCCGATCCAGTTGGCATCCCCCCAGTTGACAGAGGTTGCCCCTGTCCAAGTATCCGTTGCAGCAACCGCGGCTGGAGCGGTGAGCAATCCGCAGAAGAAAGCCAGGACGAAAACAGGCGTCCACGCCGAATTGTTTCGATAAAGGTTGTGGGATGGAGATTTGTGGTTATTCATAAATTTGCGTTTTAGGAGGATACGATGCTGTGCCGGATGTGTTTGCAAGGCCACCGGCAGAACGCGAAAACATCTGCTGAAGGCGTGTAAACACCATGAATCTGGCTAAGCATCTGCGCAGTTTTAATCATCCGGGCAATAGTTGTCAACCGAAATCTCACGGAAAACAAAAAAAAGCACGACTGATTGCTCAGTTGAGGCTTGCTCTGGAAGGCGAAGATCAGATTTTGACCGCAGGTTGACGCAGAATCACTTAACTCTGAGTGCAGTCGGTTGATTATAAACAGGTTAGGATTAAGATGGAGGATGGACGCGCGCCCATAAAGGGTCGTTCCGGCGTTTCTCATTGATTTTGGGCAAATTCCTGTTGTCATGGAGCCTGTGGCCCAAAGAAAGCTCCTGCGTCGGGAGCGGGTTCCTACTCGCCAAAGCAGCGATGGAACTGTTCGAGGCGGTGTTGGCTGGCGGAAACAGCCCGGAACAAATGCATTCAGCCCAGGGACATGATGAGCCGAAGATTGAAGCAAACAGGCAGCGGGAAAGAATCCAGCACTGCCATAGGCGAGAGCCGTACGGCTGGTTTGGCTAACGGTTGGACTGTTCTTGGAGTCTGCCTGTTCCTGGCGGGAATAATCTGGGTGGTGTTTGGACAGACGGCGCATTTCGGGTTTTGGACAGACGGCGCATTTCGGGTTCGTCAATTTAGATGACGACCTCTATGTCTATGAGAACGGGAAGGTCGCCAGCGGTCTGACCCTGCAGGGGGTCACTTGGCTCTTTACTCACGCGGAGTGCCATTTCTACCACCCGCTGACTATGCTCTCGCTAATGCTGGATTATCAACTCCACGGCCTGGATGCCGGCGGCTATCATCTGACCAATGTGCTCATTCACGCCGCTTCCGCCATCCTGCTGTTCCTGATATTGCGGCGGATGACCGGCGCGCTGTGGCGCAGCGCCTTTGTGGCGGCGGTATTCGCCATCCATCCGCTACGGGTGGAGTCGGTGGCCTGGGTGTCGGAGCGCAAGGATGTGCTCGCCACTTTCTTCTTCATGCTCACGCTCGGGGCCTATGTCCGCTATGCCCGCGACCCGAACTCGCTGGGGCGTTACTTGACAGTGGCGGGGCTGTTCGGGTTGGGCCTGTTGTGCAAGCCCACGGCGGTGACCTTGCCCTTTGTGCTCTTGCTGCTGGATTACTGGCCGCTGGGGCGGATGAAGGGAGCGCATCCTCCTTCGCTGAAGCTATGGAGTACAGGGAAAACGGACAGTGGACAGCAGAGAAGTCCTGGTGTTCCGTTTTGGGAGTTGGTGAAGGAGAAGATTCCGATTCTGGCGTTGGCAGCGGCAGAGTGCGTGGTGACTTATTTTGCGGTGGCGGAGGGCAATTCGGTCGTGTCCATTGCCAATACCCCGATACCCATGCGGATCGGCAATGTTTTGGTTTCCTACGTCATCTATCTGCGCCAGATGGTGTGGCCGACGGGGTTGGCGGTTTTTTATCCCTACCCAGAGAAGAATCATCCGTTCTGGGAAATTGGGCTGGCGTTTCTGCTGCTGGCGGTCATTTCTGGAGCGGTTTTGGCGGTCTGGCGAAAGCGCCCCTGGCTTATGGCGGGCTGGTTTTGGTATTTGGGAATGTTGGTTCCGGCGATTGGCATTGTTCAAGTAGGCGTCTTTGCTTGGGCGGCGGCGGATTGGAGCGCGGGGTGGAAGCATCGGCGGGTGGTTTGGGGCAGCCTGATGGTCGCAATGATTGGGGCATTGCTGGTTTGCGGCCGCAAACAAACTTCGTATTGGCGCAACAACGAAACACTCTGGAAGCGCGCTCTGGCCTGCACTGCCGCCAACAGCCTTGCGCACTACAACCTGGGCATGGATCTTGTCCAGAAAGGAAATCTGGCAGGAGCCATCACGCAATTCCAAGAAGCCCTGGCGATCAATCCCGCCGATGCGGATGCCCACTACAACCTGGGCAATGCCCTTGTCAAGTATGGCAAGCCGGAGGAAGCCATCCCGCAATACCGCAAGGCTCTGGAGATCAAACCTGATTACGTGAAAGCCCGCTGCAACTTGGGGAATGCTCTGGAACTGAAAGGTGATGTGGATGAAGCCATCGCGCAATACCAAGATGTTCTCCAACTCAATCCTGCCAACGAGGATGCCCACTACAATCTGGGAGTCGCGCTTTTCGCGAAGGGAGATTTGGACGGCGCCATCGCGCAATACGGAAAAGCCTTGGAAATCAAGCCTGACCATGAAGCGACCCACAATAACCTGGGCGATGCTCTTCTCAAGCATGGCGAACTGGATCAGGCCGCCGCCCAATACCGCAAGGCCCTGGAAATCAAACCGGATTATGCGCAGCCCCATTTCAATCTGGGAGTCGTTCTTCTCAAGAAGGGAGAGATGGAGCAAGCCATCGCAGAATACAAGAAGGCCCTGGAGATCGAGCCTGAGTACATGGAAGCCCACTTCGACCTGGGCACCGCCCTGGCCCTCAAGGGCCATCTGGATGAAGCTGTCGCGCAATACCGCAAGGTCTTGGAAATCAGGCCCGATTATGCGGAGGCC
>JBEKOF010000058.1:0-20502 GCA_049522055.1 Verrucomicrobiota bacterium | reverse complement strand
TGGTTTGCGGGATCCTTGGCGTCGGGATTCAGCCAGGCGGTGGATTCTCCGTGCGGCACCTGCTCGAAGAACCAGTCTTTGTGGTAATCGCTCTTGCCAATGGTGTAGGTGATGTCGTTGGGGAACAGGAGCGGGTAACGCACACACCAGCCCCAGAGCCAATAGTTGGAGCCGTCGCCCTTGAAGAATTTGCCGCCGGTGCGGTCGGGATAACCAATCTCCCACACTTGTTTGCCGAAGCGCACGGGCTTCCACTCAAGTTTGCCCAAGTCCAGGGTCTTGCCCGCCTCGACGGTGATGTTGAAATTGGTGTATTCACCGAGGACGCCGTCGGCAAACGCATGCAGGGTGTAGGAGCCGGGGCGGACGTTGGCAATGGTGAACTTGCCGTCCTCGGCGCCATCGTTCCAGAACTGGTAGTAATTCCCGTCGTGCTCCCAGGTGATCCTGTTGCCGTTGCCCGACCGCTGAGCAAATCCCCTGGCCCCGCTGGTGTACTCCGGGTGGGCCAGGCCGACCGTCAGATGGGGCAGCTTGGTGGTGGCGGCCTGCGGGTCGTTGAGCACCAGTTGTCCGGTGACGCTGCCTCGTTGTTCCTTGTGAGGGTAGTCCACGCCGTTGACCCAGTCGTAGGGCCACAGGGTTCTTTCCTTTTTGGCTTGGGCCAGAGCCTCCTGCCAGAGCGCGGTGGCATTGTCGTGCCAGGCGGGTGGCACAGTGGGGTTGCCGGCTGTGGCGGCCAGAGTGTCCAGATCGGTCTGGGAAGGGACTTTGGGGTCGGCCAGGGCGTTGCAATAGACAAAGATCGGGCCGATGACCTTGTTCCAGTTCTCGCCGGCGGGGATGTTGCAGCCCGCGCCGCCCCCGTAGTGGCCGGCGCACCAATAATCGAGGATGATCGGGTCGGGGTCGTTGTTGGCATCGAAATGGCAGACCAGTTCCATTTTAGAGGCGCCGCCGCTGAGGTATTCGGTCGTGGGGTTGATGAACCAGACGCCAATGTGGTGCTTGGTGCTGGACCAGCCGTAGGCGGGGATTTTGTATTGGACGGCGTTGTAGCTGTATTTGTGTTCGACCGAGTTTTTATAGAAGCCGGTGCTCAAAATGCGCTGTTCCTTGGCGTGGATGACGACGCCCGTGCCCCAGTCCTGCGGCGTGCATTCGAGTAGGTTGCGGTCAGCGTCCACCGAGAGCCAATTAAAGTCATGGTTGAGTTTGGTGATGTAGCGGTTTTCGCCAAATCCGGCGGCGCCGTAGCTGGCCGGGTGGGTGTAAATGGCATAAGCATAAATGCCGCTGGCCCCGCGTTCCATGGCGTAACGAACTTCAATGTCCATGCGTCCGTTCACCCCTTTGACGGCGACCTCGGCGCGCGCGCCGCCGTTTTTCGCGGGGTCAATGGTGAGGGATTGGGTGACTTGACCCGAAGGGTTTTGTTCCCAGTATCCGCCGCCGGCCATGGTCTCGACGCCGAGATAAACCAGCGACGTGAGCCGGCTGTTGCCCTTGTTGATGGTCGCCTTGACGATGCCGTTGTCGAGCGTCCAAGCGCGGTCGTTGTCGGTGACGGTCACGGGGGCCTTGACACCGGATTTGGCGACAACCGGCGGGCCATCGGCGGCGCGTAGCGCCGGCACGGCCAGGGCCATGGAAATGAAGCCAGCGGCAACGAGGCCGCGCGGGGCGGAGCAGAGAGGTGTTTTCATAGGGGAATTATTCAGGGTTAAAACAGGGTTAAGGTGAGGGTGGGGCGGCCTGGAGGGAAAGGGAGGCGGCGGCGAGTCCGGGGGCGGAGGCTGTCAAGGTGATTTTTCCAGAAGGGGCGGAGGCCTTGACGAAGGCCACGCACCAGCCCTGCCAGGCCTTGCGCTCACTGGCTTGGAATGAGTCGTGGCTGGAGTTGTCGGCATTGTCCACCGCCGCAAGGACGCCGGGGCCGGAAATGCTGAAAGTGATGACCGGGCTGGCCGTCGGAACGGTTTCGCCGTTCTCGTCCGCCACGGTGACGAGGACCCGGGAGACATGTTCATAATCCGCCGGGAGGGTTGAGGCGCCGGCGGGGAGGAGTATCCTGGCCGGCTGGCCCGCCGTGCGAAGTTGGTGCGTGGCCACGATGTTGCCGCCGTTCTTGGCGACGGCCTTGATGGCGCCCGGCTCAAAGTCCACAAGCCAGACGCGCGGCGTGGTGCTGTTTTCCAATGGCTTTGAACCGAGGGACCTGCCGTTGAGAAACAATTCGACTTGTTCGCAATTGCTGTAAACATCCACCGTTTCGCGATGGGGCGCGGAACTGGCGGGCGTCCAGTCCACCACCTGGACTTGCTGGGGCCGTCGCGCCTGGGCCGTCTCGGCCGCATCGGCGCCCGGCTCGGCCGCGGCGGCGGGCGCGGCGGGGGCGGTGGAGCGGCGGGTGATGAGAACCATGGGTTTTTGGCTCCACCAACTTTGGCGCTCGGCGGCCTCGGGTTTGAGCTGGCCGACGCGGTCCACCAGCCCTGAGCCGGAGGTGGTGGAGGGCCAGGTGCGCGATTCGCCCAGGTAATCAATGCCGCTCCAGAGGAATTGGCCGGAATAGGCGGGGTTGTCGCGCACAAAGATCCACGGGCCCGCGGCATGGCCGTTTTCGGTGCCGATGATTTTGCGGGTGGGCTTGCTGTTGTGGGCGGCCAGCAATTCGGCGTCGCGATAGTTGGTGCCGATGACATCGAGGAGGTCGGCCAGACCATCGTCGTAGTCGTGACTGGCATTGGGACGGAACAAGGCCTGGGTGACGGGGCGCGAGGGGTCGTTTTCATGGAAGACCTTGACCAGCCCGGCGAGGATGTTGGTGGAGCGCTGGGCGTTGGGGGTGTCGTGGATTTCATTGCCGGCGCTGTAAAGTATAATGCTGGGATGGTTGCGGTCGCGGCGCACTGTGTCGCGGGTGTCAATCAGCGACCAATCGTTGAAATACAAATGGTAGTCCTGATCCTGATACTTGCCGACCGTCCAGCAATCGAACATTTCGTCCATGACCAGGAAGCCCATGCGGTCGCAGAGATCCAGAAAGGCGGGATCGGGAGGATTGTGGGCGGTGCGGATGGCATTGGCGCCGATTTCCTTGAGCGCCTGGAAGCGCTGCTCCCAAACGCCACTCGGCACCGCGATGCCGAAGGCGCCGCCGTCCTGGTGGAGGCAGACGCCCTTGACTTTGATATTTTTGCCGTTGAGCCAAAAGCCGGTGTCGGCCTTAAAGACGGCCTCGCGGATGCCGAAGGGGACCACCGCGTCATCGAGCGCCTTGCCGGCGGAATTGACGGTGGCGCGCGCGCTGTAGAGGAGGGGCGTGTCCAGATCCCACAGTTGCGGAGAGTTGACAACGATGTCCTGGTCAAATTGCGCGGCGCTTCCGGGGGCAAGGGTTTGGGAGGGCGATTCTGTCTGGCCGGCCGCTTTTCCAGCGGGATCGAAGAGGGAGACCTGGAGGGAAATCTGGCGGGGAGCGGCGGACTGGTTGGTGACGGTGGTTTGGACATGCACGGTGGCCTGCGCGGCGGAGACTCGCGGGGTGGTGACGTAGAGGCCCCAATGCTCGATGTGAACCGGATCGGTGGCCAGGAGCCGGACATGACGGTAGATGCCCGCGCCATAATAATACCGGGAGGCGGGTTGGGCGGAAGTGTCGGCTTTGACGGCCAGAACGTTATCCATGCCGGGAGGATTCAAATGGCCGGTCAATTCGTATTGGAAACTCACATAGCCGTAGGGACGGTGGCCCAGGTTAACCCCGTTGATCCAGACATCGCTGTTGGCCATGATGCCGTCGAACTCAACAAAAACGCGCCGGGCGGCGAAGTCGGCGGGGAGCGAAAAATGATGGCGGTACCAACCGATCCCGCTGGGCAGCCAGGCGCCCAGGCCGGTGGAGGGGTTGGACTGGGCAAAAGGCCCTTCAATGCTCCAGTCGTGCGGAAGGTTGAGTTTGCGCCAGGCCGAGTCGTTGAAGGCGGGTTGGTCGGCGCCCGGGGCGTCAGACTTGAGAAACAACCAGTCCGAGTCGAAGGACTGGATGATTCGGGCGGTGGTTGCCGGCATTGCAGCGGCGCCGAGGGCGGTGAGCGAGGCCAGAAAGAGGGCAGGGAGAATTCTTTTCATTTTTTTTACTGGCCGGCTCTCCGGCGGATATAGGTAATTGGATTGGCGCGCATTGTCGTCGTCTCAAGCAATGGCGTCAAGGACGATTCCTGGTTCGAGATGCAGACAGGGCCGGCCGGTGAAGCAACACCTGCCGCCCCATCCGCCGTTTTAAACGTAAACGAGTTGAAAAGCACCCTCGGAACTCGCAGACTGCGGCTATGGAACAAGTTGTCATCATCGGCACCGGCTGCGCCGGATTGACCGCGGCGATTTACGCGGCGAGGTCCAACCTTTCCCCCCTGGTCCTCACCGGCCTGATGCCCGGCGGGTTGCTCACCACCACCAGCACGGTGGAGAATTACCCCGGTTTCCCCGAAGGCATAGACGGCTATGAATTGATGGTCCGGATGCAAAAACAGGCCGAACGCTTTGGCGCGCGCATCCAGGTGCTGCGCGCCCTGGAGGCAGCCGACTTTACCAAACGCCCGTATGTGCTCACGGTGGACGGGGAGAAGATCGAGACCCAAACGGTGATCATCGCCACCGGCGCCAGCCACCGGCGTCTGGGGCTGGAATCTGAACATCTGCTGGAAAAAAAAGGAGTCAGCTATTGCGCCACTTGCGACGGGGCGTGGCCCCTGTTTCGCAATCAGCCGCTGGTGGTGGTGGGCGGAGGCGATTCGGCGTGCGAGGAGGCACTTTACCTGACGCGGTTTGCCTCGCAAATCCACCTGGTTCATCGGCGCGACAGCTTGCGGGCGTCCAAAATCATGGCCGGGCGCGTCCTGGAAAATCCCAAGATCAAGCCGGTCTGGGACTCGGTGGTCACGGAGGTTCTGGACGCGCGGCAGGACAAAGTCACCGCCGTGCGGCTGAAAAACCTCAAGACCGGGGCCGCCACACTGCTGGAGTGCGCGGGGGTATTTGTGGCCATCGGCCACGTTCCCAACACGCAGCTTTTCAAGGGAGTGATAGATCTGGATGAGAACGGTTACATCATTGCCAAGCGGGGCGCGGCCACGCATGTTCCCGGGGTCTTCGTGGCGGGGGATTGCTCCGATCACATCTACCGTCAGGCCATCACCGCCGCCGGTTCCGGGTGCGCCGCCGCCATAGAGGCCGAGCGCTGCCTGGCCGCCTTATAAACTGGAAAACCAAAATGTCCCGCCCCGTGGGACCGCCCGCCCATGCCAAAACGAAAATCCGCCATGAAATCGCGAACCGCCATCCTGCGGCGCACCACCACAGAAACCCGCATTGCCCTGAGGTTGAAACTGGACGGAGCGGGAAAGGCCTCCCTGTCCACGGGCATCCCATTCCTGGACCACATGCTCACGCTCTTCGCCCGGCATGCCACGATGGATTTGAACCTGCGCTGCCAGGGGGATCTGGAGGTGGACGCCCATCACACGGTGGAAGATTGCGGGCTGGCGCTGGGGCAGGCCATCCGCACGGCGCTGGGTGAGAAGAAAGGAATCCGCCGTTACGGAACGGGTTTCGACCCGCGCAATCCGTTGAGCGGCGAGGCCTACGTGCCGATGGATGAGTGCCTGGCCCGGTGCGTGGTGGATTTCGGCGGCAGGCCCTGTTTGGTCTGGCGCGGCCTGGAGGGCTACGCGCACAAGAAGATCACCGCCCCGGAGAAGAACCAGGATAGCTCGTCGGCGTTCCGGTTTGGGCTGGCGCGGGAGTTTTTCCAGGCCTTCACCAACGAGGCCCGGTGCAACTTGCACATGGAATTGCTGTATGGCGACGAACCCCATCACATCGTCGAAGCGCTCTTCAAGGCCTTTGCCCGGGCGGTGGACGCCGCCTGCCAGCGGGACCCGCGGATGGCCGGCCGCTTGCCCAGCACAAAGGGGAAATTGTGATTTTCCCTGAATAGTTTGGGCGCGGCCCCGTCAAATCTATGCCGGATCAGCAGGATATTACCAGTGACATCGCCTTGGTGCGGCTGGCGCAAAAAGGCGAGATGCGGGCCTTTGAGGAACTGGTGGGACGGCACCGGGACAAAGTTTACGCGCGGGCGTTGAGCATGATGCGCAATGAGGACGAGGCGCTTGATCTTTCACAGGATGCATGGGTCAAAGGATGGCAGCGGCTGGGCCAATTCCAGGGCGACTCGAGCTTTGTGACCTGGATGACACGGATCGTCATCAACCTGTGTCTGGACCAACTGCGCAAGCTCAAGCGCAAACGCGCCGAATCGCTGGAGGCGATGGAGGAGGATTCGGGGGGAATCGAACGGCACCTGGAAGTTGTGATGCCCAATCCGACCGCCGGCCTGGAGCTTTCCGAATTGCGCCGGCGCATAGACCGGGCGCTGGGCCTCTTGTCCCACGAACACCGGACGGTGTTGATTTTGCATGAATTTGAGCAGATGGAATACAAAGAAATCGCCAGGCAGATGGGTTGTTCGGTCGGAACGGTCATGTCGCGTTTGTTTTATGCGCGCCGCCGCATGGCCTCGCTCCTGGCGGGATTAAAACGAGAGAAACTGGAATGAAGCAGGATTTGGAATTGAAATTGCAGGCCTGGCTGGATGGAGAACTGCCGTCGGCCGAGGCCCAAGAGATGCGCCTTCTGGCGGCCACCGACCCGGAGGCCAGACGGCTCATGGCCGAACTGCAAGGCATCAAAGCAGCCCTCCTCCAGCATGAGCAGGCCGTGGCCATGCCGGAGACGCGCGAGTTTTATTGGAGCAAGATCCAACAACAAATCCAGCGCCAGGACCGGCTTCATCCGCCCATTCTCGTGCCTTGGTCCCGGCACTGGCGGAGTTGGCTGGCCCCGCTGGCCGCGGCGTGCGCGCTGGCCGCCGCGCTGATCCTGGCCGTCCGTCCCTCGCCGCGGGCGGTGGCGCTGAACCAGGTTTCCATCACGGCGGACGGATATGAGGCGCGAAGCTTCCGCGATCAATCCTCCGGCATGAACTTTGTCTTTTTGCAGGAAACCCCGAAAGCGGCCGCCGGCCAGCCGCAACCCGCGCGCACGCGGGAGGACGGCTCCAGCTTTACGATTGACATTGAATGAACCGTCCGGCGCGCAAACCCTCGCGCCCGCGTTGGCGCGGGCCGCTGCTGCTGGCCGTGGCGCTGGCCGCCGCCAGCGGCGCCGCCCGGGCGGCGGATTTGCGTCTTCAGGCCACCTTGATCTGGGGCGCCAATGACAGCCCTGCCACTGTGAATCATCAGTTGGCCGGCCCGGCCCTGAGCGCGAGCCTGCGTTCCTGCACCGCCTCCAAGTGGACCAACTATTACGAAATCACCAACCTGACCACCGTGATTCCCCTCCAGCAGAGCCGGGATGTCAAGATGAGCGACCGCTGCACCCTGAAAATCCGCAATCTCGGCTCCGGGCAAGTGGCCATTGACTGCATCGCGCGCGGGCAGCAAATCAGCAAAGGCACAAACACCTTGCCGTTGATCCTTGGGAGCAACGAGACGAACAAGACCGCCTGGTTCGTCAGCCTTCGCGCCGCGGATGCCGCCAGCGGGGATACGGCAAATCAAGAAGGCAGGAAATAGCGGCCGCGCCCGACCGATGGATTGTGCCCGATTTGGAAAGATGTTTTCCGGCTCCCTTGATCTTCCGGCGGGGGCTCTGAGGCAAGAATTGGCGGCGAGACATTTGTGGGCAGGGAGCCGGGCCGGTTGACGCCTGAAGAAAGCCCAAGTATGGTATTAAATGGACATGAACATTCAGGCCCGTGCTCTCGCGCTCATGGCTGTGTGGGCCATGATTTCCAATTCCTCCCCGGCTCAAACTCCCGCGACTCCTGGCGCCGCGAATCCGGGAGAACGCATCGAAGGTTTTACAGACACGCCCATGCTGCCGGGCGGCAAATGGCACCAACATGATCCCAATCGCCCGCAACCACTTGTCGTGACGCCGGGGGCGAAGTTCAGCCAGGGCGTTGCGCCGCCCTCGGACGCGGAGGTGCTCTTTGACGGGAAGGACATGTCGAAATGGGAGGGCGGGCTGGAAAAGGATCCGAATTGGAAGGGACAGGCGGCTTCCTGGAAGGTTCAGGATGGCTATGTGCAAGTATCCCCGCCCGATGGCACGGACATCCGCACGCGAGGGAAGTGGTCTGATTTCCAGTTGCACATTGAATGGGCCACGCCCACAGAGACCGCGGGCCTGCACGGGCAGAGCCGCGGCAACAGCGGGGTCTTGATCAATGGCATGTATGAGATCCAAGTGCTCGATTCCTACAACGAGAAGACCTATCCCGATGGCGCAGCCGGAGCGCTTTACGGGCAGATGCCCCCGTTGGTCAACCCCAGCAAGCCGCCCGGCGAATGGCAGACTTACGACATCATCTGGGAATCCCCCCGCTGGGACGTGAAGGGGGAGATGACCCAGAAACCGAGCCTGACGGTGATTTACAACGGGGTGGTGGTGCAGCATGGGACGGAGCCTATTGGCCGCACGGAAGGGATTGGGGCCGGGGTGGCCTACAAGGGGAAGCCGTTTTTCAAGCCGCATGACCCGGCGGTCTTCATTCAATTGCAGAACCACCACAGCAATCCGGTGCGTTTCCGCAACATTTGGATCCGCGATCTCAACGCGGCGGAGCGCCAGTAGCAGGATGAATGGACGAGCGCTCCCGCCCGGAAAACCTCACGGCAGCGTGGGAGGAGAAGGATAAACCCCTTCGTAAACTTTGAGCCAGTCCATGACTTGAGAGGAGTTTACGGCAAGCGGGAAAGGCTCCGGGGGCACGTCCTGCGCAAATTGCGGGAAAGAAATCACGGCCACATGTCCGTCCGCGTAGGAGAATGTCCCGCCCCCGTTGTGCCGGACGCTCGGCGAGTTTTGAAAACCCGTCTTGGCGTTGGCCGACCCCGACGTGGTTTCTTCGCTGTCCATGGCGAGATAGCCATCGTCTATGGTTTGGATAGACTCGTCCACAAAAACGATCGCCAAACCCGGGCCGGGGTTGTTGACGTCGGTTACTTTCTGATTGGAAATGTAAGGGAGGCACAGTCCATCATAACTTCCCCCGTCTGCCTCATCGTAGTCACCCATCCGGCTTATGATGGAACACGTCCTGGTCATCGTGCTTCCGTCGAACTGCGGATTTGCAGTCAACACCAAGCCTTTGGCGGAAGGACATTTGTAGATTGGAATTGATGTATTATAAGGAAAGAGGATGCCCGTGGTGATGCCGCCTGTATTGGTGGCACCGGCCGCAGAATTCATCTCTGGCTGGCTCCCACTGATCCAAGAGTCTGACTGATGGGGCAGATTCGACACGATATAACCCTTGTAATCATCGGAGTACATCTGCCAGGTGAGTTGCAATTGCTTGAAGTTGCTCAGGCACTGGGTCTTCTGGGCGGCAATCCTGGATTTCGCCAGCACCGGCAGCAACAGGGACGCCAGGATGGCAATGATGGCGATGACCACCAGCAACTCGATCAATGTGAAGGAGGGCCATCCGGCCTTCGGGCTTGGTTTGTAATTGACAACGATCATGCGCAAAACTGATAATTAAAGTAATATAAACAAATTTCGGCGCGGACGCAAGCGGAATTGTGAAAAAACTTTGCGGACGTCCTTCGCGCGCCGAAGAAAGGCGTTGACTCCGCGTTCCGGTGTTGCATATTTCTTCATCATGCGCTACCGCAAATTTATGCTCGCCGCGCTGTTCCTCGCCAATGTCGCCCTGGCCGCCGAGGCGCCGTGGCGGCCGCTTTTTAACGGCAAAGACCTGGCTGGCTGGGACACGGAAATGATGATTTTGCCCGATCCGACATGGAATGTGCCGGGGCTCCAGCGCGACGCGAGCGGCAACTATACCGAAGCCGTCGGCAAAAACCGCGATCCGCTCCACGTCTTCACGGTGACCAACCTGGACGGGGGCCCGGCCATCCACGTTTCCGGGCAGGGTTTTGGGGTGATGATGACCACGGCGACGTTCACCAATGTGCATATTCGCCTGCAAATCAAGTGGGGCGATCTCAAATGGGGCAAGAAAATCGGCCAGCCGTTTGACACCGGACTGCTTTATTATTGTCACAGCGAAGCGGGAGTGGCGCCGACTGACAGTCACAAAACCTGGCCGCGCTGCTTTGAATTTCAAATTATGCAGGGTGAGTTTGGCGATCTGTATGCGCTGGGCGCGCAAATCACGGTGCCGGCGCGGCGGGACGGAAGATTGTGGCGTTACGATCCGGCCGGGACGAACACGCTCTTTGTGATGCAACCCCCGGTGAACAATCACTGCGCGCATATCGTGGACCCCGAAAAACCCAAGGGCGATTGGAACACGCTGGACCTGATCACCTTTAATGGCAACAGCATTCATGTGGTCAACGGCCAGGTCGTCATGCGGTTATACAACGCGCAGCGGCTGGACGGCGGCGCGCCCGCGCCGATCGCGTCCGGGAAGATATGTTTGCAGACCGAAGGCGGGGAATGTTACTTTCGCAACGTGGAGTGCCAGCCCATCTCGGAAATCCCCGCTGAATATGCCGAACCGAAACTGTAGGGGCGCGGGTTGGTTGGCCAGGATGGGCACATCCGCCGGACCTGGAGCAATTGCTTGAATCCGCCCCAGATCAGTGTGCTGATTCCGACGTATAATTACGCCCATTTTTTGGCGGAGGCCATCGAGTCGGTTCTGGCGCAAGACTTCCAGGACTTTGAGCTGCTCATCATGGACGATTGTTCGTCCGACAACACGGCGGAGGTGGCCCGGCCCTTTTGCGCGCGGGACGCGCGGGTGCGGTTTGCGGTCAATGCCGCCAATCTGGGGATGGTCAACAATTGGAATCATTGCCTGGAAGAGGCCCGCGGCCAATACGTGAAGTTTCTGTTCGGCGACGACAAGTTGTCCGCCCCCAAGGCTCTGGGCAAAATGGCCGCCCTGCTGCGCGACAATCCTTCGGCCATGCTGGCGGCCTCGGGGAGGCTGATATTGGATGAAAAATCGAACGTGATCTCCACTTGCCGGCGCTGGCGGGATGGGATCCACCAGGGCCGGAAAATCATCGAGGCGTGTCTGATGGAGGACGGAAATCTCATCGGCGAGCCTTCCGCGGTCCTTTTTCGCAAGAGCGACGCCGGGCGCTTTTTTGATCCGAAATACCGGCAGGTGGTGGACCTGGAAATGTGGTTTTATTTGCTGGAAAAAGGGGATCTGGTTTACACCCGCGAACCGCTCTGCGCCTTTCGCCAGCACGGGCGGCAGCAAAGCGCGCACAACGCCGCCAGCGGCCTGGCGCGGAAGGAACATGCGTTGTTTTTTACCAGCTACGCCGCCAAGCCGTGGCTCCCGCCTAAGGCCCGCTTTTCCGTCCTTTACGCCTTGCGCCGCTCGCGCCGCAAAAACCCCGGCGCGGTTGATCCCGAGCTGGCTGAGGCGGAGCAACTCCTGGCCGGGCAGTTGGGCAAAAGGTTGTATGCGATCCACTGGACCGGGCACAAGCTCACCGCTCCCTTTCACAACCTCAAACGGTCAATGGATAAGGCGCGTCATCGGTCTCGCGCTTGACTGCGCGCCCGGCGGGAGACGGATCGGTTTTGATGGACTTTGAGGCGGGAAGCGCCTGAGTTTCAGTTCGCCAACTTCACCCAGATGGGCTACAATCCGGCTGCATGTCTTCTGAATCCGCCAGCGTAAGCAGCGCCGAAATGCCAGAAACCGGTGGCGCGCTTTGGAGCCAGCCCAATAAGTTTGCCCGGCCGCCGGGGATTGAAATACAGGCGGGCAAGGTGACGATTCATGGTTATCAGGAATTCCAACTTTTTGTGAGGGAAGTCAAGCCGCTGCCGATTGATGAGCCGTTGGCACGCAAGAAGCGATTGGTGGAGGTTTATTTCAACCCGGAAATCCTGGCCGGGAAAACGGTGCTGGATCTGGGGGCCAACGGCGGGTTTTTCTCTTTTATGGCCTGCCAAAACGGGGCCCGCCAAGTGGTTTCTTTGGACATGGATCAGGCCTATCTGGACCTGATTCGCCAGGCCCAAAGCGCGTTCGGCTGGAAGACGATTCGTCCGATCAATGGCGCGGTGCAGGATTGGCACGAACCGGCGGATCTGGTCCTGGCCTTTGCCATGGTGCACTGGCTTTATTCCTGCACGGCAAATTACGGCAGTTTGGAAGCGGTGGTGCGGAAACTGGCGGGTTTGAGCCGCGCCATTCTGCTGGTGGAATGGGTGGCTCCGGAGGATCCAGCCATACGTTTCTTCAAACACACGGAATGGAATCCGCAGGTGGACAAAGCCGGTTACAATCGTGAAGCCTTCGAGGGGGCCATGCGCAAACAGTTTCGCAAGGTGGAAGTCATCGGCCCGACTTCGCCCACGCGGATGCTCTATGCCGGCCATTGCCAGCCCCATGAAGTGACGTTGCACGCCGCCTTGCCGCTGCTGGCCCCCGCCGATCATGTCATTTCAAGCCGCTGGCTCTGCGAATATGAGGGGAGGAAGTATTACAGCCGGGTTTATGCCGATGCGTCTCATAATCGCATCATTAAACAAACGACATTTGACCTGGCCCTGCATGAGGCAAAGATATTGAGCCGGCTCCAGGGACCGCATTTCCCCAGGGTCATTTCATCGGAACAACGCGACGGCTGTTCCGTGCTGGTGATGGAACGCATCGCCGGCGCCGGGCTGGCTGAAGCGCGCGCGGTTATTTCCTCCACCCCAAAACGGCTGGCGGCGTTTCTGGAAGAATGCGTGACCATTTTGAGTCAGTTGCGCGCGGCGGCGATTCGTCATCGTGACATCCGGCTGGAGAATTTATGGGTCCGTGACGGTCATGCAGTGCTGATTGATTTTGGCTGGGCGGAAACTGAGGATGAGCCACACCTGAATCCGGGCCACTTGGGGGGGTTGGAACGCATCCCCTCGGGACCCGCCTGCGATACTTATTCGATGGGCAGAGTGTTCGAGCAGATCATTCCCGAAAACTCAAAACTGTTTGCGCCACTGCTGCAGAGCATGCTCAATCCGGACCAGGCGCGCGGGGTGGCGATCCCGGAGTTGGAGCAGGTGTTGAAGAGCCTGGAATTGCCGGAGACATGGGATGTGCCTCTGGTGTTTCCCATTCCGCGCCAATTGGAGGTCCAGCCCGGCGAGCCAGAGATCAGGCCTCGGGGTTTTTCAGCCGCCCGCGCGCGATTTTGGAAGCGCTGCCGCGCGTTTTGCCACCAGATATTCCGGCCTTAAATGAGTCTTTTTTCCCACCAACCCGCCGGGGCGGACTATTACGAGTTGTTGGAGCGCATCCATTCCTTTCTCAAGCCGCGGACGTACGTGGAAATCGGCCTACGGCATGGGCGCTCATTTGAACTTGCCAAAACGGCGACGGCCTGCGTTGGAATTGATCCCGCTCCCAACCTGGAGCATGAGCCGCGGGGCGGGGCGCGAATTTTTCAGACGACCAGCGACGAGTTTTTTGCGCGTCACAATCTGGCCGAAGAGCTGGGCGGTCAGACCGTGGACCTGGCATTTATTGACGGCATGCACCTGTTCGAATTCGCGCTGCGGGATTTTGTCAATGTGGAAAAATACTGCGGGAGGGACTCCACAGTTTTGGTGCATGATTGTTATCCCGTGGACCGGGTCACGGCCTCGCGGGAGCGGACGACACAAATATGGAGCGGAGACGTGTGGAAGCTGATAGTATGCCTGAAGAAATACCGTCCGGACCTGAGGATTGGCACGGTGGCTGTGCCTCCGACGGGCCTGGGCATCATCCGCCGCCTGGATCCGCGCTCGACCGCGCTGCCCGCGCGCCTGGAGAGATTATATGAGGAGTTTATTCCTTACGATTATGGGGAGATGGAACCCGACAAGGCCCGACAATTGAACCACGTGGAAAACCGCTGGAATGAAATTAAACCCATTCTCTCTGCTGACTGGTTGGCGGTCCGGTAGGCCGGTCTCGCGGCCAAAGGCGCTGGGTGTGCTGCTGTGCTACAACGACGCGGACATGCTTCCCGACGCCATTGAGTGGCTGCTCCAGAACAACCATGATTTGGTGGCATGGGACCACGGGTCGGACGACGGAACGGACGGGGTGCTCGACCGCTACGCGGGCCATTTTGTGGAGCGGAAGTATATTGGGCGGGAGTTTGATTTTTACAAATTGTACGGCGAGATGTCGCGGAATTTGCGCAAGAATTACCGCAAACAATATGATTGGATTTCATGGCCGGACCAGGACGAAATCCTGGAAGGCCCGACCCGGGAGAAGACTTACTACGCCTATATCACGGAGGTGGTCAATTCCGAGTATAACTGGGTTCGCTTCGGCAACTTCAACTTCTGGTTTACGGAGGAGGACGACCCGGCGATCCTGTCCCCGACCCAACGAATCCGGCGCTACGGTCTGTTTGCCGACTGTGCTCCGCGCCTCCGGGCATGGCGGGCGTCGGTGACCAACCTCCGCGAATTCAACCACAACCCGCTGGAGGGACTGCCGGACCCGCGCCTGTTCAAATTGCGCCACTATCCGATGCGCACGCGCGAGCAAATGATCAAGCGATTGAACAAAGACCGGGCCGGACTGGAACGGCAGGGCGCCAACTGGCACTATAACAACATGAAAGCCCGGATGGACAAACTCCTGATTCCCGCCGCATCGCTTCACTTTGACGACGGCCATTCGGAGCTCAATCCAGAGCCTATCTTTGACTGGCGGGCCATTTATGGCCACCAGCCGCCCACGCCAGCTTGAATTGCGACGGCCAAAGCCGGCGGATGACGGTTGTCCGGCGACGGTCTGGAGACGACTCTTGCGATAACCGATGACAAATTCTCAATTCTCAATTGAAAGGTCCGAAATCTTAAAGCGCTTCTTCGCCGACAGGAGTCACCCAAAAAAGTGAAATCCACCCCTCCTGCCACCCCAGGGCCAATTGAGTTTGACGGCGCCGGGGCCTTATGGCACATCTGCTGGCCGTGGAGATCATTGCTTGAATCCGCCCAAGGTCAGTGTCCTGATTCCGACGTATAATTACGCCCATTTTTTGGCGGAGGCCATCGAGTCGGTTCTGGCGCAGGACTTCCAGGACTTTGAGCTGCTGATCATGGACGATTGTTCGTCCGACAACACGGCGGAGGTGGCCCGGCCCTTTTGCGCGCGGGACGCGCGGGTGCGGTTTGCGGTCAATGCCGCCAATCTAGGGATGGTCAACAATTGGAATCGTTGCCTGGAAGAGGCCCGCGGCCCATACGTGAAGTTTCTGTTCGGGGATGACAAACTATTCCACCCGCAGGCGCTTGGCAAAATGGTGTCGTTGCTGGAAAGGCATCCTTCGGCGGTGCTGGCCGCCTCGGGGCGGGCAATTCTGGATGAGCGCTCCCAAGTGCTGGATGTTTGGCGGCCGCTGGCGGAAGGGTGTCACAACGGCCGGAAAATCATTGGCGCCTATCTGCTGGAGAACGGAAAAAACCTGGTGGGAGAACCTTCGGCAGTCTTGTTTCGCAAGGCGGACGCGCGCCGCGGATTTGACGCCCAATACCGGCAGGTGGTGGATGTGGAGATGTGGTTTCATTTGCTGGAGCAGGGAGATTTGGCTTACACCCGCGAACCGCTCTGCGCTTTTCGCTGTCATCCCCTTCAGCAAACCGAGCGCAACGCGACCGACGAACTAATCTGGAGGGAGCACGCCTTGTTTTTTTGCAATTATGCCATCCAGCCGTGGCTCCCGCAGAAAGTGGTTTTTCCCATCCTCTTTCACTTGCGCCGGTCCCGCCGGAAAATCCGCGCGGCCGCTGGCGCGGAATTCGTGGAGTGGGAGCGTCGCCTGGCCGCGCGCTGGGGGAGGGGATGGCTGTGGCCTTATTGGGGCTATTGGGTTGGCTACCGGGTCGCCAAGCCTTTTCGCAACCTGGCTCATTCGACGCAAAAGCGGCTGTTCCGCCGACGTTGCGCGACCGGTCGGGCCTGGCCTTTTTGAGTTTGGAGCGAGCCGGCGGCACACCTGGGAATTTGCCTGATCCGGCGCCTTGCATAACAGTTATTGACAGAGGGGCGATTCCTCCGCCAGGGCGCGGAGGCGCAGTTCGACTTCCTCGATGACCTCATCCGGCGTGGAGGTTCCGGCGGTGAGTCCCACCGTTTCCGCATCCCTGAGCCATTCGGCGCGCAAGCCGCCGGCGTCTTCGACCTGATGGACGCGGGGACAGAACCGGCGGCAAGTCGCCGCCAATTCGCGGGTGTTGTTGCTGTGCGCGCCGCCCACCACTATGACCACATGGGCCTGCCGCGCCATCTCAATGGCCGCCGCCTGCCGCTGTTTGGTGGGCTGGCAAACGGTGTCCACGAAGCGGATTTCCGAGAGCGGAAAACGGCGGCGCATCAGCCCCACGATCTGGCGGACGCGGTCAATCGGCTGGGTGGTCTGGGCGGCGACGCCAAAACGGGGACGGGCGGCCAGTTGGAGGGCGTCCTGCTCCGTGAGGACGACGTCGAATTCGGCCAGGTCGCCGGTCAATCCGCGCACTTCCACATGGTCGCGCTGGCCGATGATGACGGGGTGGAAATGCTCGCGGACGAGAGATTTGACGGCGTGATGGGCGTAATGAACCAGGGGGCAGGTGGCCTCCAGCAGGCGCAGGCCGCGTTCCTTGACGGCCTGCAAGGTCTTTTCGGAGGCGCCGTGGGCGGTGATCATGACCGACGGGGTGGCGACCCGCTCGAGGCGGTTTTCCATGCGGATGCCGCGGGCGCGCAGGGAGGCCAGGACGGTTTGGTTATGGACCAGATCGCCCAGAATGGTGAGAGGAGGGGAGGGCGGCTGCGCGCGGGCCAGGGCTATGGCGTCGCGGACGCCGAAACACATGCCCCAATGGGCGGCGCGGAGGATGCGGAAGGCGCGGACGGGGGCGGGCGGGGAATCGCATTCACTTTGTATCACAAAGTAATAGGACGCAGTTGGCGCGAAAATGTTCAAAGTTTTGCGGGTTTATTTTTTGGGGCGGGCCTGGCGCACTATCTCCTCCAGCAAATCAATGTAGGCGGCGAAGGCCTTGCGCCCGGCCGGGGTGAGGGCGCAGGTGGTCAGCGGCCGGCGCCGCTGGAAGGACTTGGTGACGGAAACCAGGCCGGCCTCGCGCAAGGTCTTGATGTGCATGCTTAAATTGCCGTCGGTCATGTTGAGCAGGCCGCGCAGGTCGGTGAAGGAAAGCTCCGGCGAGGCGGCCAGGAGGGAGAGGATGGGCAGGCGGCCCTTCTCGTGAATCACGCGGTCGAGTTGAAGGAACGGTTTTGTGTTCACGCGACATTGGGGCGCTTTTCGGTGAAGTGGAGGTAAAGGCCATAGGCGGCGTGCGCTCCGCCGAAGAAGGCCCCCATGCCCAGATTGGCGAAGGGGACGTTCGGCAGGGAAAGATCCGGGCGGGAGACGCAGATGAGATAAGCAGCCACGGCCAGCCCGCAGACAATAAAGCCCCAGCCGAAAAGCCGGAATCCGCGCGGCATGAAGAAGCCGGCCGCATGCATGGCCAAACCATAAAGAATCATCCAGACGGGCACCAGCAGGAGGAGGGTCAGCGGTTCGGTGGGGTTGACGAGCCAGAAGACAATTCCCATCACCAGGCCGGCGAAGAAAGCCGGGGCCAGGGCTTGGGCGACGCGGCGGGCCGGGGGCGTCCAAAACGGCTCCAGTTGTTTGAGGGCCTGCCGCCGGATGATGAAGAAGGCCTGGGTCAAACAGACCAGCGCCACGGCCATCCAATAGCCGACAAAAAGGCGGGGCGGCTCCAAGTTCATGGCGGCGCCGAGCGCGCCGGCGGCCAGGCCGGTGACGCCGACCACGCCCATGACGGGCGCGAGAGCGCGGCGATAGATGGCGGAACATTCCATCAAAACGCGGATGACTTGCAGGTTTTCCTCGGCCCAATTATTTCGCATGGGATGACTTTGTAGAACAAAGCATTTCGTGTCAAGTTCTTTTGAACCAGGGTTTGCGGGCGCGGCAGTTTCCGGCAGGGCCGCGTGATTCGTCACGGCGGCGGCGGCGGTAATATATGGCTGTTTTCAAGCACTTACAGCATTTCCGCCATTTTAAGTCGTTCCGTGAAACATCCCGAAACACTTTGAAAAACGGCGGACAAAAGACCCCACATTTCACAAACAGGTTACGCCCGGACCAGCTTCACCGTCATGTCCTGACGACTTGGCCTCTGACGCAAACGGGACAATGTGCGTAAGATGGTGAGCGGTAACCATGAGGGATACCCATTAGTAGTGGGATTAGGCGAATGTGAGTTGCCGTTTGCTGGGCATGTCGTCCCAAGTGCGGCCCTCAAGTTCGCGTCCATTGCGTTTCTTGAAGACGCCACCCCACTGTTTGAAGTAAAAGGCGACTCCCGCCTTTAGGCACTGGTCGCGAATTTCAGTGACCCATTCCGCAGCCATTGGTCGCGCGCCGGGGCCAGATTCGCCGCCCACAATCGCCCAGTTCATACCACGCAGTTTCAGCTTCGGCATGGCGCCGAGCAGCGGTTCAAGGGAGAGGAATTTGACCTGTGCGCCGGATTTGCGGAGCAGATCAATGCGGTCGTAATAATCCGGGTGTTCAACGGTGACGCCCTGCCAGATGTGCGGCGCCCAGGGCAACTTTGCGTCCAGTTCGATCAACCGTTCCGGCCGCTTGGTGAGAACTTGATACCGATGCCAGTTGGCCCGGTGCATCGTTGCGAATACTTTTTGAATGAACGACAGCGGCACGTCACTATGATAAAGGTCGCTCATGGAGTTCACGAAGATGGTCTGCGGGCGTCGCCAACGGAGCGGCAAGTCCAGCGCCTCTTCGTGAAGCGTGATCTTGAAACCATTGCGGTAGTGGGCGTGCCCCATGGCCTGCAAGCGAAGGGCCATGCGTTCGGCGTAGCAATGTTTGCAACCGGGGCTGATCTTGGAACAGCCCGTGACGGGGTTCCACGTTGCCTCGGTCCATTCGATTGACGATTGAAGTGCCATTTGTGCTACAAGGATAGCTCACGCTGGTTGTCCGGCGCAATCGCGCAGGACTTGGTCCAGAATTTCAATCCCGTTGGGTTTCTTGAGGCGAAAAGCAGATAGTAATAATGCTTCACACGGCGGACATCGGTGTATTCATAGCCTTCGCCACGAAGGCTCTGGTTGTACGTGTCGGCGAATTTCCTCCGCAGATCATCATGGTCGGACAGGTTGGCGAGCTTGATGACATCGGGCTGGTTGCAGAAGCCGGGAACACCAAGAAAATTTTCATACTTCGATTTGGAGGTCATGTGGCTGGGCGAGAGGATGGCCGGGATGATGTTTCGGGTTACATCCGTTCCGAGGGCGACATTGATAAGCAGGTCGGCGTTCTGCAGATGTGCCACAATCTTCTGGATGGTCTGGAATGGAACGTCGCACTCGGTTGGGTCAATGAAAACAAGATTCAGGCACCTGGGCGGCAGTCGGTTAAGTATGCCGCAAATGCCTTGGTCGTCGGTGTAGTCCCCAAGAACAGCCTCTGCGATGTGGGAGGCTTCCAAAGCTTTGATGCGCTGATTGAGGACGTCCACGACGCGCGGGCTGGCGTCAATGAAGATGCCCTTTTTGAGTTTGGGGAACTGTGGGGATCGGATGACGGCCAAAGCGGTGCCGTCCATCTCGGTGCGGTCATTGCGGCTAATGCACCGACCAGGACCACTGCAAATTTCAACGTAGTTCAAGCCGCGCCATTGTTTGCTCATGCCGCCGGCGAAGATGCCGAAGTATTTGACGAGGCGGTAAATTTTAGCGTAGGCCCATTCACCGACGCACCGCACTGGCAAACCGTCAAGGGTGGACATGATTTTGATGCAAAGCCCATCGGCATCAATGTCATCCCTTTCGGAGCGGTCGCAACCCTGACATTGCGGATGGGGGCTTTGACGCAATTCGAGTTGGTGGTTCATATGGCGAAGGAGAGGCTGCGGCGAATCACCGTGCCACTCAAGGCTTATTTCCAACGTTGACCGCATCTCCGCATCCTCGCGGCGAAGCAGCGGAATGCCGAGGCGGACACGAGCGCGTTGGAGAGGGAAATAGACGAGTTGGTGTACGCGCTCTACGGCCATACCCCGGAGGAAAAAAGTGAAATTGAGACTTGCAATGCCCCTCGATTTGTCAGAAAAACAGACTGTATTTCTGACCAGATGAGATCAAATAAAACAGCGCAACCTATCGAGAGCAGGATATTAAGAAGGATCCATGGGATCGGCAAGGGTTCGGTGTTCACCCCGACCCGTTTTTTGGATGTGGGCAGCCGTAAAAGGGGTCTAAAAGGGGTCAGTTCCGAATGGCCCTTAGATAAGACCTAAGACTTTCTTGCCCAGGCATTTGCGTCGCTTCGGATGAGGCATGGTTTCAAACAACACTTGTCGGCTTAACCGTTGCATTTCCTT
>JBEKOF010000057.1:0-20556 GCA_049522055.1 Verrucomicrobiota bacterium | reverse complement strand
ATTTTTGGCAGAGCTTGCGCCAGCCGGCCGCCGACCATCCCGCCAGCCCGATGGCCAGCAGGCTCAAAGTGGACGGTTCCGGCACGGGTGACAAAGTCGGAGCAAACACCGGTCTGCTGTCCCCGGGCGAGTTCTGAGTGAAATCAATCGCGCCGGCGTAAGCCACGGATTCCCCGGACGCCCCGGCGGTCATTTGCGCCGGGGTGGAACTGCTGTCGAAGGTGAAGGTCGCTGAATTCTCCGGCGCCAAAGCGGTGGCCGAGCCGCCCACGAATTTGATGGAGTTGCCGTCCAGGGTATTGGCCCAGCCCAGCGAATTCCCCGGGCTTGTGGGATCGGAAGGCAGGTTGTTGCCGGAAGTCGTCCAGCCGTACCACAGGCTTTCGATGGGGACGTTGCCGGTGTTTTCCACCGTCATCGTGTAATCGTAGGTGCTGCCCACCTGCACATCCGACAAGGTGGCGCTGGCGCTGATGGTGGAGGCGGCCTGGACGCTCGATGCAGCCAGTCCCGCGGCCAGGGCGAGGGCAAAACGGATTGGGGTCAATATAGTTTTCATACTCATGGCTTGTCCGGTTCGGTTTAAATCTGCATTGGAACAACCGCCCAAAGCGGTCACTCGCGACAGGGTTAGGATACGCCATCCGCGGAAATGTTCCACAAAAAAGGCAATGCGTCAGTCTCGGCTGGCAGGGCGCGCACTCCGTGCGCGCCGCGGCGGGCAGAGGACTGCCCGCCCTGCCTTTTCCCCCTCCGTCACTGACGCATTGCCAAAAAAGTCTTTTTCCCGCTTGCCTTTCCCGGCAACGGGCGTATCTTGGCCCCCTGCCTGGACGCCGTGTGTGCGGCGTTCGTTGAGGCTGAGAAAAACAAGTCAACAATGTCACCTAACCTTTTACCTCCGTTGCCAGACAACGTGGTCAGGTAGGCAATGGAGTCTTCGAGCGCGCCCTTGGCGGCGCGCGCCCAGCCTCCCGCGGTTTATGAACTCATTATAATTATGCTCACAATGGAAGAAGCCTTGAAGCAAAGCCCGGCGAGCTTTGCGACCGGTCAAATCGTCAAAGGCAGAGTGATTGAAGTGCGCCCCAAGGAAGTTCTCGTGGATATCGGCTACAAAAGCGAAGGGGTGGTCTCCGGGAACGAATTTGAAGACATCAAACTGGTCAAGAACGGCGATGAGGTGGATGTCCTGATCGAGAAACTGGAGGACAAGGAGGGCATGGTTGTGCTGTCCAAGGAAAAGGCCGAATTCAAGAAGAATTGGGACAAAATCCTGACGATTTGCAACGAAGGCGGGACGATCACCGGCAAGGTCAAGGCCGCGGTCAAAGGCGGGCTGCTGGTGAACATCGGGGTGGAGGCCTTTTTGCCCGCTTCGCAGATTGACATCGTGCCGCCGAAAAACCTGGCGCAGTTCCTGGGGAACAGTTACGAGTTCAAAGTTGTCAAGATCAATCAAGACCGCCAGAACATCGTTCTCTCGCGGCGGGAGTTGATCGAGCAGCAGCGGAACGACAAACGCTCCCAACTGCTGACGGAAATGACCCCGGGCGACATCCGCAAAGGGACTGTCAAGAATATCACAGATTTCGGCGCGTTCATAGATCTCAACGGCATTGACGGGCTGCTGCACATCACCGACATGAGCTGGGGCCGGATCGGCCACCCGTCGGAAATCCTCAAGGTGGGGCAGGACATTGACGTGGTGGTGCTGGACATCAACAAGGAGAAGGAGCGGGTGAGCCTGGGCCTGAAGCAGAAGCTGGCCAACCCGTGGGAAAATATTGACGCCAAATACCAGGTCGGCGCCAGGGTCAAGGGCAAGGTCGTCAACCTGGTGCCATACGGCGCCTTTGTCGAACTGGAGCCGGGGGTGGAGGGGTTGGTGCATGTGACCGAACTTTCCTGGACCAAGCGGATCGCCAAGCCGTCGGATGTGCTCAAAGCCGAGCAGGAAATCGAGGCGGTGGTGCTGGGGATCAACCGCGACGAGCAAAAAATCTCCCTGGGCATCCGGCAGCTCGAGGCCAATCCGTGGGACAAGGCGATGGACAAATATCCGCCGGGCGCGAAGGTCAAGGGCAAAATCCGCAATCTCACCAGTTACGGGGCGTTCATCGAATTGGAGGAGGGTTTGGACGGGATGATCCACGTTTCGGACATATCCTGGACCCGCAAGATCAACCATCCATCGGAAGTCTTCAAGAAAGGGGATGAAGTGGAGGCGGTGGTGCTGGAGGTGGACAAGGCCAACCAGCGCATTTCGGTGGGGGCCAAGCAGCTCACCATTGATCCGTGGAGCAACATTGACCAGTTTTACAAGGTGGGCGACATGGTGACCGGCAACGTGACTAAACTGGCCAGCTTCGGGGCCTTTGTCGGGCTGCAACATGACATTGACGGGCTGGTGCATATCTCGCAAGTGAGCGAGGAACGGACGGAGAAAATCAAGAACGTGCTGAAAGTGGGCCAGGAAGTGACCGCGCGGGTGATCAAGATTGACAAGACGGATCGGCGGATCGGTCTGTCCATCAAGGCGGCGGCTTACTCGACCGAACAACTCAAGGCGGAGCAGGCGATATTGGAATCCCTCAAGCCTGGGGAGGATTTGGTGGCGTTGCAGCACGCGTTTGACGCGGCGGACGAAACCGCCAAGCCGTAAGCGCAGCGCAAAGACGGAAGGATGGAGGATGGCGGGCGGGGAGGGCGGCATCCTGGCTGGCTTTTTCGCCGGGGAGTCCGCATTGTTGATCGCTGTGAAGACGTTGGACCGTTACATCAGCCGCCAGGTGATGGCGACCTTGGGGATGACGGTGTTTGTGTTCACGCTGGTGTTGTTGCTGGGCAATGTCCTCAAGCAAATACAGCAGTTGGTGATCAGCCGGCAGGCGACCTTGGGGCTGGCGTTGCATGCGATCTTATTGCTGATACCGTATGTGCTGGCTTTTGCCCTGCCGATGGGGATGCTCACGGCCACGCTGCTGGTCTTTGGGCGGTTTAGCGCCGACCAGGAATTGACGGCGGCGCGGGCCAGCGGGATCAGTCTGGCGAGCCTGGTGGCGCCGGTGCTTGGCCTGAGCGTTTTGGTGAGCGGGTTTTGCGCCTGGCTGAATATGGACATCGCCCCCGCCAGCCGCGTGGCCTACCTGGAACTGCTGAGGGGTGCCAGCCTCCAAGGTCCCGGCACCCTCCTCCAAAGCGACCAATACATGCAATTTGGCAAATACACCGTGTATGCGCGCAAGGTCCAACGGGACGGGACGAACCTGGACGACGTGATGATCACGGAGTGGGATGTGAACAACCAGGTGGTCTTCTGGTGCAAGGCCCCCCGGGCGGAAGTTGTGTTTGACAACACCAACAAGCAAATCACTCTTTATCTCAAGAAGGTTGGCCTCAATCTTCCCACCTCGGCCACACACGACAGCACGGGCTGGACGCCCGGGGTTTCCGGCGAATTCCCGCTCCCCCCTGTCCCCTATCCCAAGTCGGGAAGGCCGCTGACCATATCCATCAGCGACATGACCTTCGGGCAGCTGCGTGAGAAACTGGCCTGGCTGGAACGGGGTTCCAATCCGGTGCCGCCGCCCGGCGCGACCCGGGCGGACCTGCTGAAGGCGCAGCAGAGCATCCGCGCAGCGGCGGCGGAAATCACCATGCCCGTCCTGGTTTATCTCAATCAGCAGGTCGCCTTCTCCTTTGCCTGCATCGGGTTCACCCTGGTTGGCATTCCCTTGGGCGTGCGCGGCCACCGCCGCGAGACCAGCGTGGGGGTCGCGATGGCCCTGGTGCTCGTCCTGGTCTATTACAGCTTCATGGTGCTGGGTCAGGCCTGGGAGAATCACCCGGAGCGCTTTCCCTGCCTGATTATCTGGCTGCCCAACTTCATTTTTCAGGCGGTTGGAGCAGTCCTCCTGTGGCGGCTCAATCGGAGCGTGTTTTAAAAACGCGCCCTGATCAAGCCGGGCGGTGCCTCCGCGCGCCGCGGCGGGGCCGGGAAGAGAATTCACTTCGTCCGCCGGAACACTTTGGTGATCGCCGCCTGGTCTGTTGGCTTAATCAACATCTCATCAATATTCACGTGCGCCGGGCGGGTGGCCATCCAGATCAGCGCCTCCGCGATGTCCTCCGCCGTCAGCGGGTTGATGCCTTCATAGACTTTCCCCGCCTTGGCGGCGTCGCCCTGGAAACGCACCAGGGAGAACTCCGTTTCCGCCAGGCCGGGATCCAGCGAGCCGACGCGGATTCCGGTCCCGTTCAATTCCAATCGGAGCGACTGGGTGATTTTCCGTTCGCCCGCTTTGGCGGCGCAATAGACGGCCCCGCCCTCATAAGCCGTGTGGCCGGCGATGGAGCCGATGTTCAAAATGGAACTGCCCGGATTGTTCATCATCATTGGCAGCACCGCGCGCGTGACCCGCAGCAAGCCCAGCACATTGGTCTGGAGCATCCTCTCCCAATCTTCGTCCTTGCCGCCGGCCACGGGGTCCAGACCGAGCGCGCCGCCCGCGTTGTTGATCAGCACATCCACCAGGCTGCTCTTCGCGCGCGCCCAACGCGCGAACGCCTCCACGCTCGCGGTGCTGGTCACATCCAGCACCTGGCCGGCGCCGGGTTGGCCGACTTCGGCGGCGATCGTCTCCAGGCGATCCAGCCGTCGCGCGCCGAGCAGCAACTTGGCGCCTTGCGCCGCAAAGGCGCGGGCGGCAGCGGCGCCAAATCCGCTGGAAGCTCCCGTGATCAAAACCCACTTGCCTGACAACGAGATTTGCATAATGAAGCAAACATAACCAATGGCGGACCCTGATCAAACTTCAAACTTTGGCGGCCCGCGGCCCAAGATTATCCGAAACTTTCCTCCTCTTGCCGGGTCTTGAGTGTAAGATGAGTCTGAAGCGGTTCAGGCCCGAAAATGACGAACACGGAAGAATTTGAAGAGTTCATGCGGAACCATCAAACCATGGTCTATGCCACGGCCCTTCGCTTGCTGGGAAACGAAGCGGATGCGGCCGACATTTCGCAGGAGGTCTTTCTCCGGGCCTTCAAACACTTCGGCGAAATCTCCGCCAGCGCGCGACGGGCCGGCTGGCTCAAAACCGTCACCACTCATCTCTGCCTCAACCACCTTTCCCGCTATCGCTGGCGCTGGCGGTTCTTCTCCGAAATGCTTTCCGCCGAGGAAGCGCAGGAGGACTTCGCCGCGACCCTGCCCGCGCCGGAGCCGCAGGAACCCCTGGCCGGCGGCAGCCGGCAGGAGACGCTCCAGGCCGCCTTGCTCCATCTCCCCGCCGCCCAGCGTGTGCCGCTGGTGCTCCACCATTTTGAGGAGATGAGTTACGACCAAATCGCCCGGCAACTTGGCGTTTCCCTGGGGAAAGTCAAAACGGATATTCATCGCGGCCGCGAGGCGTTGCGGAAGATACTGCAATTCTCGCCGGAAGGAGAACTGGCCGCCGCGCCGCCGCGGCCCGCCATCCCGCCCCGGCCCAGCTTTATGCAATGCTTATGAAAGACGACCCCGAAAACCTTGACCGCCTGCTGCACGAACAACTGCGCGCCCTGCCCGATCCGCCACCGCCTCGGGACTTGATTCCCAAGGTGCTGCAACGCATCGCCGCGCAACAACAACCCCGCTGGTGGAATCTTCCCTGGCTGCAATGGCCGCGCCCGCTGCGAGTTCTTTCCTGCCTGCTTTGGGCCGCCCTGGCCGGCGCGGTTATTTTTCTTCGCGCCGGCTGGTCCTCCCTGATCCACGCCTCGGACGGACGGTGGCAGGGCGCGCTTCATTTTCTCCAGCAGGCGCTGACCGTCTCGCAAACGCTCTGGAACGCTTTGGAGCGATTGATCGCCTCGCTTCAATTCCCCTGGCTGACCGCCGCCGCAATCATCCTGGTCGCCCTTTACCTCGGCCTCCTGGGCCTGGGCGCGGTGTGTTACAGGCTGGTGGCGGCCCGGCAAATTGCCGTCAAATGAAAAATCCATTTCATCTCCAGGCGGCGTCCGCCGCCGGGATACTCTTCTGGCTCGCCGCCGGCGGCAGCGCCGCGCTGGCGCAAGGCCCGGCCACAAATGCCGGGGCGCCGGGCGCCCAGGCCACTCCGATTGTCGCGTCCAACCCGCCGGTTGAACCGGCGGCAAGGCCCTGGTCTCCGTTCGATGTATCCTTAGGGTCGGGCCAGGATCGCCCTTTGATTTTTTCCGATTATGTGCTCCATCGGGGAGAAACCAATAAGGGCGACGTGGTCGTCATCCGGGGCGATACCACCATTGACGGTGTCCTGGAGGGGGACTCGGTCACGATCCTCGGCAACGCCAGCATCCGGGGCAAAACTGCGGGAGATGTGGTGGTGGTGTTGGGTTCCCTTAAACTCGGGCCGCAAGCGGACATCGGCGGGGACGTGGTGGTGGTGGGTGGAAAACTGGACCGTGCGCCCGGGGCCAAAATTGAACACGGCGACGTGGTGCTTCTTTTTTCGAACATCCCCGGCTTTAACGGATTGATTGAGTGGGTCCAAGAAGGACTCTTCAAGGGGCGGCTACTGCCTCCCAACATGGGCTGGGTGTGGATGGTGGCGGGAGTGTGCCTGGGCGTCAACTTGCTGCTGTTGTTGCTCTTCCCGCGTCCCATTCAAGCGTGCGTCAACACGATGGAAGGCAAAGCCCTGACCTCCTTTGCCACGGGCGTGCTGGTGAAATTGCTGGCCGGTCTGTTGACGGTGCTTTTGCTCATTACCATGGTCGGGATATTGCTGCTGCCCTTCCTGGCCATCGCCAATTTGGTGGCCATTCTGTTCGGCAAGATCACCACCTATCGCTACGTCGGGCACCAATTGGGCCGGCTTTGCCGGCTTGGGTTCCTGCAAAATCCCGCCGCCGCGTTGATTCTCGGCACCGGGGTATTCTACCTCCTTTACACGGTGCCGTTTCTTGGGTTTTTGGCGTGGGAATTCTCCGGCGTCTTTGGACTCGGCGCTGTCGCTTTGACAGTCTTTGAGCAAATTCGCGCCGGCCGGGCAAAACCGCCCGTTCCCACATTCCCTGGAACCGTGGTGCCGGCGACAGCGGAAAATGCGCCGGCGGCGTTCAGCGGCCTCCCGCCACAGGCTCCGGTCGCGGAGCCGGCGGCCACCCCGCCCCATAACGCCCCCGCCCCGTTGGAGAAAGCGCCGCTGCCGCGCGCCGGATTCTGGATTCGATTCTTCGCGCTGGCTTTGGACGCGGCTTTGTTCTGCATTGTGTTCGGAGTCCTGGCCCATTCCCGGAGACTGGAACATGATTGGTTTGGCCTGGACCGGGAGGATTTTTGCATGATCTTGTGGCTGCTCTATCATGTTTTCCTTTGGACGTGGAAAGGCACGACCATTGGCGGCATCATTGTGGGGATCAAAGTCATCCGCCTGGATGGCCGTCCGCTGGATTTTCCGGTGGCCCTCATCCGCGCCCTGGCCAGCGTGTTGTCGTTTTTCGTCCTCGGCCTGGGATTCTTCTGGGTGGGCATTACCAAGGAGAAGCAATCGTGGCACGATAAAATTGCCGGCACGGTCATGGTCAAAGTGCCGCCGGGAATGGGGTTGGCCTAGCGCTACAGCCCGCGCTTGACCCAGGCTGCCGTTTGGCCCAAGATGCCGCCAAGAGGATTTCCGAGAGCAAGGGGGAAATTGCTGTCGGAAGCCGCAAAGGAAACCGATGGCAAAGACCAAAAGCAGAAAAACAATTGTGGTCGTTTCGATCATTGCCGCAGCCGGCATCGGGCTGGCGCTGACCGCGACGCTGAAAAAACAGGAAGCGCCCATTTCCGTGGAGACGGAGAAAGTCGTCCGCCGCACCCTGATCGAAAAGGTGATGGCCAACGGGAAGATCGAGCCAGTGGTGCAAGTCAAGATCAGCCCGGAGGTCAGCGGCGAAATCATTGAACTGGCCGTCAAGGAAGGCCAGCGCGTCCACAAGGGCGACCTCCTGGTCAAGATCAAGCCGGACAATTATCTGGCCGCCAGCAATTCCGCCGCCGCAAGCTACAAGCTCGCCGTGGCCAACAAAAACTCCTCGGAATCCAGTCTCGAAAAGGCCCGCCTCGAACACGAGCGCAGCAAAGGGCTCTACGCGGCCAAACTCATTTCCGACTCCGATTATCTCACGGCCAAAACCACCTACGACGTGGCCAAAACCGCCCTCGACGGAGCGGCGCAATCGGTGGCCATGGCCGAGGCTTCCCTGCAATCCGCCGCCTCGGATCTTTCCAAGACCACCATTTACGCCCCGCTCGACGGCACGGTGAGCAAACTCAACTCCCAGAAGGGCGAGCGCGTCGTCGGCACCGCCATGATGGCTGGCACCGAGATCATGACCATCGCCGATTTGAACACCATGGAGGCCCGCGTGGATGTGGGCGAGGTGGATGTGGTCTTGATCAGCCCCGGCCAGAAGGTCCATCTGGAAGTGGACTCCTTCAAAGATAAAAAACTCAACGGCATCGTCACCGATGTCGCCAATTCGGCCAATAACAACGACACCGGCACAGCCGGCGGGTCCGCCTCCAGCTCCACCGACGCGACCAAGTTCCAAGTCAAAATTCGCGTGACAGAAAAGGAGGATTTTCGGCCGGGAATGTCAGTCACGGCCGAGATTGAAACCCGTTACCGCACCAATGCCCTGAGCGTGCCGATTCAATGCATCACCACCCGCCTGCCCCACCCGGCGGCGGGACTGACGAATTCTCCGACCGCCGCCACAAGCAATGCCCCGCCGGCCAGCAACGCTCCGCCAGCCAGCAACGCTCCACTCGCCAGCAACGCTCCGCTCACCAGCAACGCTCCGCTCACCAGCAATGCCCCGCCCGCCAGTTCCCCTGCCGACACCAATTCTCCCGGCAAACCGGGCGAGCCACCCAAACCGGTGGATGTCGTTTTTGTGGTGGAGGGCGACCACGTCAAAACAGCGGCAGTCAAATACGGCATCAGCGATGACAATTACTATGAAATTACGGAGGGCCTGCGCGAAGGCGACACGGTGGTCACGGGCAGCCCCAAAGCCATCAACCATGATTTGGAAGACGGGAAAAAAATTGTGAAAGGCGGCGCGGCGGCAGGAAGCAAGGAGCCTAAACCCGCCGCCAACTGACCCCCAAGTTTTTATACAGGACACCGCCCGTGAGCTTGATCCGCCTGGAACATATCACCCGCCTTTACCAAATGGGCGGGGAGACCATCCATGCCCTGCGCGATGTCTCCCTGGAAGTCCAACGCGGCGAATATGTGGCGATCATGGGGCCGTCGGGGTCGGGGAAATCCACGCTGATGAATTTGCTGGGCTGCCTGGATACCCCCACCGCGGGCGCCTATGAATTGAACGGAACCAACGTCAGCGATCTGAATGACAATCAACTGGCCGAAATCCGCAACCGGGAAATCGGCTTCATTTTTCAGACCTTCAACCTGCTGCCGCGCGCGGACGCCTTGCGCAACGTGGAATTGCCCCTCATTTACTCGGGGATGAATTCCAGGGACCGCCGCCACGCCGCCTTGGAAGTGCTGGGCAGCGTCGGCCTGGCGGACCGCATCCATCACAAGCCCAACGAAATGTCCGGCGGACAACGCCAGCGGGTGGCCATCGCGCGCGCCCTGGTCAACAGCCCCTCCATCATCCTGGCCGACGAGCCTACCGGCAACCTGGATTCCAAAACCGGCGAGGAAATCATGGCCCTGTTGAGGATCCTGTCCGAAAAGGGCAACACGATCTTTGTCGTCACCCACGAGGAGGAGGTCGCCCGGCACGCCCGGCGCATCATTCGCATCCGGGACGGGCTGATCGCCAGCGACGATGCTGTCAAGAAAGCGGAGGCAGGGGCGTGAATTTTTTCACTGAGATCAAGGAGGGCCTCTTCATTGCCTGGGACGCCATCCGGGCCAACAAATTGCGGGCGGGGCTGACGACCCTGGGCATCATCATCGGCATCGTCAGCGTCACCCTGATGGGGGCGGCCATTGACGGCCTCAACCGCTCGTTCCGCGAGAGTATTTCCACTTTGGGGGCGGATGTGCTTTATGCCAACCGCATAGACTGGTTCGTGGACAACGACGAGGACTGGACCAAGGAAAACCACCGGCGGGACATCACGCTCGCCCAGGTCAAAGCCGTGGAGAAACAATTGACCCTGGCCAGCGCGGTGGCTCCGGTGGTGGAGACCGGCCGGTCTATCCGTTACAAGAACCGCAGCGCGGGGGGGGTGACAATTTTCGGCACGACCGAGCAGTATCTCATGACCGCTGGTTTGGAGATGGACGAGGGCCGGTTTCTCACGGCGGCGGACTCGGCGGGAGGGCGGCCCGTCTGCGTCATCGGCCATGATGTGGCCACCAATCTTTTCATCCGGGAATCTCCCATCGGCAAGAAAATCCGGATCGGCCCCCGCTGGCTTGAAGTGGTGGGCGTGCTGGAGAAACGGGGCAGTTTCATGGGCTTGGTCAGCATGGACAATGAGGCCATCATTCCCGTTCAGCAGATGCTCATGGGTTACTGGCGCAATCCCGATTTTGAAATCCAGGTCAAGGCTGTGGATCTGGCCCATCTGGAGGATGCCAAGGAGGAATTGCGCGGCGCGCTGCGCAAAGTCCGCCACGTCGCCCCGGGTGCCCCGGACGATTTCGCCATCAACCAGCAGGAGCAAGCCATCAAGGTCTTCAATCATCTGGCCGGAACCATCGCGGCGGCGGGTTTGGCGGTGACCGGCTTGTCGCTCTTCGTGGGGGGCATCGGCATCATGAACATCATGTATGTCTCGGTGGCGGAGCGGACGCGCGAGATCGGAGTGCGCAAAGCCATCGGCGCCAAGCGCCGCACCATTTTGCTTCAGTTCCTCATGGAAGCCGCCAGCATCTGCCTGCTGGGCGGGCTGGTCGGCCTGGCCATCGTGTTTGGCCTCACCCTGCTCCTGTCCCATTTCTTTCGCGCCTCCCTTTCCCTGCCGGTGGTCCTGGTGGCGGTGTTGGTGTCATTATTGACAGGGGTGGTCTCGGGATTCCTGCCCGCCTGGCGGGCCGCGCGCATGGACCCGGTGGAGGCGCTGCGCAATGAATAGGGAATTGTGAAATCGTTCCAATGAAATTCTTCAGTATCCTGGCCGGCGAACTGCGGGAAAGCTTCCGCATGGCGATGGGCGCCCTGGTCGCGCACAAGTTGCGCTCCGCCCTGACCCTGGTCGGCGTGATGATCGGGGTCTTCTCCATCATCGTCGTCATGACCATCATGCGGGCGATGCAAAAGGACATTGAAAAAAACATGGCCCAATTGGGCGGCGACACCTTCGTCGTGCAGAAATGGCCCAAGGTTCAATTTGACAGCCCCGCCGGGGGCCAGCAGTATTGGCGGCGCAAGAACATCACGCTGGAGCAGGGCTTGGCCTTGGCCAGCCGCGCCACCTTGCCGCGCAGCGTGGGCTTGGAAGAGGAGTTGGAAAGCGGCAAGATGACCTCGCGTTACTCCAAAGGCCCTCCCAATGTCTCCCTTTTGGGGGAGACGCCGGGCAGTTTCCCGGCGCAGGACTGGGACGTGGAGGATGGGCGCGCCCTGGCGGATTCAGATGTGGACAACGAGCGGGATGTCTGCGTCCTGGGCGGCAGTCTGGCCACCAATTTGTTCCCGCACTGTTCGGCCGTGGGCGAAGAAGTCATTTTCAACGGGAGCCGATACCAGGTCGTCGGCGTCCTGGAATCCAAAGGCGCCTCCGCCGGCGGCCGCCAGGACAATTTTGCCATTATTCCCCTGACCACCGGTTTGAACCGCTACGACGACAAGCGCTGGATCAACATCAGTATTCTGGTGCAGTCGCCCAGCCAGGCGGATTATGACGACACCGTGGAGCAGGTCCGCGGCATCATGCGGCTTCTGCGCAAGGTGCCGCCGGGCCGGCCGGATGATTTTGAGATTTTCTCCAACGATTCGGTGATGGAACAGATTCAATCCTTCACTTTCAAAGTGCGGCTGGGGGTGAGCCTGATCAGTTCCATAGCCCTCCTGGCGGCGGGCATCGGCATTATGAACATCATGCTCGTCTCCGTCACGGAGCGGACGCGCGAGATCGGCATCCGCCGGGCCATTGGTGCCAAAAAGCGCAACATCATGACGCAATTCATCTTTGAAGCCATCGTCTTGTGCGAAGTCGGCGGGGTGATCGGCGTGGGGTTGGGCGTGGTGGGCGGCGACTTTGTCGCCAAACTCATGCAACTCTCGCCCGTCATTCCCATGGATTGGGCGCTGATCGGATTGGGCATCTGTTCGCTGGTGGGCATCCTCTTCGGCACCTATCCGGCGCACAAGGCGGCCAACCTGGACCCGATTGATTCCTTGCGCTACGAGTAGCCCATGCCTTAATTGAACCAATGCCATGACTCTTACAATTAATCCCTTTCGTCACGCTCTCCCCGCGCTGGCACTGGCGCTGGCCGGGCTTTGCTCTTCCCCGCTTTCCTTCACCTCCCGCGCCCAATCCGAGCCGCCTTGCGAGGCGACCGCCAAATCGCGCCTGCTGACGGTGGATGAGGTGATCCAAATGGCCCTGACCAACAACCTGGACATTCTGATCACGCAATACACGCCTGTCGTTGACCAGTTCGCCTTGAACGGCCTCTTCTCGGCCTACGATCCAGCCTTCTCCTTCAGCCTCTCCAGGGCGTTCAACACCCAGCCGGGGCAATTCTACCTGGGCGAAGTTTTTCCTTCGTACACCACGGCGGTCAACAACTACACACCCAACCTGTCCGGCATGCTGCCCTTCGGTCTGAGCTACGATTTGACCACACCTTTAAGCCAGCAAACTACTCCCTTCAGCCAATACAACGCCACTCCCACTATCACGCTGTCGCAGCCGATCTTGAAGAATTTCTGGACAGACAGCACCCGCTATCAAATTCAACTCTCCCGCCAAACCCTCCGCAGCGACCAGTTGGCCCTGCGCCTTCAGATTCAGACCACGATCAATAACGTCAAGGCCGCGTATTACAACCTCATCGCCGCGCGCGAAAACGTGGAAGTCGAGCTTGCGGCCGTCAAGCTGGCCCAGCAACTGGCGGACGAAAACACCCGAAAGGTGCAACTGGGCGCCCTGGCCCCGTTGGATCAAAGGCAGGCCGAATCCCAGGTCGCCAGCAGCCAGGCCGATCTTCTGGCGGCCCAACTGGCCCAAGCCGTCCAGGAGAACACCATTAAATCCCTCCTGGCTCTCCACCTGGATGAGTGGCGCGATGTCACACCCGTGCCTGTGGAAACCTTGCTGGCCCTGCCGGAAAATCCCGACCTTTCCCAGTGCTTGCGCAACGCCCTGGATTCGCGCCCCGAAATGCTCCAGGCCAAAATCAACGTGGAAAAGCAACACCTGGCCATCAAATACACCCAAAACCAGCTTTACCCGGAACTGGATCTCAAGGGAAGCTATGGTCTTAATTCCGTCGGCGCCATGTGGGGGCAGACTTTGGATACCCTTCGCCAAGGCGCCGATCCAGCGTATTCCTACGGCCTGGCCCTGACCATCCCGCTGGAAAACACCGGCGCCCGCAACGCCTACAGGTCGGCCAAGGCCAGCCTGCAGCAGGTCCTCCTCCAACTCAAAAAGATCGAAACCACCATCGTCATGGCCGTGGACAATGATGTCAAGACCGTGCGCTCCGATTTGCTGCGCGTGGCCGCCACCCGCAAAGCGCGCGAATACGACGAAGACGCTCTCCGCGCCGGGCAGGCCAGGTTGACTGCCGGTTCGACCACCAGCTTTGAAGTTCTCCAACTCCAGAACAACCTGACCACCGCCCGCTCGGCCGAAATCCGCGCCTTGGCTGATTACAACATCGCCCTGGAACAACTGGCCCTGGACGAGGGCGCCACCCTCCAACGCAATCACATCGCCATAAAAATGCCGTGAGGAATTTCCAAGCCCCTTCTCCGCGCGCCTATGCGCCGGATTCTTCAGGCTGGCGCTTGTGTGGATTCTCTTAGAAGAGACTCCGGCGGCCCGTCTGCGATGGCGGGGAAATCCCCCGCTGTCTTGGACAGGATGTTCAAGTAGTTGGTGAAGATATTCAGGGCAATATTGGCGACAATCTCAATGGCTTCCTCATCCGTAAACCCTGCTTTGCGTAATGCGCCCAGGTCCTCGTCGCTGATTTCCCCGCGTTGCAGAACGATGAGCTGGGTAAAACGCAACATCTGGGCGGCTTTTGGCTCTGGCGCCGCCGCCCGGCGGGAATACTCAATTTCCTCCTCGGTCAACCCGCAAATTCTGCCCTGCGCCGTATGCGCGCGCAGGCAATAATTGGATCCGTTTATTTCCGCCACCGCCAGCGCGATCTGTTCGCGCTCTTGCGCTGAAAGCCGGCCTCGAGCCAGCGCGCCGGACACCCGCCCATAGGCCAGCGCCGCCGCCGGAGACCGAGCCAGAATCTTCAGAAAAGTCGGGACTTCTTCAAAGCCATTTTGGCCGCCGTCCCAAATGCCCCGCAATTCTTTGCTAACTTGTTTGGGTTCAACAGGAGATAGACGCAACATAACGATTTTAGTTTCCTCAATAGTAACTGTCGGCTGGCATCACATGTGCCAGTGGATGCGCAATCCCTGTGCCAACCAAACGCAGTTCCTGAAGTCCCTGATGTTCAACACCATCCATGATTGCGATGGGTGTGCCTGGAATTTGCGAAGATTCGCAGATTGCAACTACTCGCAACTAACTGCGGGTTCTCGCACTAAGGCGAGCATTTGAAGCCCCCCTGAAATCTGTCACCCAATCTCAAAGGAACGGACGACTGAGCCAGGCGGCGTCATCCGCCGGGGACGGCAAGAGCCGCTTTTGCAAGCGGCTTCTTGAGTCCCAATTTCTTGATGCGGGAAATCAAGGTCGTGGGCTTGACGCCCAGGAGTTCGGCCGTGCCGCCTGCCCCGTGTATTTTCCAGGCAGTTTTGTGCAGAGCGGCGAGCATATTATCGCGCTCACGCTGGCGCAGCTCGGCATCGCTCAGAATCACCGGCCCGGCTCCCTGAGCAACGACCGGAGCAACGGGCGCGGGCGGGATCGCCTTCTGGTTTTCCGGGAGGTCAAACCAAAGCACTCCATTTTGGGCAAGGATCAATGCGCGTTCGATCATGTTCTGCAATTCGCGCACGTTGCCGGGCCAATCATGGTTTCGGAACTGGGCGATATGCGACTGGGTGAGGCGGGCAGAGGGGAGCTTGAGTTTGCGAATGGCTTGATCAAGAAAATGAGCGGCCAGCAGAGCGATGTCCTCTTTGCGTTCCCGCAACGGGGCCACTTTCATCGGAAAAACATTGAGGCGATAATAAAGATCCTGCCGGAAGCGCCCGGCGGCCACATCCTTGGGCAGATCCCGGTTGGTGGCGGCGATGATGCGGACGTCCACCGTGCGGGTTCTCTCTTCGCCGACCCGTTCATATTGTCCTTCCTGCAAGACCCGAAGCAATTTGCTCTGGAGCTCCAGGGGAATCTCGCCCACTTCATCCAAGAACAAGGTGCCGCCTTGGGCGGCCTCGAAACGGCCCGCGCGATCTTTGAAGGCGCCGGTAAACGCGCCTTTGACGTGTCCGAAGAACTCGCTTTCGTAAAGCTCTCTGGGAATCGAAGCGCAATTGACCCGGATCAACGGCCGCTGGCCGCGCCGACTCTTCTTGTGAATTTCCCGGGCGACCAGCTCCTTGCCGGTGCCCGATTCGCCCAGGATCAGCACCGAGGCGTCGGTGCGGGCCACCATTTCTACCTGGCGCTGCAACTTCTTCAAGGCGGGGCTCTGCCCGATCATTTCGCCAAGGGCTTTGGCTTCGTGGACCTCCTCCTGAAGAAATGTGTTTTCCAGTTCCAGATGCGCCCGCAGTTGCTCAATCTCTTCGAAAGCGCGCGCATTGACAATGGCGGTGGCGATATGATCGGCAAAAATTCTCAGCCAGGCGGGGGAATGATCCGGGGTTGGAATGCGGTTGAACTGCGCAATGACTCCCAGAATTTCGTTCTGAAAAATAATCGGCTGCGCGCCAAAACCACGGATGTCCTGATAGCCCGCCCATCCCCCCTCTCCGAGACCGTCAATTTCCTCGCTGGGATTGTTGCTGACCAGAGGCAGTCCGGTGGAAGCAATCCGGCCAATCGCGCCGACGCCGACGGGGATGCGGCGAGGTTCCCCCTCCGTTGGCCGCGCCTCCTGCTTTGGTTCTCCCACCGAAGAATCGGCGCTGGCGACCAGGTGCAGGCAGCGGGCCTGATCGGGGCACCGGGAACGCATGGGGCAGGAAGGGCAAAGATCGCCCTTTTCGAGCAACCAGAGTCGCGCCAGCACAGCGTGCGGACGGGCGGCCAGCCTTTGCACGACCTTGCGCAGCAGATGCTCCACCGATCGCTCCAGCGCAATCTCCAGCAGGAGATCTCTCAACGAATCGAACTCCGGCTCATAGTCAGGAGCCAATTGCATAAGTCATTGGTTGGCAGTCGGGCGACGCGGGGCGTCGGGAACATTTGGACATCAAAAATGGCCCTTCTGCCACAGCCAAGCTTACTGCGGCTGAAAAGAACGACACTAACCGTTTGTTGCCAACTTCTTCACTAGACTTGCTCATCGCGTGCGACAGATTTGAGGATTTTTGAAAAGCGAGAATTCGCAATTCAGCTTCGAGAAGTTCCAAGTTGCGAACTATCGCAGGCGAAACGCCATTGTCTCCATTCGCTGCATCGCGCTGCAAAACAACGCTTTATATTCCACTCCGATCCGCAGATTGGGCTGGCATGTCTCTTGCGTTAGGTACACCTGACTGCGCTTGAATGCAGCAAACAAACAAAAAAGAAATACTATGAGCGAAACCGCCAACATTCCGTCCACCGCAACCGCCACTCCGGCTGGCAGCGACTGCAAACCCGCTTCATGTTGCGATGCCCAAAAGCAATCCCAACCAGCGAGCACACCGACGACGGCGCCGGTGACAATGAAAGGTCCCGAAGCCCAAAAGCAACCCCAAACAGCAGGCACACCGACGACGGCGTCGGCGACACAGAAGGGTTTCAAACGCCAGGGGCGCAAACAGCACTGACCCGGCCTGGCCCAAGACATATGAATCCAAGAATCGGCGCTGAAAAGATGGAGGAACCCGGCGCCGGTTCTCTTTCTTTGTTACATGTTTTCGCCCTCCATTGAACCACCCCATGAAAGATTTTTTACAAAATCTGCTCAATCTGCAAGAGTTGGAGTTTGGCAACGTCAGCGACAGCAGTGCGGAAGCGGCGATTGCCAAACTGCGTCAGAAAATCCCCTTGCCCATCCTCGAGCACTATGATCGTCTGGCCGACCGGGGCAAAAAGGGAATCGCGGCCGTGCGCCATCAAGTGTGCATGGGTTGCCATATGCGGATTCCCATTGGCGCCATTATCACGCTGATGCACGCCACCGACATCCAAATGTGCGATAATTGCGGGCGTTACCTCTATTTGCCCCCGGATGCGCGGGACGAGTTGGTGGAAGTTTCTGAGGAGACAAAAGCCGCCGCGGGAAGAGGCAGGCCAAAACACCGGCAAACAATTCAGGCGCCGTTGGCGATTCATCGTCGTATCGCGCGCCTCGCCATTTGAAGGTCCCGAGACGGTTTCAAAATGAAGGAGAATCGAATGAAAACATTGATTGCGGCGCGTAAATTCAAAACACCGGCCCTGGCTTCTTCGCGGGCGCGCGGACACAGGAAGAACGCGAAGGAAGGATCCGTTTCCGGCTCAAAAGCAAACGACGCGGCCAAAGCGGTCTGCGGTGGTGCCGAGGAACCCGGTGTCCCGGAAACGAAACGGGTCTCATTCGATTGGTTTTTTCCAGATGCCAAGCAGGTCTTTATTGCCGGTTCGTTCAACAACTGGCGTCCCTCCGCCACGCCATTGCGGCATTGCGGAGGCGGGCGATGGCTGTTGGAACTGGCGTTGCGGCCTGGCCGGTATCCATTCCGCTTCTTCGTGGACGGCCAGTGGGCCGATGATCCCGGGGTCACGAGTCGCTTCCTGTTTGTGAATTGATACAAACAGCGCGGCCAACTTCGACTTGTCACCGCCGCGCCGCATGGTATGCTTGCAGAGTGAGTAATGGGAGCGCTCAAGCAAGCAAGCCGTTGAAGATGGTCACTTGCGGACGTTGCAAAGCCAGAACGTTCATTGCGGGTGATCTGGCCCCGTTTGCCGTCACACCTTGCAGCAAATGCGGGCATGCGGTGATGCTGCCGGTCATGCTGCGCAATTTTGAATTGCGCACGATCATCGCTTCCGGCGGCATGGGCACCGTCTATACCGCGCACGATGTGAAATTGGAGCGCGAAGTGGCCCTGAAGATGATGAAGCGCGAAATGGCCGCCGACCCGGCCAGCCTGCAGGCCTTTTACCGCGAAGCCCGCGCCGGCGCCTCGCTCAACCACACCAACATCATTCATATTTACAGTTTCGATGAATTCGACGGACAGCCTTATCTGGTCATGGAGCTGGCCGATCACGGCAGCCTGGACAGCCGCATCGAAAACGAGGGGCGCGTCCCGGAACTGGATGTGCTGAATGTCGGCATCAAAATTTCGTCCGCCCTGGCCACCGCCCTGAAACACAATCTGCTCCACCGCGACATCAAGCCGGGAAACATCCTCTACAACGCGGAAGGGGAACCCAAGCTCATTGATTTTGGGCTGGTCAAGGCCGCCGAGGACAACACTTGGGAAGAGCATATTTGGGGAACGGTTTATTACGTGGCCCCGGAAAAACTCGAGCGCAAGGGCGAGGATTTCCATTCGGACATGTACAGTCTTGGCGGCACCTTGTATCATGCCCTGACCGGGCATGTGCCATTCGAAGGAACGGTGGATGAGGTGGTGTCCGCGCACGTGCACACGCCGCTGACGCCGCCTAACCTGGTGGCGCCGGAAATCACCCAACTGACCAGCAATGCCCTGGCGCGGGCGATGGCCAAGCATCCGTCCGAACGCTTTGACACCTACGATGAATTGGTCATGGCGCTGGAATCGGCCCGCAGCCATTTGCTGGTGGACCAGATGCGCCAGGGCGAGGCGGGTGGAGCGACCGTTGACCCCAGCAAAGGCTGGTGGCGGCTCTGAGGGGAAACGTTGTAAACGGAGCCGGAGTCCATCCCAGCCGGCTTTTTCGCGAGTCCTTACTTCACCGTCGGATCCACAGTGGGTGGTTTTGGCACGGCCACGGCCACCGTGGTGGCCACCCAGGTGCCCGAGGCATCCTGGTGCTTGGCGCCGGTAACCGTCTGCCCCACGGCAAGGTCCTCGAAAGTGGCGGGCTTTTTGTCCTTGGTGATCCGGGTCTGGGAGATGACCAGGACCGGATCGGCGGGGGCGCTATCCACGGTGAAGGTTTTGGCTTGAGCATTGACGGTGGCGATCTTGCCGATAAATCGCCTGACCAACCGAGGCGCGGCGACTGGCGGTTTGTTGGTGGTGGCCGGTGTGTTGGTTTGGGCCAACATCACGTTGCCGCAGGCGCAGACGGCCAGGAGAAGGACGCAGGCGTGTTTTGCAAATGATTTCATGATTCGATTTTGGCTTCAGTCAGGTCGTATTTGCCTTTTCTGTTTTTTCCGTAATAGCAGAACTTGGTCCCGCACCGCCAGCATTTTCTTTCCAAGGCCCCGGCTTGGGCGTATTTTCCCGCTGGAAGCGGATATTTCGCTGATTTGCATGTCGTTGCCCTACAAAATCTCCACGCTGCTCTACTGCTTCAATCGCGCGGATGAAGTGCTCCTGATGCGGCGCGCGCAGGAGCCCAACCGCGGCCTCTGGAGCCCGTGCGGCGGCAAGCTTGAAATGGCCGCGGGCGAGTCGCCCTTTGCCTGCGGCTGCCGCGAAGCCGGGGAGGAAATTGGCGTTTCCTTGCGTCCGGCGGACTTGCATCTGACCGGCCTGGTCAGCGAACGCGGTTACCAGGGAAAGGCCCATTGGCTGATGTTTCTGTTCGAGGTCAGGCCGCGCCTTGAGAAATTGCCTCGCGCGCATCGCGAAGGCACTTTCGGCTTTTTTGCCTCCGCCCAAATTCCTTCGCTCCCAGTCCCGCAAACGGATGCCGAACAGATTTGGCCGTTGTTCTGGCGGCATCGCGGCGGTTTTTTTTCCGCCCATTGCCATTGTTTTTTGGGGGGCAGGCGCCGGTGGACGACGGAGGCATCCATCCTGAAATACCATGATAGAACCTGAAGAACCGTTGGTGGACCTGCAGAGCGACCACTATTTCATGGGGGAGGCGTTGCGGCAGGCCGCGCGCGCCCTGGCGGCGGAGGAAACGCCGGTCGGGGCTGTCATCGTCCGACAAGGGCGGATTATTGCGCGCGCCTTTAACCAGGTGGAATTGCTCAAGGACGCCACGGCCCACGCCGAGATGCTCGCGCTGACCCAGGCGGCGGAGGCTGTCGGGGACTGGCGCCTGAGCGATGCGACGCTCTACGTCACCAAGGAACCTTGCCCGATGTGCGCCGGAGCGATGGTCCAGGCGCGCCTCCAGCGGGTGGTCTTCGGGGCGGGGGATTTGAAGGCGGGGGC
>JBEKOF010000056.1:0-20674 GCA_049522055.1 Verrucomicrobiota bacterium | reverse complement strand
CCCTCGCCACGGTCGTAGGAAACAAGGATTCGCTCACGGAGATCCAAAGAAAGCGTTCGCATGGACAGACCATACCACACTTCTCTAAAATGGCTACACTATTTATTGAAATGCTCTAGCCGCGCCTGTTTGCGCGGGGAGCCGGCCACGCACAGTCCGCCTTGAAGCGGGCCGAATGCGGTTGATTGGAAGCTCCGAATAAAAAAGAGCGAGGCTGGCGCAATGCCAGCCTCGCCGGGTTGTTACCCAGTTCCTCCGCCAAGCTCAGTAATCCATGCCGCCACCCATGCCACCCATGCCGCCTCCGTGGCCGCCACCAGGCGACGGCTTTTCCTTCTCAGGCAGTTCGGTGACCAGGCACTCGGTGGTGAGCAACAGACCGGCAATGGAGGCCGCGTTTTGCAACGCGGTGCGGGTGACTTTCTTGGGGTCAACCACGCCGGCTTTCACCAGGTCTTCGTATTGACAGGTGGTGACGTTGTAACCTTCGTTTCCTTTGCGGCGCTTGACTTCCTGGACGACGATGGACCCTTCCACGCCGGCGTTGTGAGCCAGGGCGCGTAGCGGCTCTTCAATGGCGCGCTTGACGATATCCACGCCGATTTGCTCGTCGCCTTCGAGTTTGAGGGCCTCCAGGGCGGGCAGACAGCGCAGTAGGGCGACGCCACCGCCGGGGACAATGCCTTCTTCCACCGCGGCACGGGTGGCGTGCAGAGCGTCTTCGACGCGGGCCTTCTTTTCCTTCATTTCCGTTTCAGTCGCGGCGCCGACGTTGATGACGGCCACGCCGCCGGCCAGCTTGGCGAGGCGTTCCTGCAATTTTTCGCGGTCGTAATCGGAAGTGGTCTCCTCGATTTGGCGGCGGATCTGGTTGACGCGACCCTGGATGTCGGAAGACTTGCCGTTGCCTTCGACGATGGTGGTGTTGTCCTTGTCCACCACAATGCTCTTGGCCCGGCCGAGGTCTTCCAGGCCGACGCCTTCGAGCTTGACGCCGAGGTCTTCGCTGATGAACTTGCCGCCGGTGAGGGTGGCGATATCTTCGCAGAGGGCCTTGCGGCGGTCGCCGAAGCCGGGGGCTTTGACGGCGCAGACATTGATGGTGCCGCGGAGCTTGTTGACGACCAGGGTGGCCAGGGCCTCGCCCTCGACCTCCTCGGAGATGATGAGCAGGGGCTTGCTAATCTTGGCGACCTTTTCGAGCAGCGGGAGCAAATCTTTGAGGCTGCTGATTTTCTTTTCATAAATGAGGATATAGGCGTCCTCCATCTTGACCTCCATGGTCTCGGCGTTGGTGACGAAGTAAGGAGACAGATAGCCCTTGTCGAACTGCATGCCTTCGACGACGTCGAGAGTGGTTTCGATGGACTTGGCCTCCTCGACGGTGATGGTGCCATCTTTGCCGACCTTATCCATGGCGTCGGCGATGATTTCGCCGATGGCGGTGTCCCAGTTGGCGGAGACGGTGGCGACCTGCTTGATCTCCTCCTTGTCCTTGACGTTCTTTTTGATCTTGTTGAGGTGCTCAACGGCGGCCTCGACCGCCTTGGTGATGCCGCGCTGAATGCTGATGGGGTTGGCGCCGGAGGTGACGAACTTCAAGCCCTGGGAATAGATCGCCTCGGCCAGGACGGTGGCGGTGGTGGTGCCATCGCCGGCGGCGTCGCTGGTCTTGCTGGCGACTTCGCGGACCATTTGGGCGCCCATGTTTTCATAGGGGTCTTCGAGCTCAATTTCCTTGGCGACGGTGACGCCGTCCTTGGTGACGGTGGGAGAGCCGAATTTTTTGTCGAGGACGACGTTGCGGCCTTTGGGGCCGAGGGTGGCGATGACGGCGCGGGCCAGTTTGTTGATGCCCTTGAGAAGCGCCTGGCGGGCGGCTTCATCGAAAACAAGTTGTTTTGCTGCCATAAGTGTTTATTCTTTCTATTTGACTGTTAAGGTTGGGTTTATTCGATGATCGCGAGGATATCGTCGGAGCTGAGGATTTTGTATTCCTTGTCGTTGAGTTTGATTTCGGTGCCGCCGTATTTGCTGACGAGGACGCGGTCGCCTTTTTTGACTTCGAACGGGATTTTTTTGCCGTTGTCGTCGGTTTTGCCGGTGCCGAGGGCGATGACGATGCCCTCAGTAGGTTTTTCCTTGGCGGAATCGGGGATGATGATGCCGCCTTTTTTGACTTCCTTCTCTTCGGCCGGTTCGACAAGAACCCGGTCGCCGAGGGGTTTAACATTGATTGCCATAGGTGTCTTTCTGTTTTTGTTTTTCTGTTTTTGTTCGCTTTCGAATCAAAGCCCCGCCGCACTCGCGAGCGGGAAATTTTTCAGGCCGCGACCACCGGTCCGGCGGCGACGATGCGTTTTCGCCGGGAGTCCACGTGGACGTTCATCCCTTCGAGCGAGCGGGCGCCGAGCAAATTCAGATCGCCCTTCCGCGCAAAGACCACTTCATCAATGGTCTCCAAGGCCGCGACCCGCAAAATGGCATAGCCGACGGAGCGGGTGATAATCTGGCCGTTGGCCATTTGAATCTGCATATCTTTTTTCACCGGCTGGACGCCAATCTGTTTGAGCACTTCTTCCGGGAGCCAGGTATATTCGCTGCCGGAACCCACGAGCAACCGTGGAACGAGGGCAGATTTCGTCTGGTCCTTGTGGTTCTCGACTTTGCAGCCTATGTAAAAGGATCCCATACTCTATTTCATTTGTTTTTTTGAACGCCGCCGCACTGGCGAGCGGGAAAACCTGGTCGCAACGCCCGCCTGCGGCAATTATTTCTTCTCCTCGACCACTTCGGCGTCAATGATTGGGCCTTCCTCTTTGGCGCCGCCGGCATCGGGGGCAGGGCCGGGTTTCGGGCCGGGTTGTCCCTGGCTGGAGCGCGCTTTGGCGGATTCGGCGGAGGCGGCCTTGTACATTTCCGCGGAGGCGGCCTGCCACTGCTCGTTGAGCTTTTCGCTGGCGGACTTGATGGCGGCGGCGTCGGTCCCTTTCAAGGCCTCACGGACGGCTTTGGCGGCGGTTTCGATTTTTTCCTTGTCGGCGGGGGAGATTTTGCCGGCGTTGTCCTTGAGCATTTTTTCGCTGCGATAGACGGCGTTTTCGGCCTCGTTGCGGGTCTCCACTTCTTCGCGTTTTTGCCGGTCTTCCTCGGCGTGCAGTTCGCCGTCCTTGCGCATCTTTTCGATTTCGTCCTTGGAGAGGCCGCTGCTGGCGGTGATGGTGATTTTTTGTTCCTTGCCGGTGCCCAGGTCCTTGGCGCTGACGTCCAGAATGCCGTTGGCGTCAATGTTGAAGGTGACCTCGATCTGGGGGACGCCGCGCGGGGCGGGAGGGATGTCGGAGAGGTTGAATTTGCCGATGGTCTTGTTGTCGCGCGAGAACTGGCGTTCGCCTTGGAGGACGTGGATTTCCACGCCGGGCTGGTTGTCAGAGGCGGTGGAAAAGATTTCCGATTTGCGGGTGGGAATGGTGGTGTTGCGCTCGATGAGGCGGGTGAACACGCCGCCCAGGGTCTCGATGCCGAGGGAAAGGGGAGTGACGTCGAGCAAGAGAACGTCGCGAACCTCGCCCTTGAGGACGCCCGCCTGGATGGCCGCGCCGACGGCGACGACTTCGTCGGGGTTGACGCCCTGATGGGGCGGTTTGCTGACCAGCTTTTCGGCGGTTTCGACGACGCGGGGCATGCGGGTCATGCCGCCGACGAGGACCAATTCATCAATTTTGTCGGCGGTGACATTGGCGTCCTTCAAGCAATTCCTGACGGGGCCGATGGTGCGTTCGAAGAGGTCGTCGCAGATTTGCTCCATCTTGGCGCGGGTGAGCTTGGCGCTCAGGTGCTTGGGGCCGCTGGCGTCGGCGGTGATGAAGGGGAGATTGATTTCATACACCTGGGCGCTGGAGAGGGCGATTTTGGCTTTTTCGGCCTCTTCCTTAATGCGTTGGAGCGCGTCGGGCTGTTTGCGCAAATCCATGCCTTGATCGCGTTTGAATTCGTCGAGCATCCAATCCATCAGGCGGTTGTCCCAGTCGTCGCCGCCCAGGTGGGTGTCGCCGTTGGTGGCTTTGACTTCAAAGACGCCGTCGCCGATTTCAAGGACGGAGATGTCGAAGGTGCCGCCGCCGAGGTCATAGACGGCGATTTCCTCGTTTTTCTTCTTGTCAAGACCGTAGGCGAGGGAGGCGGCAGTAGGCTCATTGATGATGCGCAGGACTTCCAGGCCGGCGATGCGGCCGGCATCCTTGGTGGCCTGGCGTTGGGAATCGTTGAAGTAAGCGGGGACGGTAATGACCGCCTGGGTGATCTTTTCGCCCAGCCGCACTTCGGCGTCGGCTTTCAACTTGGAGAGGATCATGGCGGAAATTTCCGGGGGCGTGAAGGTCTTGGGCTTGCCATCCACCTCGACCTGGACGGCGACGTCGCCGTTGGCGCTGCGGATGACCTTGTATGGGACGCGCTTGATTTCCTCCTGGACTTCGTCGAATTTGCGGCCCATGAAGCGTTTGATGGAGTAAACAGTGTTGCGGGAGTTGGTGACGGCCTGGCGTTTGGCGGCGTCGCCGACGACGCGTTCGCCGGTCTTGGTGAAGGCGACGACGGAAGGAGTGGTGCGTTTGCCTTCGGAGTTTTCCAAAACCAAAGGTTCGCCACCCTCCATGACGGCCATGCATGAGTTGGTGGTTCCTAGATCAATTCCAATGACTTTTGGCATAACTTTTTATTTGCTGTGTTAAAGCGTTAAATTTAGAAGCAAACTTGGTACCACCAAGTCCATTTTTATGTAACATGCTTATAGCAAGTTACTTAAAGTTTATGACGCGCAGTTTTGGCCAGCGAATCAGGGACATTATGTCGCGATGCCATTGAAAACGGGCATTTTAAGCGCCAGAATGACGCACGACGGCGGGGTTGCAGTTTTGCCGTTTGGAAGCATGAATTCCAAGTTCTTTTGGTTTGATCAACCCCTTTTTGCCTTGATTTACCGTGCAGCCCACAAGGCTGACAGAGCAGCCATGAAGGTCCGGTCAGAAACGAGACGAACGCTCCTGTAGTCATGACCGACCTCTCCTTGGAATGATTCAGGGCAGGCAAGCTCGGTTGTAAAAGTCCCGTCCGGAGCGGGGCGAGCGGGACGGCGGGCCGCAGCGGTATGTCAACGTTGCAGCTTCGTTAAAAGTACCACACGTAGTCCGGTGTGTGGAGACAAATGGTTGCCGAGCCTCTGGTATAAAACAGCAGCCGCAACCGGCCAACCAGGCCATCGCAGCCTGGGGGGTGTTATGGCTACAGTTTTATTGAAACCAGACTAGTTCTTTTTTGGGTGGCGGTCGTTTTTTCCGTCGAGGCACTCGCGGACGACCTGGGCCAGGCGGCTGGGAGGATAGGGTTTGGCCAGGAAGTTGAATCCTTCCATCAACGCAATGTCCTTGCCCGCCATGCCGGGGCTGTAGCCGCTGGTGTAAATGACTTTCAGATCGGGGTCTTCGCGCTGGAGGCGTTCGGCCAATTGGCGGCCGGTGATGCCCTCGGGCATGACCATGTCTGTCAAGAGGAGATCTATTTCGTCCTTGTGCTTTTCCCAGACGGCCATGGCTTCGACGCCGTCGTTGGCCTGGTAGATGTGGTAGCCGCAAAGCTGGAGGATGCGGACGACCAGCTCGCGCAGGGACGGCTCGTCTTCGACGACGAGGAGGGTTTCGTCGCCGACGGCGGCGGAAAGCGGGGATTGGGCCGGGGATGGAGCGAGGTCGGCGGCCCGGGCGGCGCAGGGGAGGAAAATGGTGAAGGTGGAGCCGAGGCCGAGCTTGCTCTCGACGATGATCCAGCCCTGGTGTTGCTGGACGATACCATAGACGGTGGCCAGCCCCAGGCCGGCGCCTTTGCCGATTTCCTTGGTGGTGAAAAAGGGTTCGAAGAGATGGCTCAAGGTGGCGTTGTCCATGCCGGCGCCGGTGTCGGAGATGCTCAGGCAGACGAAATGGCCTGGGCGCGCTTCGGGATTGACGACGCAGGCGACGGGTTCGAGCACCCTGGGAGCGGCGCTGAGGGTGAGTTTGCCGCCGGCGGGCATGGCGTCGCGGGCGTTGATGGAGAGGTTGACCAGAACCTGTTCGATCATGCCCACGTCGGCATAGACGACGGGAAGGTTTGGGACGGAGGCAAACTCCAGGGTGATGGCATCGCCGAGCATGCGCTGCAACATGGGGCCGACATGGGAAATGACTTCGTTCAAGTCGAGGAAGCGCGGCTGCATGACTTGTTTGCGGCTGAACATGAGCAACTGCCCGATGAGTTTGCCGGCGCGGTCGGCGGCGGACCAGATTTGGCGGAGGGACTTCTCGGTGGCGGCGGGCAGAGGCTGCGCCTGCAAGAGCAGATCGGCATGGCCCTGAATGATGGTGAGGATGTTGTTGAAATCGTGGGCGACGCCGGCGGCCAACTGGCCGACGGCCTCCATTTTGACGGAATGGCGCAACTGGGCCTCCAGGGCCAGGCGCTCGGTGATTTCATTGGCGTAGCAATGCACCGTCCTGCTCTCGGCGATGGGGATGAAGGACCAGGCAATGGTGCGATCCTTGAGGGTGGTGTGGAGGTTGAGTTTGTTTTCGCCGGTCAGAAGGCACTGGTGGATGATGGCCTTGGTGTCGGGGGGCAAAATGGGGAGCATGGATTGTTCGCCCAGCGAAGCGGCCATGCGCTGGGCGGCGTCGTTGCTGTAGGTGAGTTGGCCGTCGGAGGAGAACTCCAGGACGGGATGAGGATTGGAGCGGGGGAAGACGGCGAGTTGGCGGTTCTTTTCCTCGGTGTTCATTGTTTGAGGCGGCGGGGCGGGGCCTGGGTGGCGGCGGAGCGCTGCAGTTTTAGGATTGCCCCGTTAGTCTTCATATCATGAGTGCCACTGTATGTCCAAGGGCGGGAGCAATGCAATGCTGGAAACAGGGCGTTGATCCGGCCAGGCTGGATTTCACTTTTTGGGGAACTGCTGTCGGCGAAGAAGCGCTTTAAGATTTCGGACCTTTCAATTGAGAATTGGTAGTTAGAACAACAGAGGGAAGCGCACCACGGGTGCGAATTGAAAATTTGTCATCGGTTATCGCAAGAGTCGTCTCCAGACCGTCGCCGGGCAACTGTCTTCTGCCGGCTTTGGCCGCCGCAATGGACTTTCCCAAGATACGGCAAAGCGGGTCGCACTCCTCCACCAGGACAAGCACCCGCTTGGCCGGAAGCAAGCCGGCCAAAATGATGAATTTGAGCCAACCACGGGTTTCGACCAACCCGGCCGGGGGCGGCTTCGGCCGTGGCCCCGTGATTCAGAAGGAATAAATCCGGCGGGAAAGGCTGTGGCGGAGGAGGAAGCAGGCCAGCAGAGCGAAGGCCAGGCTGGTCAGAAAGACTCCCTCATAGAGCACCGACGGGATCAACGGGCGGTCGAAGAAAATGGAGAGGGCGCCCAGCGCCATGAACGCAAAGTACGGGCAGAGCAGCAGCGCCAGCCAGGTCAGCGCCGCGGCGACAAACAAATTCTTGACGCGCAGGGCGAAGTAGGTGGCAAAGACCGGCAGGGTGAGAAATCCGATGGCCGTGACGAAGATCTGGAAGCCCGGATTGGCCATGGGATCAAATGAATGGTAGGAATAAAATGAGCCTCGGAATGAATACGCGACCCCCAGGCCCCACGACACGGGCGAGGTGAGGAAGTTCCAAAGCATTCCGGGATCTTTAAAAGGCGGATATCTCCAGGTCCAGGTGTTGAGCACCAGATGTTCGGCACCCAGCCAGAAGAACAGGAGAGTCAGTCCTGCCGGCAGGAATTGTTGCCACAATCCCCAGACGCGGCCAAAGATGATTTGATTGGGCGACAGAGGCGTGACGAGGAGCAGTTCCAAGGCCCCGTTTTTTTTCTCCGTCAAAAAACCGTTCACGCCCACAAAAGTGAAGGTCGCCGCCAGAATCAGCAGCAGCAGGGATTGGCCTTGCAGGATTTCGGACGGGCTGCCGGTGGTTTCCGCGCATTCCAGCAACACAAACAACAGGCAAAGCCCCCATTTGCTCACGCGCGCCTTCCACGAATACTGCTGGAGCCAGGCGATGGGGTTCCACTCCAGCGTCCGCCGCATCTGGCGGGCGAAACGCCGCCGGGCCAGCGGCACGCAATAAGTTTTGATCCAGCTTTCGCGCCGCGGGGAAGGCCCCTTCTCCTGCCAGGAACCGGCCATCAGGCGCGCGGCAATGCGGAGGGCCAGGAAAAAAACAGGGGGACGGCCAGCCAGCATTCCAGCAGGAGCGCGCGCCAGACGTTGCGGGTTGCCGGGGCGGAGAAATAGAAAGCCCAACCCGCCTGCGACGAGACCACGGGAACCAGGGTGGCAGCCATAATGTATAGAGTCCCATTTGTGGCAGCCATAATGTATTGAGTCCCATTTGGGCCGGTTATAAATCGGCTCCCATCTGGGAAGAAAGTCGTCGTTACTCCCCCACGCTGGATGCCTGTCACGCCAACCAGGCCATTCAGCGCGGCGATCGCAATGTTTCCACCCGGTTGCCCGGCGATCAGGGATTGCCCTAAGCCCATTATCTGTGTCAACTGTACAGGCTGTCCCAGTCCGCGCGCCTGCCAGAGAAAACCCAGGCCGAGCATTCCGCCAAAAAGGCTCACGAACCAAACCGCAAAACCGGCCGCCAGAATAAAGGCGGTGGCGCGCGCTTTGGCCAGGGAGGACGCCAGGATGCCCGCCGCCAGACAGAGGAGCGTGAGGCAGAATTCGAGGGTCAGGGCGCTGCCAACATCGCCGCCGGTGACGCCGCCCGAGAGGCAGGGAATGATGAGGACCGGCAGCACCGCCAGCCACAAGGTGAAGGCGCGAAAGGCCTGGACCAGCCCTTTGCCGGCCACAATTCCCATCGCCGTCAGCGGCGTCAGGAAGAGCAGGCCCAGCGTGTCCTCCCGTTTCTCGCGGGCGATGCAGTCGGCGCTCATGGCGGGGACCATGACGAGAATCAAAGCCAGCAACAGCAGATGCAAGCTGGTGAAAAGCTGGAGTCCTTGCGCGGCTTGATTGCCGCTGGCGCTCTGGTGAACCACATAGAGGAGCAGCGCGCCCGCCGTCGCGCCGGCCACCCGCAGCCAGTAATTGAACGGGCGCCGCGCGCCTTCGCGCAGTTCCCGCTGCACGACCGGCAGAAAGTTAGCATCGGCTTTTTTCAAAGCACGGACTCAAGTTTTAACGGCCGATCCCACGGCCTGGGGCCATGAGGTGAAGCCGCCCTGGGCCAGGCGGCGGCGCAGGCCGTTGACGATTTGCCTGTTGATGGACGGCCCCTCATAAATCATGCCGGTGTAAACCTGGACCAGGGAGGCGCCGGCGGTGATTTTTTCCCAGGCGTCGGCGGCGTTGAAAATGCCTCCGACGCCGATGATGGGCAGGGCGCCGCGGGTTTGACGGCAAAGATGGCGGACGATCTCGGTGCTGCGGGCGCAGAGGGGGCGGCCGCTTAATCCGCCCGACGCGGCATAGACGCGCCGGAGTTGCGGGTCGCTAGTATCGGGGCGGGTGATGGTGGTGTTGGTGGCGACGATGCCGGCCACATGCCGCGGGCCGGTTAATTCCAGGATTTCATCCAGCGCCTCGAAGGAAAGGTCGGGGGCGACTTTGACGAGGATGGGGCGTGGCGGAGGCGCATTGGCCGAGGCGGGGGCTTGCTGGATTTGCTGGAGGGCGGCGAGGATTTCGTCCAGGGCGGCTTTGTCCTGGAGTTGGCGCAGGTTGGGGGTGTTGGGGGAGCTGACGTTGACGACGAAGAAATCGGCGTGGGGACGGAGGAGACGGAAGGAGTTGGCGTAATCTTCCGCGGCGCGGGCCAGAGGGGTGGATTTGGATTTGCCGAGGTTCAGGCCGACGGGGTGGGCGGGCCAAAGGCCGGCTTTTTTCCATTGGGCCAGGGTTTGGGCCATGGCCTCCGCGCCCGGATTGTTGAAGCCCATGCTGTTGACCAGGGCCTGGTCTTTAATGGCGCGGAAGAGGCGCGGGGAAGGGTTGCCCGGCTGGGGATGCCAGGTGACGCCGCCCAGTTCGCTGAATCCAAAACCGAGGGCGGGCCAGATGGGGACGGCCTGGGCCAGTTTATCCATGCCCGCGGCGAGGCCGAGAGGGTTGGGAAATTGCAAACCGAGGATGGCCACGGGCAGTTGTGGGGCGGCATAAAAGGCGGCCGCCAGGCGGGAGAGGAGCGGGTGGCGGCTGGCGCAACCGAGCGCCCGGAGGGTGCGGTCATGGATCTTCTCGGAGTCTTGCGCGAAAAGGACCGGGCGGAGGATGCTGCGATAAAACCAACTCACGGGAGAATCGGCTGCGCGGAGCGCGGGGGCGGCGGGTTTGCGGGAATGATTTCCGCCGCCGCGGCGCGGCCGCGTTTGACGCCGGTGAGACTGAAGAGGTTGCGAAAGGTGGCCAGGGCCAGGAGGGGCCAACTGTTGCGATACATGTCGTATTTCAAATAGAACACGCGCGGGAAACCGGTGCCGGTGGTTTCGGCCTCGCTCCAAGTGCCGTCGGGGTTTTGGGCGCCCACCAGGTAATCCATGCCGCGGCGGATGCTGGGGCGGTTGGGGTCGCCAAAAGCGCACAGGCCCATGACGGCCCAGGCGGTCTGGGAGGCGGTGCTGGGGCCTTGGCCTTTGAAGACCGGATCGTCATAGGTGTCGCAGCGTTCGCCCCAGCCGCCATCCTGATGCTGGACGCTTTCCAGCCAGTCGCGGGCCTTCAGGAGCCAGGGTTCGCGCATGTCCAGCCCCAGGGCACGGAGGCCGCGGAGGACCTGCCAGGTGCCATAGATATAATTGACGCCCCAGCGGCCGTACCAGGAGCCGTCGGTTTCCTGGTGTTCGCGGATGAATTCCAGGGCCTTGCGCACCTGGGGGTCCTGGAGGTCGAAGTTCTCGTAGCCGAGCAACTCGAGGATGCGCGCGGTGATGTCGGCGCATTCGGGGTCGAGCATGGCGTTGTGGTCGGCGAAGGGGACTTTTTCCAGAATGCCTTTGGTGCAGTCCTTGTCGAAGGAGGCCCAGCCGCCATCCTTGCATTGGAAGGTGAGCATCCATTGGAGGCCGCGTTGAAAGCACTGGTCGCGGCGCAGGGGATTGGCGGTGGGGATTTTGCGCAGCGCCAGGAGCACCATGGCCGTGTCGTCCACGTCCGGGTTCCACTGGTTGTGGAACTCAAAAACCCAGCCGCTCGGCTCGACCGGGGCGCGGTTTTTGTACTGCCAGTCTCCGCGGAAACGGACCTCGCGGGCGATGAGCCACTCGACGCAACGGGTCAGCGCCGGGTGATCGCTGCTCAGGCCCGACTCATGCAGGGCGATGGCGACGATGGCCGTGTCCCAGACCGGGGAGGTGCAAGGCTCGATGCGGATGCTCTCCTCTGTTTCGTGCTCCAGCTTCTTGAGTTCCTCCTCGCCTTGGCGCACGAGCGGGTGGTCGTCAGGATAGCCGAGGGCCTTGAGGGCGATGAGGGAATTGAGAATCCCAGGAAAAATCGCAGCCAGGCCATCGCTGCCCTCAAAACGCTGGATCATCCATTTCTCGGCATTTTTCAAGGCGAGCTTGCGGAAAGGATGGATTTTAAGGGCGGCGAAATGTTCAGCAAATTTGTGGAGCTTGTCGAGTGAGAGGAAAAGATTGCGCCAGGTAAATCGCTGGGGGTCGGGCGCCAGCATCAAATCGCGCTCATGAAAACCCAGTGGAAAAAGCTCATCCAACGTCGCCTGGTTGCGCAGGGGCCGGGTGGGTTTGAAATGGTTGATGATGGAAAGAGGCACGAGCATGGAGCGGCTCCAGGAACTCATGTCATAGAAATGCACGCCGAACCATTTGCCGATGAGGATGACTTCGCAGGGAATCGTGGGCACGTACTTCCAGGGATACAAGCCCAGGAGGGCCAGGTATAATTTGGAGAAGGTGTTCACGCGCGGCACCCCGCCCAGGCTGCGGGCGGTCTGGCGCGCCCGCAACATGCGGGGGTCGGTGGCGGGGACGCCGCCCAGCTTGAGGGCCAGGTAGGCCTTGACGGTGGCGTTGATTTCCGCCGGGCCTCCATGATAGATGCTCCAGCCGCCGTCGGGGAGTTGCAGGGAGAAGATATGTTTGACAGCCTTGCGCTGCCAGGCGGCGTCCACCTTCCCGTCCCAATGGTGAAAGGCGATCATATCGGCCACCAGCGTGCAATCCACCATCAATTCGCCGATCCAGTAGCCTTCGGGCTTTTGCTGGCTGAGCAGATAGCTTTGGGACCGCTGGATGGCGCGTTCCAATCTGGGCAACGAGAGGCCCTCCAGCTCCGGCCCCCGCAAGCCCCCGGCCAGCAGCGCGTTATTTGCGACGTTGAGCAACACGCCCGCTAATGTGCGGAGCAGGCCAAAATCTGTAAAGCGCGGATTTGAGGCCCTTCTCCGGGCCTCTTATCATTTGAAGTCCGGGCCGGCAACTGCTATGGGTGGCTCATGTTCGTTGAATTCACGAAAATGAACGGGGCGGGAAATGATTTTGTGCTGGTGGATGACCGGGCGCAAACGCTGCGGCTGGAGCGCGGGCAGATCGCGCGGATTTGCGACCGCCACGCCGGGGTTGGGGCCGATGGCCTGATCGCCCTCAAACCGTGCGTTTCCGGACGGGCGGATTGGGCGTGGGATTTTTACAACCGCGACGGAAGCAACGCGGAAATGTGCGGCAACGGGGCCAGGTGTTTCGCCCGTTTTGTCCAGCGGCTCACCGGCGGCAAAGGGGGCCTGACTTTTGAAACCCGCGCGGGAATTGTCTCGGCCAGTGTTCACGGCGAGCGGGTCACCGTGGGGCTGACCCCGCCCAAAGACATGCGCCTGCGCCAGGAAGTCTCCTTGAGCGCCGGCCCGGTCACGCTCCACGCCGTGGACACCGGGGTGCCTCATGCCGTGCTGTTCGTGCCGGACGCCGATCAGGCGATGGTGCAGTCGCTGGGCGCGGAAATCCGCGGCCACGCGCGTTTCGCGCCGCGCGGGACCAATGTCAATTTCGTCGAGTTGGGCGGGGCCAACAACATCCGGGTGCGCACCTTCGAGCGGGGCGTGGAAGGGGAAACGCTGGCCTGCGGGACGGGGGTCACGGCCGCCGCCTTGATCGCAGCCGAACTGCACGGCTTGATCTCGCCGGTGCGGGTGGAGGTGCGGGGCGGGGATGTGCTGGAGGTGAGTTTTGAGAAGAAGGAGGGACAATTCAGCCAGGTGCGTTTGACCGGCCCGGCGGATTTTGTGTTCGAGGGGAAAATCTCCGTCTGATCCTATCCGACGAAGCCGCCGGGGATGGGAGGTCAGGAGGCGCCGCCGCCATTTTCTTTGCGGGTGTTCAGGGAGTCGCGCACCGCCTGGGCCAACTGGGCGGGATGGTAGGGTTTGGAGAAAAACTTGACTCTGGCGTCCAATACCGCCTCCCGTTCGATCATGTCCTGGCTGTAACCGCTGGTGAGAATGGCGGGCAGGTGTGGATCGGCGCGCTGAAGTTTTTCGGCCAGTTCGCGGCCGGACATGCCCTCCGGCATGATCATATCGCTTAGGAGCAAATCCACTTTTCTGCCATGAGTTTCCCAAACTCTGAGCGCCTCCACGCCGCTGCCGGCTTGCAAGACCTGATAGCCGTGCCCTTCGAGAACGTCGCGCACCAGGTCGCGCAGATCCTCCTCATCCTCCACCACGAGGATGGTTTCCTTGCCGCCATCCACCTTGGCGGGGGGCGGCTTGTCGGCCGGTTTTTCCACAGCCTTGCCGGTGAAGGGCAAAGTGATGTGGAAGGAGGCCCCTTTGCCCGGCTGGCTCTCCACTTCCACCCAGCCCTGGTGCTGCTTGACCATGCCATAGACGGTCGCCAACCCCAGGCCCACGCCTTTGCCCACTTCCTTGGTCGTGAAAAACGGCTCAAAGAGATGGTCAATCACGCTGGAATCCATGCCGCATCCGGTGTCCGTCACGCTGAGGCGGGCAAATTGACCGGCGCGCCGTTCGACCCGGGCCTTGGCCTCGGCCTCGGTGACAAGGATTTCGCGCGTGGCAATTGTCAATTCGCCCCCCTTGGGCATGGCGTCGCGGGCATTGACGGCCAGGTTGACAATGGCCTGTTCAATCATGGCGGCGTCGGCCAGGACGGTCAGGGGCTTGTCGGCCAGGAGCCGGCGGATGGCGATGCTCTCGCCCAGCATGGGGCCGAGCATGTCGGCGACATTTGAGGCGACGGCATTGAGGTCCTTGACCTCGCGCTGCATGATTTGTTTGCGGCTGAAGGCGAGCATCTGCTTGATGAGTTTGGCCGTGCGCTCCACACCCGAAGTGATATGGGTGAGCGACTTGATGGAGTCCGGGTCCAGGGACGGATTATCCAGGAGCAGGGCGGCATGGCCTTGAATGACGGTGAGGATGTTGTTGAACTCGTGGGCGACGCCCGCCGCCATTTGGCCCACGGCGGCCAGACGCTCCTGGCGCATGACGATTTCCTGGCTTTCCACCAGGGCCTTTTGCGCTTGTTTGCGCTCGATCACTTCGTGTTGCAAACTCTTGGTCCATTCATCCACCAGTTTGAACAATTCCTGGTCGCGCTGTTTTTGGATGAGGCGGCGCAATCGGACCGTCCAACGGAAAACCCCATAGCCTGCCAGGGATACGGCGGCGACGCAAATGGCAAAGAACCACGAGGTCTGGTAAAACCGAGGCAAGAGCACAAAGGCAAACGGCGCGCCGTCATTTTCCCAGACCCCGTCGGTGTTGGAGGCGCGGACTCGAAAAACATAGTGGCCGGGGGCCAGGCCGGCATAACGGATGGAGCGTTGGGTTCCCACATTCTGCCAATCCTTGTCCAACCCGTCCAGGCGGCATTGGAAAAGGACTTTCTCCGGAGAGCGCAGGTTCAGGGCGGTGTAGTCGAAGGCAAGCTGGCTGGAGTGCCGGGGCAGGCGCGTTTGGGAACCGGGGTCAATGGGCTGCCCTCCCGCGGCCACCTGCTCGATGACCACAGGCGGTTGGAAGCTGGCGGTTTGAAAATCCTTGACATTCACCGCAATGGCGCCCACCAGGGTTGGAAACCAGATGCTGCCGGCCTGGTCCTTCCAGCCGGAGGGTTGGGCGATTCCATTGCATTGAGCGCGGTGGATTCCCTCCAGTTTGCTCACATTCATCGGGGCGGGCGCGCCGGGGCCGCTGGCGGCCTGGGCCGCCAGTTCGCCTTTGGCCAGCCGGAACACTCCGGTGTTGCTGCTCAACCAAAGATTCCCATCATCATCCCCTACAATACCCATGATGCTGGTGAACGCTCCGCGCGTCGGCGACAAAACCAGGCGGTCATCCCGCAAATGAAACAACCGGCCCCGGTCCGTGCCGAACCAGAGCATCCCATCCTTCGCCTCATAGATGGCATTGACCACCTCCCGCATTTTGAGGCTGTCCCGGTAGCTCACCGTCTGCCCGCCCCCCAGGCGCGTCAAGCCATCCTTGGAACCCACCCAGATTCGGCCCTGTCGGTCTTCGGCGATGGCTTTAACGTAGTCGCGCAGGCCGGCGGTGATCCGTTCGAATTTGCCCTGCTTGTAACGCGTCAACCCATACTGGCCGCCAAGCCAGAGCGTGCCCTCGTGGTCCTCGAAGATGACCCGCATCACGTCGTCCACCAGGCCGAGCGAATTGGCGCTGGTAAAGTGGGCAATCACTTGGCCGTCCTTGAAACAATAGAGTCCTTCCCCGCCGCCCAAATTGTCGCCCCCAACCCACAAAGCGCCTGACTTGTCCTCACACAGCCCGCGGACCGTTTGGGGCAGACCCTGGTTGGTGTTCCAGGCGCTGAAATGTCCGTCATGAAGCCGGGCCAGCCCGCCCCCGACGGTGCCCATCCAGAGATCTCCAGAACGGCTTTGCAAAACCGATGTCACCTGCTTTTCCGGCACCCCATCGGACTGATTATAGAGGCGGAAGGGCTGTTTCTTCAACCGGTTCAGGCCCAGCGCGGTAGCCACCCAGATATCCCCCTGATCGTCACCGCAGATGGCATTGACCGTCCCCGGCACCGCATTGTCAAAATCAGAGGCCGTCAGGCCGGAGGTGATGACGCTGTAGAATTTGCCGTCAATGAATCGTTGCACTCCGGCGGAGGTTCCGATCCAAAGGGTCCCGGTGGGGTCCTCGTAGAGCGCCCGCACATTGCGGGCATCCAGTTCGCCGGGGTTGTCCGCAAAGACGGTCCAATGGCCCTCTTGGAGCCGCCCCAAGCCCAGAGTCATCCCCACCCAGAAAGCCCCCGACCGGGCCTCGCAAAGGGACTGCACCATGCCTCGAGGTATTCCGGCCTCGAGAGTCGCCTTGCCATTTTTGCAGGAATAAAGCCCGCGTTGCGTGCCAATCCACAATGTCCCGGCGCGGTCTTCGATCATCACCCGGATATTGTTGTTTGGGAATGCGGCATTGGTGGGCATGCGGAGAAAATTGGCGCCGTCGAATTGCAATACGCCATTGGGCGTTCCGGCCCAAATCCTCTGTTCCCGATCCTGATAAACTGTGGTGATGACTTGGGAAGGCAGCCCGTGGTTGGTCGTGTAAATTGTGGTTTGCCCGCCCAGGATCCGCGCCATCCCCTCGTCGGTGGAAGTCCACAGGCTTCCGTCCGCCGTTTGGCAGAGCAAGGAATGCGGGCGGTCGGGGTCGGAGGATTGGATGCTGGAAATGGTGAAGCGCGTTCCATCGAATCGAGCCAGCCCGCCGGGCGTCGCGGTCCAGAGAAAGCCGTCACGGCTTTGCAAAATCGCGCTCACGGCCTGGCTGGGCAACCCGTCCTCGGACTGCCAGATTTGGTGCAAAAACCGCACGCTGTCATCCGCGGCTTGTGCGGGCGGGGCGCTTGCCAAACCGGTCAGGAGGACCGCTAAAAAGCCTGGGATTAGGCGGCAAAAACTCATACTTGCTAAACGGTCCACTCTGACAAAGCACACAGCCGAAACTCGTTGAAAGCTCACCGGCAATCTGTCGGTCGCACCGATGTCTCAAGTTAGAATCGGCAGAAAGTGAAGGGAGGTTAAGCGGGAAAAAGCGATAATATTCAAGCCTCCGCCCGGAGGTTTGCCAGGGGGACCGGGCTTGGTCTGGAAACCGAGGCGGGGGCGCTTTTTGTTTTTTGTTGGCCGGATGGTGGGCGGAAGGCTAGGTTGTGGGCGTGGCGCAACACATTGATACCCTGGGGATCATCGCGGGCAACCGGTCCCTGCCTTTGCTTTTCGCCCGGCAGGCCCGCGCCCAGGGGGTCGGGCGCCTGGTCGCCGTCGCCTTTGACGGCGAGACAGACCCGCAACTGGCCGCGCTGGTGGATCAAATCGTCTGGCTCAAAGTGGGCCAACTCTCCAAGCTGATTCGCGCATTCACCGAGCGCGGGGTGCGGCAATGCGTCATGCTCGGCCAGATCGCCCCGAGAAACCTTTATGATGTCCGGCCCGACTTGCGCGCCCTGACCCTTCTCATGAAGTTGAAGGCAAAAAACGCTCATTCGATTTTCGGCGCCATCGCGGATGAATTGAAGAAGGATGGGATCGAGCTGGTGCCGCCTCTCCCCTGGCTCCGCCCGCTTATGCCCGCCGCCGGGTTTGCGCTGGGGCCGGCGCCGCGGGGCGCCCGCCAAGAGGATATCGGCTTTGGTTTTCGCATGGCCCGGGAGATTTCCCGCCTGGGAATCGGCCAGACAGTCGTGGTGAAGGAAGGGACGGTCCTGGCGGTGGAGGGTCTTGAGGGGACCGACCAATGCCTGCGCCGCGGCGGCAGCCTGGCGGGAAAGGCGGGCGGCGCCGTCGCCGTGAAAGTGGCGGGGGAAAAGCACGATCCGCGTTTTGACATTCCGTGCGTTGGCCTCAGCACGCTGGAGGCCTGCGCCGAGGCGAAAATCGCCGTCCTGGCCTTTGAGGCGGGAATGACATTGCTGCTGGAACAAGAACCCGTGGCGTCCCTGGCCCGCAAACACAAAATCAGCATCGTCGCCGTCTGAACCGGGCGGCGCGCAACCCGCCAAACCCGCCATCGCATGTCTTATACCGAGGCCATCCAGTTTCTTTACGACCTTCAGCTTTTTGGAATGAAGCTGGGTTTGGAGAACGCTTTTCGCCTGGCCGCCCTGGCGGGCAATCCCCAGGCGGGCCTGCGTTTCATCCATGTCGCCGGCACCAACGGGAAAGGCTCCACCTGCGCGATGCTGGAAGGCATTTATCGCGCCGCCGGGCTGCGGGTGGGACTGTTCACCTCCCCGCATCTGGTTTCCTTCGCCGAGCGCATCCAGGTGGATCGCCGGCAGATCGGGGAAAAGGACGTCGCGCGCCTGGTGGAGGAAATGCGCGACCTGCTCCAGAGCGGCGCCCTGGCGGGAGCAGCGCCCACTTTTTTCGAGGTGGTCACCGTCATGGCCTTGCGCTACTTCGCCGAACAACACTGCCAGCTGGTCATCTGGGAGACGGGACTGGGCGGCCGCCTGGATGCCACCAACATCGTCACTCCGCTGGCCAGCGTCATCACCAACATCCAATTGGACCACCAGCAATGGCTCGGCGAAACGGTCGCGCAAATCGCCCGCGAAAAGGCCGGCATTATCAAACCTGGGATTCCCGTCATCACCGCCGCCGCCGACCCCGCCGCGCTGGAGATCATTGCCCAGACGGCCCGCGCGCGCCAGGCGCCGCTGGAGGTCGTCGCCCCCGGCGGATGGGAAGTCCGCGGCTTTGAAGTCGGTCTGGCCGGGGAGCACCAAAAAACCAACGCCGCCGTCGCGTTGACCACGGCGCGGGTGTTGCGGGAAAAAATTCCCGTCTCCAAGAGCGCCATCCGGGCGGGCCTCAAGGAAGTGCGATGGCCCGGGCGGCTGCAAACGGTGCGGCGCGCCGGCGGGCAAACCATTCTGCTGGACGGGGCGCACAATCCCGCCGGCGCGCAGGCCCTGGCCGCCGCGCTGCCGGAGATGCTGCCGCCGGCCGGCGCCAAGCCGGGAGCGGGGCCGGCCCTGATTTTGGGAACCATGCGCGACAAGGATTATGCGGCCATCTGCGGAATCCTGGCCCCGCTGGCCTCCAAGATCTTCCTCTCGCCCATCGGCAGCGACCGCACCGCCGATCCGGTGTTGCTGGCCGGCTATTGCCGGCACGCCAATCCCCTGGCCGAGGTCCGGGCGTGCGCGAACCTGGCCGCCGCGTTGGAGCAGGCGGCGGCGGAGCCGTTCATCATTGTCACTGGCTCCATCCATTTTGTCGGCGAGGCGATGGAGATTCTCGGCCTTGTCCCCGCCTCCACCGAGCGCGCCTTGAACGACTATCATCCATCGGCCCCGGTCCTTCCTGGCTCGCGGGGCGGAAGCGGCGGGAAAATCCCGCCTGCTCCCCGGTCCTCCATCCTCGCCGTGACTCTGGACGTCGGCGGCACGCTCATCGAACCCTGGCCCTCCGTCGGCCATGTCTTCGCTCAAGTGGCCTCGCTCCACGGGTTGGAGGTTTCGCCCGACGTGCTCAACCGCCGGTTCGCGGCGGCGTGGAAGGCTAAAAAGGATTTTTCCCACACCCGCTCCGGCTGGTCGGAATTGGTGGACCAGACTTTCGCCGGCTTGGCGGAAACCCCGCCCAGCCGGACTTTTTTCCCGGCTCTTTACGACGCCTTCGCCTTGCCCTCCGCCTGGCGCATTTACGAGGACGTTTTGCCGTGCCTGGAGGAGTTGCGCCGGCGGGGCCTCAAGCTGGGCGCCATCTCCAATTGGGACGAGCGCCTGCGCCCTCTCCTGCAAGGGCTGAAACTGGACATTTGGTTTGACAGCATCGTCATCTCGGCGGAAACCGGGCGGCCCAAGCCCGATCCCGCGATGTTCCGGCGCGCGGCGGGCGGGTTGAAAACGGCTCCGGCGTCCATCCTGCACGTGGGCGACAGCCGGCGCGATGACTTTGCAGGCGCCCGCGCCGCCGGTTTCCGGTCCTTGCTGCTCAAGCGCGGCGCCTTTGCGCGCCCCGGCCGGGAAATCTCGGCGCTGAACGAAGTGTTGCTTTCCCTGTAGCCCGATGAACACGGCAATATGAAGCTTTCGAAATGGTTGGGGCTTTCCAATTGTAAAAAGTTGCGCTACATTATTGCGCGTGAGCACGATAAGCATTAACGACCTGAAAAAGCAATCGGACGAGCAATGGCTCAAGTCCGTGGACAAAGACGACCTGATTGTCACCTCCAAAGGCGAGCCTGTGGCGGTTTTGCTGCCTGTTAATGCGAAGAGTTTGGACCCCACCCTTTCTGCGCTTCGCAGCGTTCGCGCGGCGCTAGCCCAGATTGCCTTGCAAGAAGCCGCCAATGCCAATGGGACTTCCGGTTTGTCTCTGGACGAGATTGACGCTGAAATCAATGCCGCCCGCCAAACCCGTCAACGGAAGTAAAAGTTGGGTACGGCGTTTATTTCAAAAGGCCAGCAAAAACTGCCTGCAAAATCACTGAACCCGATGATTCATGGCGGCACCCGCCTTACAATTGAATCAAGGGTCGTTCCTGGAGCTAGCCCAAGTTCGTCAGTCAGGGGGGCGATTCACTAATTTTGCAGAGGCGGTTTTTGTAAGCCGTTGATTTGCCGCAGTTGATTTTGGAGGGGGCCGCGTTTTTGCCATGTAGTCCCGAA
>JBEKOF010000055.1:0-22921 GCA_049522055.1 Verrucomicrobiota bacterium | reverse complement strand
GAGGCACGGACCCCCGCCGACTTAATTGCCGCCATCGGCCGGGCTCTGGCCAGCGTCACGCCCCAAGACGCCTTGGGCTGGTTTGTCTCATGCAGCTACAGTTTTTGTTGAAACGCTCTAGATTTGATCCACTTCGATCTTGCGGCCGAGAGCCTTGTTGATGGCGGTGAAATGAGCGTCGCGGCAAACGAGCGACAGGCCAGTGCGGCTGGCCACCGCGGCGACGAAGAGATCGTTGCGGGGGACGTGCAGTCCCCTGGCGCGCAACAAGCGCTCCAGAAGAGCCGCCTGTCGCCAATCCTCCGCGCCGAAGGGAATATGATGGCTCAAATCCAGGGCCTGTCGCAAATCGGCTTCCTCCTCGGGTCGCGCTCCGCTCCACAATTCGAAACGGATTGGGCAGGTGTAAGCCGTGAGGTCGTCTTCCAGCAGCGCCGCCACGGCCGCTTTTGCCTGGCGATCTCCCCGGCGCCATAGGAACTCCACCCAGGCGGAGGTGTCAATGAGCTTCATACACGTCGCGGGCTTCCAGTTCCCCGTTGCTCAAGGAGAAATCGGTCTTTCCCGCCAGAACGCGTTCGACGAACTGGTGGCGCCGCCGCCAGTTCAGATACTCGGTCAAGGCCCGGGCGACCGCCGGAGACTTCTTCTTTTGGCCGGTGATTTTCTGAATCCGGCTCAAATCATTTGCATCAATTTCAATTGTTATTCTCATCTTTCAAGTTAATAGTATGATGCAATTTATTTTTATGCAAGCGGAAAGCATCGGCTCTGGAACAGCCGGGCGCATCGCATCGCGCCCAGGGCGGGCAAAGTCCGCCGGCCTTGCGGCAAGGGGCCGGGCGGGGCGGGAGCCCTGGCGCAAGATTTGCTAAGAAAACAACAACCGATGTCAAGCGATGGGCCGCGCCGGGAGCCACAATGAAACATGGGTTTGCGTCCGATCATCATCCTGGCGGCGGGGCTTCTGGGAACCACGGCCCTGAGGGCCGCCGAGATCAAGGACAGCGACTGCCTGGAGTGCCACAGCGACAAGACCTTGACGGCGACCAACCCGGCGGGGCGCGTGTTCTCGCTGTTTGTTGATCCGGCCACGCTGGCCGCCTCGGTGCATCACACCAATTCGTGCGCCAGTTGCCACAACGATATCACCGGGCAGCATCCTTCCGGCCCGGCCGCCCCGCGGGCGGTGGACTGTGCGCGGTGCCATTTGCAACCTTCGCTCAGTTACACCGCCAGCGTGCACGGAGTGGCGCATCGGGATGGCATCCGCAGCGGAACGAATGCGGCGCCGGTTTGCGCGGACTGCCACGGGTCGCACGCCGTGCTGGCGCCCGGTTCGCCGCTCTCGCCGCTGTATTTTTCCAACCTGGCCAAAACCTGCGGGCAGTGCCATGAACAGGAGGCCCGGGAGGTGATGGAGAGCGTCCACGGCAAGGCCACGGCGGCGGGGCGGCGCGACGCGGCCGCCTGCACCGATTGTCATTCGGAGCACAAAATCGAGTCGTTGCGGGACAGTTCGTCGCTGAAGATATCGCGGGAGATTTGCAGCAAGTGCCACGCTTCGGAGCGGCTGAACACCAAGTACAATCTGCCCGAGGACCGGGTGAAAACGTTTTTCCAGAGTTACCACGGCTTGGCGGCGCAGAATGGTTCGACCCGCGCGGCCAATTGCGGCAGTTGCCACGGCTTCCATCTGGTCCTGCCTTCCACGGACCCGCGTTCCAGCATTTACAAGGACAACCTGCCCGCCACGTGCGGGAAATGCCACGAGGACTCCAGCGCAAATTTCGCCCAGAGCAAGGTGCATGTGGATATTGAGGAGGCGGGCGGGGACGCGCAATTGGGCGAGCGGATCAATTGGTGGGTGCGCAAGGTGTACCTGGCGCTGATTTTCGGGGTGATCGGCTTGATGGCGGCGCACAACGCGCTGGTGTTCGGGCGGAAGGCGGCGGCGCTCAATCGCCGCACCGAGCGCACGCTGGTGCGGATGGATCTCTCGCAGCGGCGCCAGCATTTGGCGCTGGCGGCCAGCTTTATCGTGCTGGCCTGGACGGGATTTGCCTTGAAGTTTCCCGATTCCTGGATGGCGCATTCCCTGGGGTCGGACGAGGCCTTCCGGCGCTGGTGTCATCGCATCGCGGGGGTGGCGCTGCTGTTGACGGGGGCGTATCACCTGGGCTATGTGGCGGCCAGCCGGGAAGGGCGGCGGCTGATGCAGGATATGCTGCCGCGCGCGCAGGACGCGCGGGACGCGGTGGCCAATGTGAGGCGCCTGGCCGGCCTGGGCGGGGAGAAGCCCAAATTCGGGCGGTTCGGTTACGCGGAGAAGCTGGAGTATTGGGCGGTGGTGTGGGGAACTATCATTATGGGAGTGACCGGGCTGATGATCTGGTTCAAGATGGGAGTGACCCGATTCCTGCCGCGGTGGGCGGTGGAGGTGGCGACCACGATTCATTATTACGAAGCCATCCTGGCCTGCCTGGCGATTTTGGTCTGGCATTTTTATCATGTCATCTTTGATCCGGACGTGTATCCTTTGAACCGCTCGGTCCTGGACGGCCGCGTCTCGCGGGAATGGCTGGAAGAGGAACATCCGCTGGACCCGGCGCTGGACGGCGCCAAGCCGGACGCGCCGGCAAGCGGGGCTTCGCCGCCCGCGGCGTCCGTCGGCAGCACTGAGCCTGGAGAAACGAAACGTGCGCAGCTTTGAAAGTCTGAGCGAACCCGAGGTTCTATCCCTGGCCATCGCGCTGGAGGAAGAGGACGCGAAGATCTATGACAACTTCGCGGAAGGGTTGCGGGAAAACTACCCGGCGCAGGCGGAGAAATTTGATGAAATGCGCCGCGAGGAGGACGGGCATCGCCATCGGCTGCTGGAACTTTACCGACGCCGATTTGGCGAGCACCTTCCCCTGGTGCGGCGCGAGGACGTTCGCGGGTTCGTCAAGCGGCGCCCGGTCTGGCTGGAACGGCCGCTCAGTTTGAAGGTGGCGCGCAAGCAGGCCGCCTGGATGGAACTGGAAACGGAGCGATTTTATGAGGCCTCGGCCCGGCGCGCGAGCGATGCGGGCATCCGGCAATTGCTGGGCGATCTGGCCGCCGAAGAGCGCCATCACGCGATCGCGGCCGAGGAGATGGGCCAGACCTCGCTAAGCAACGCGGAAGTGGCCCATGAGAAGCGCCGTTTTGCCTTGCAGGTGATTCAACCGGGGCTGGCCGGGCTGATGGACGGCTCGGTTTCCACCCTCGCGCCCTTGTTCGCCGCCCGATATGCCACGGGAGACCATTGGAAAACATTTCTGGTGGGAATGGCCGCCAGCCTGGGCGCGGGCATCAGCATGGGCTTCGCCGAGGCGTTGTCGGACGACGGCACCCTCACCGGGCGCGGACATCCCTGGGCGCGCGGCTGGGTCTGCGGGGCCATGACCACCGCGGGGGGACTGGGGCACACGCTGCCATTTTTGATCAAGGACATTAACGTGGCGACGACCGTGGCGGTGAGCGTGGTCTGCGTGGAGTTGGGCGTCATCTCGTGGATACGCCACCGGTTCATGGACACACCGTGGACCTCCGCGACGCTGCAAGTGGTGCTGGGCGGCCTGCTGGTCTTTCTGGTGGGGATGCTCATTGGCAGTTCTTGACCCGAATTTAAACATCCAACGAACAGGAACATTATGATTGACGAACATGACCGGGAGGCCTGGCTCAAGGGCGGCGACGCGCTGTGCGCGACCTTGCCGGCGCCGCCGACGCACATTTACCGGCTGATCTTGCTGGGCGCGCCGGGGGTGGGCAAGGGCACGCAGGCCGAGTTGCTCTGGGAAAAGCTTGGGGCCTGCCATCTGTCCACCGGCGACGTTTTCCGCGCCGCCAAAGCCCTCCCCAAGGAGCGGCTCAGCCCGGCCATGCAAACGGCCCTGAGCTTCATGTCCCGGGGCGAGCTGGTCCAGGACGAGACGGTGCTGGCGATGGTGCGGGAGCGGGCGCGCTGCCTGCGCTGCCGGGGAGGGTTTTTGCTCGACGGCTTCCCCAGGACCGTGGTCCAGGCCGAGGCGCTGGAGAGCCTGTTGAAATGGGAGCGGTGCGCGCTGACCGCGGTGGTCAATTATGACTTGCCGGTGGACGTGATCGTGGCCCGGTTGAGCGGGCGGCGGACCTGCCCGGCCTGCAAGGCGGTGTACCACGAGAAGACGCGCCCGCCCAGGACGCCGGGCGTCTGCGACGCTTGCGGGGAGAAGTTGGCGCAACGGGAGGATGACCGGGCCGAATCGGTGCGCGTGCGGATGTCGGCCTACCAGCGGAGCACCAAGCCGCTGATTGATTTTTATGAGCAGCGCGGTCTGCTGGTCACCGTGGCGGCGGAAGGCTCGCCGGAGGAGATCTGCCAGCGGACGCTCGCCGCCTTGAACGCGCGGTGAGGGGCCGCCTCCGGGGGCGAGGCCCTGGCTGAGATTCCTTTTCGTTGTCACCCTCCGGCGCGTGAACACGGCCTGCCGAGGCGTTTGCCTGGCGGCACATTGGCGACAACATTGGCGATGTCACTTGCCAAGGAAGGAGAAATGTGGGATCATCCCACCATGACGATCACAGCAGACAGCAAGAAACGGGTGGTGGTGCCGGATGCTCATCCGGGGGACGTCTTTGCTTACGAAGATCATGGGAACGGTCATTTTCATTTGGTGCGCTTGAACCTGCCTGATCCACCCAAAAGGAAGACCCGTTGGCAGGTGCGCAAGGCAGTGGCCAACTCCAGATTGAAGTTCGAAATGTCGTGGGACCAGTTGCGCGAACTGACGCGTGAGCCATGATCCTGTTGGACACCAACGTCATTGTGGATGCTCTGGACAAAAGTCAGGCGAACCACCGGTGGGCGAAGAGGCAAATCGAGCTGGCGGTCGCGGAGGAGGGCGGCGGGATCAGTGCGGTAACGCTGGCGGAGCTTTGTGCCGGGGCCCGCAATCCGCTGGAGGTGGAACCAGAGATTAAACGATGGGGACTTGCCGTGTACGACATTCCGGCTGCGGCCGCTTCCACCTGCGGCAGGGCCTACCGCCGCTATGTCATGGCGAGGCGCAACTCTGGCGGCGGCCTGTCACCCAAGATGCCGCTGCCGGACTTTTTCATCGGCGCGCAAGCTGAGATCATGGCCTGGAAGATTGCCACACGCGATCAAGGGCGATTTGAGAAATATTTTCCAACGGTCCTCCTCGTCACGCCATGACTTGTCCTCTTTGGGGCGGCTCTGGTTCCGCCTTTTGCGGCTATGCAAAAGATGGCTAGGGTTGGGCAAAAAAGGTGGAGCAGGCGCTGGGGGCTGGGTTTAATGTGAAGCCATGCAGGAATTACTCGCCAAGACCAACTTGGAGACCGCCGCCGGCCGGGCTGCGGCCGACGTGGATACCGCGATCCGCGCGCGGGGCCTGGAACATCTTCCCACGCGCCGCGAGCGCATGCTCAACGCCCTGAACTTCATGCCGGTGGACCGTCCTCCCGTCTGGCTGATGCGCCAGGCGGGCCGCTGTTTGCCCGAATACCGCGCCTTGCGCCAGAAGCATTCCTTCCGCCAATTGATCCGCACCCCCGAACTGGCGGCGGAAGTGACCTTGCAGCCCATCCGCCGCTTTGGCTTCGACGCCGCCATCCTCTTCAGCGACATCCTGGTCGTGCCGGAGGCGATGGGCCAGCCGTTCCGCTTTCGCGACAACGGGGGCGTCCAAATGGAAACGCCCTTGCGCGATGTGGCGGACATCCGCCGACTCCTGGGAACGGGGGTGTCCGACCGGCTTCGCTACGTGGCCAGCGCGCTGGAATTGATCAAACCCAATTTGCACGATCGCACCGCGCTGCTGGGGTTCGCGGGTTCGCCCTGGACTCTGGCCAATTTCATGCTCGAAGGCGGCAGCTCAACAGACTTCCAGAAGGCGCGCCGCCTCTTTGCCCAGGATCGCCGCACCTATGATCTGCTGGCCGGGAAATTGACGGCGGCGGTGATTGAGTTCTTTCAAATGCAGATCGCCTGCGGCGTGGACGCGGTGCAGATTTTTGACAGCGTGGGCGGCATTTTGCCGGTGTCGGACTTTGAGGCGGCATCGGGGCGGTGGATCGAAATGATTGTTTCCAGCCTGAATGGGAAGGCGCCGGTGATTGTGTATTCCAAAGGGACGCGGGCGTGGGACGCGCTGGCGAAAACCGGGGCGAACGTGATCGGCATTGACCACGGGATCGCGCTCGAAGAGGCGGAACGGCGCCTGCCGCGGGATATGGGCATCCAGGGGAACCTGGACCCGGAATTGCTGACCGGCGCGGAACCGGCGGCGGTGGCGGCCGAAACGCGGCGCTTGCTCGAACTGATGCGCGACCGCAACGGCTACATCTTCAATCTCGGCCACGGCGTGCCGCCGGGCGCCAGGCTGGAAAACCTCCAGGCGCTGGCCGGGGCGGTGCAAGACTTCCTATGAGCAAACTGAACGTGGATCTGGATCTTGTCAAGAAGTACAACGTGCCGGGGCCGCGCTACACTTCCTACCCGCCGGCCCCGCAGTTCACCGATCAGGTGACCTGGCCGGAGGTGGCGGGGAAAATCGCCGGCACGCAGCAGGCGGAGCGGGGCATTTCCCTCTATTTCCACATCCCGTTCTGCGAGTCCCTTTGCTGGTATTGCGGCTGCACCACGGTCATCACCACCCAGCGCGAAAAAAGCGCCCTTTATCTCCAATACCTGCAAAAGGAGATGGAGGGCATGAGCGCCCGCCTGAATCCCAGGCGCCAGGTGGTGCAAATGCACCTGGGGGGCGGCACCCCGACCTTCCTCTCCCCGGATGAAATCCGGTTTCTCGGAAAAATCGCGCGGAAATATTTCACCCTTTCGCCCGATTTGGAGGCGGGCGTGGAAGTTGATCCCCGGCGGCTGACCCGGGATCATCTGGTGGCGCTGCGCGAGGCGGGCTTCAACCGCGCTTCGGTCGGGGTGCAGGATTTCGATCCCAAGGTGCAGGAGGCGGTGCATCGCCTCCAGCCCCGGGCGGAGACGGAAAAAGTGATTGACTGGCTGCGCGAGCTGGCCTTCGCGTCGGTCAACATTGATCTCATCTACGGGCTGCCCTACCAGACGGTGGAGTCGTTCGCCAGGACGCTGGAGGGGATTTTGGAGATCAACCCCGAACGCCTGGCGGTCTTCAGCTACGCGCATGTTCCGTGGATCAAGCCGGCCCAAAAAATCCTGGAGAAGGAAGCGGCCCTGCCCACCGCCGAAACAAAACTGGAGATCTTGAAGCTGGTCATCGAAAAGCTCACGGAAAACGACCGATACACCTACATCGGCATGGACCACTTCGCCCGGCCCGCCGATGAGCTGGCGGCGGCTCAGCGCCAAAAGACCTTGCAGCGCAATTTCCAGGGATACAGCACCAAAGGCGGCGCCGACATCTATGCTTTCGGCATGTCCGCCATTTCGCAGGCCGACGGCGTCTATTGGCAGAACCTCAAGGACCTGCCCGATTACTACGCGGCCTTGGATGGCGGCCGGGAGCCTTATGCCAAAGGCTACATTCTGAGCAGCGACGACCAGATCCGCCGCCGCACCATCATGCGACTGATGTGCGATCTGAGCCTGGACTATGCCGCCTTGTCCAAAGATATGGCGATTGACTTTGCCGCCTTCTTTGCCGCGGAACTGGATTCCATGAAGGACCTGGAGCAGGACGGCCTCTTGCGGCGCGAGGGCGGCGGCCTGGTGGTCAACGACGTGGGCCGGCTTTTCATTCGCAACATCGCCATGCGCTTCGACCGCTATTTGCCCGCCGCCAAGGAACGCCGCTTTTCCAAGACCATATGAAGCCTGTCGCCATCGTCGGCGGCGGCATTACCGGCCTGACCGCCGCGTTTTATCTCAAGCAACGCCGCGTCCCGGTCCTCCTCTTTGAAGGGGCCGATCACGTTGGCGGCGTCATCCAATCCATCCGCCGCGACGGGCATCTGGCCGAATTCGGGCCGAACAGCATCCTGGAGACCTCTCCGGTGATTGGGCAACTGGTGCGCGATTTGGGTTTGGAATCCCGCCGCCTTTATTCCAATCCATCCGCCGAGAAGCGCTACGTGGTCCGCGGCAAAAAGCCCGTCGCCATTCCCAATTCCGCGGCGGGTTTTCTCGCCACCCCCCTGTTTTCCCCGCGGGCCAAGCTGCGCCTTTTGGCCGAGCCGTTCCTCCGCGCGGCCCCGCCAGATTTGGAGGAATCGGTGGCGCAATTTGTCCTGCGCCGCCTGGGCCAGGAATTCCTGGATTACGCCATTGATCCCCTGGTGGCGGGCGTTTACGCCGGCAACCCGCGCCTGCTTTCCGTGCCGCAGGCCTTTCCCAAGCTCCACGCCCTGGAGCAACGCTATGGCTCGCTGATTCTGGGGCAGATCCTGGGCGCCCGCGCGCGCAAGCGCAGCGGCGAGGTCTCCAAACAAGAGGCCAAAAAGTTTTCCTTCGATGACGGCTTGCGCGTGCTCATTGACGCGCTCCAATCCCGCCTGGACGGAGACATTGCCACCTCCGCGCCCGTCCACGCCTTGCGCCGCGCGGAAGAGGGGTGGTTCATTGAATTGGAACACGGCGCGGATGGCAGCCCGGTGGAGTGCGGGGCTGTTCTCCTGGCCCTGCCGAGCCACAAACTGGCCACCCTGGAAATCCGCACCACTCCGGCCCTGGAAACGGCCTCGTTTGCGCAAGTCCATTATCCACCCGTGGCCTCCGTGGTGCTGGGCTTTCGCCGGGCCGATGTGGCCCATCCCCTCGACGGCTTTGGCATGCTGATTCCAGAAAAGGAACAGTTTAACATCCTGGGCGCGCTTTTTTCCTCGTCGCTCTTTCCCAATCGCGCCCCCGAGGGCGAAGTCACCATCACCTCTTACATCGGCGGCGCGCGCGCCCCCCAATTGCCGCTCCTTCCGCCCAAGACATTGGGGGAACTGACCGTGAAGGACCTGGCCGCCATTCTGGGCGTTGGCGGCCAGCCGACATTCCAGCACGTCACCGTCTATCCTCAAGCCATTCCGCAATACAACCTGGGCTTCGGAAAATTCAGGGCGATGATGAACGACATGGAGCTAAAGGCCCCCGGCCTTTTTCTGGCCGGCCATGCCCGCGACGGCGTTTCTCTGGGCGATTCCATTGTGTCGGGCCACAACGTGGCCGCCAGAATCCAGACCTTCCTGGCCAGTCGGACGCGGCAGGATGCCCAGATCCATCCATTGGCCGCTCTATGAAGTCCCGCGCTGTCCTGCTGGTCAATCTGGGTTCGCCCGACTCCCCTTCGGTTCCAGACGTGCGCGCCTACCTGCGCGAGTTTCTCATGGACGGCCGGGTGTTGGACGCGCCCTATCCGATCCGCTGGTCCATCGTTCACCTTTCCATCCTCCCCAGCCGCCCGGCGCAATCCGCCCGGGCCTACGAAAAAATCTGGACGCCCGCCGGCTCCCCTCTGGTAGCGACCAGCCAGAAGGTGCGCCAGGAACTTGAGGACCGGGCCGGCATCAAGGTCGAATTGGCGATGCGCTACCGCAACCCGTCCATCCCAAAGGCCCTGCGCAGACTGGTGGAGGCCGGCGTGGAGGAGTTGCTCCTCATCCCGCTCTTCCCGCATTACGCCATGTCGAGCTTCCAGACCGCCGTCGTGCGCGTCCAGGAAGTCCTGGCCGATCTGGCCCCCGCCATCGCCTTGACCGTCGTGCCTCCATACTTCGATCATCCCGCCTACCTGCGGGCCTTGGTGGCCAGCGCGTCCGATTACTTGAAAGAGGACTACGACCATCTGCTGTTCAGTTTCCACGGCATCCCCGAGCGGCATTTGCGCAAAGCCGATCCGACGGGGGGTCACTGTTTGATCGCCCAGGATTGCTGCGACAAATCCAGCCCCGCCTTGGCCACTTGTTATCGCGCCCAATGTTTCACCACCGCGCGCCAATTTGTCAAAGCCGCCGCCATCCCCGAAGACTGTTACTCCATCGCCTTTCAATCCCGCCTCGGCCGCCAACCGTGGCTCAAGCCCCACACCGACGTCATCCTCGAGAGCATGGGAAAGGCCGGCGTCAAGAAACTCCTGGTCATCTGCCCGTCGTTCGTTGCCGATTGCCTGGAGACCCTGGAAGAAATTGGCATCCGGGGCCGCGAGACTTTTTGCCACGCCGGAGGCCGGCAATTGACCTTGATTCCCTGCCTGAACCAGCACCCGCTTTGGCTCAGCGCCCTGGAAACCATGGTCAGCGACTGGAGAGACTCTTCCGGCATGGCGCAGACCCAGCGCCCCCGCGCCGCCGCCGGCGCCAGCGCCAGCTCTTGACCCGACCTAACCCGGCCCCTCTTCCCCGCGGCTCTTCCATTCCAGGAACGTTTTAAGTCCCAAAGTCACCAGCGCCAGCAACGCCAGCAACGTGGCCACCGCAAAGGGCGCGGCCGGGTCAAACGAATTGAACAGCTTTTCCACCCGCAACGGCAGCGTGTCCGTCAGTCCGGTGATTCGGCCCGACACCACGGAGACGGCCCCAAACTCCCCCATCGCGCGGGCATTGCACAAAATGATCCCGTAGAGCATCCCCCATTTGACCGACGGCAGCGAGACATGCCAGAACGTCTGCCAGCCGCCGGCCCCCAGCGTCAGCGCCGCCTCCTCCTGTTCCCTCCCCTGGTCCTCCATGATCGGTATCAATTCCCGCGCGACGAATGGAAAGGTCACAAAAATGGTCGCAAGGACAATCCCCGGGACCGCAAAAATAATCTTGATGTGGTGCGCCTGCAGCCAAGGCCCCATCAGCCCGTTGACCCCGCAGAGCAGGACGAACATCAAGCCCGCCACCACCGGCGACACGGAAAACGGCAGGTCAATAAAAGTCAGCAGCACCGCTTTGCCGCGAAACTCGAATTTGGCGATGGCCCATGAAGCCGCCACCCCAAAAACCACGTTCATCGGCACGCTGATGCCCGCCACCAGCAGCGTCAGTTCAATGGCCGACACGGTATCCTTGTCGCGCAGCGCCTGCCAGTAGGCGCCCACACCGCTCGAGAACGCCTGCACAAAAACATTGATCAGCGGCAGCAAGAGAAAAACCGCGGCGAACAGACCGGCCACTCCGATCAGCAGCCACTTGACCCACCCGGGTTCCTGGGTGGAGGCCGGGGCCGCCTTCTGCGACTCGATGGTGGAGGGAGGCAATATCATGGCCGTTGAAATTTAGAGGACCAGCCCTGCAGCCAGTTGAGCGTGAACAACAGGACAAACGAAAACACCATCAGCACCAGCGCCACCCCGATGGCCCCCGTGTAATCCCCGTTCTCCAACCGGGCGACCACCAGCGTCGGGGCGATTTCCGTGCGCGGCAAATTCCCCGAAATGAAGACGATCGAACCGTACTCGCCCAGACCGCGGGCAAACGCCAGCCCAAAACCGGTCAGCACGGCCGGCAGCAACGTCGGCGCGATCACGCTCACGAAGGTCCGCCGCCGCCCGGCCCCCAGCATGGCCGCCGCTTCTTCCACCCCCTTGTCCAGGTTCTCCAGCAGCGGTTGCAGCGTCCGCACCGAAAACGGCAGCCCCACAAAAGTCAAGGCCAGCACCACGCCCAGCCGGGTATAGGCCCCTTGAAATCCCATCGGCACCAGAAACCGGCCCAGCCAGCCGTGCGCGGAGAACAAATCGGCCAGCGTCAACCCCGCCACCGCCGTGGGCAGGGCGAAGGGAAAATCAATCAGCCCGTCCAACAAACGCCGGCCCGGGAACCGGTATCGCACCAGGACCCAGGCCAGCAAACTGCCAAACCCCGCGTTGAGCAACGCCGCCACCAAGGCGGCGCCCAGGCTCAACTCGTAGGCCGCCAGCGCCCGCGGGTTGGTCGCCAGACGCCACAATTCCTGCCACGACAAATGCAGCGCCTTGAGCGCCAGCGCCGCAATTGGAATCAGCACAATCACGCTCAAGTACAGCACCGTGAACCCCAGCGTGAGACCGAACCCAGGCAGCGGATTGGAGCGGGCAGGTCCGCGGTAATGGTTCATTTTGAATTTGATGTCACGACAACCCGGATTCTGCCCTCAAGATTCTCGCGTTGGAAAACATTTAATCGTCTTCTGGTCGAGCAACACAAGCTGCTTTTCGTATCGGTTAGCCGGCTTCGCCGGGTGGGTTGCCGGCCATTCAAGTAGTCGCATCGAAGCTAAATCCAAATCAGTCACGCTGCTTGTCAAAGCGTCGGAAAGCTGTTCCGCAGAACGCCCAGCGCAGGTTTCGACCAGAAACTGGCTAATGACAATGACACGCCGGTCATTGACGGAGAGCGCAAGGCCGCATTCCTTCAATCGCCTCGCCTTTGCTGTTGCGCGTTCGACTGCCAGTTGCAAGGCAATCTGGGTGTCAGACCTCTTTCGGATGTCGGCAGTTTGCTTCCGGCAGACCAAAACAACGTCGAGTTGGATTGGTTCTTTCGCTTGGGACTTGGGCGCGGCAACGGACATCTCGGACTTCACGGGATGGCAGTTAACGAGCGAGAAGCCAGCGCCGACTATGGCCTCAGCCAATGAGGTCCAGCCAGTCATTCGAGAATGATGGAAAGTAAAGACGAGCAGACCGTCCTCTCGCAGCACGCGGCGGCATTCGGCAAAGACAGCCCGCAGCTTCGCCGCGAACTTCTCCGCACTCGCATCCTGAACTTCGTCGGCATGACGCGTCGTCATGCGCTTGCCGGAAAAGGGCGACGGAGTGAGTTGCTGCCACGCAAAAAAGAAGTCGGCCAGTTCCGAGTAATGCACATTATCAAAGAACGGTGGATCCGTCACAACCAAGTCAACGCTGGCATCGGCCAAACCTGTTGACGTCGAACTGCCGCACGAAAGATGAATGCCGCGCCATGCCAGCTTGGGCGGCGGAGGCCACTTGGTTTCCACGCGCCCCGTAAACGGGACGCTTGCGCCGAAAACGCGCTTGCCCGTGGTGGCGCCATTCCTGCGCTCAATCTCCAACTCAAACGGCGCTGACTGGTATTCGATGGCACGGACCAGTCGTGATCTGAACAGTGTGGAAAACGAGCCAGAACTTTTTGACGTTCCCCAGACATTGCCTTCAATCGGGACTCGTTCGGGCTTCAAGATGTGGTGCGCGAACATATGTCGGATCGCTCCTGTGCCCTCGCCTTTGTAGGAAGCGAACATATTGTTGAACTCCAAAACGCCGGAGAAAACCGTTCGCAAGGCGGCCCGCGCCGCGTCGTCAGGCAGTTTGAGGATTTCCGCATGCAGCCATCCGAGGGCGAGGAGTTGGCGGTCATTGAAGAATTCACGCCACGAGCGGTAGGCGTAATTCAACACTTGGCGCGTGTTGTAGCCGTCCTTCAATTCTAACGTCGGCAGGGGCAGAGGGCTGCGATTCAACTCCTCCGAACAGCTCTGAAAAGCCAGCTCATCTTCGCGAGTGGCAGCCAAATAGAGCTTTTCGCCGGAACTGTTGAGAACGAGTTTGGCGAACATCCGATGCCTGGGCGGATGACCCATGGCCTGCGCGGTTTTCGCGATGGGAAAAACGTGGCGGCACTTCCGGCAGGTCGCCGACGCGCCGCTGGCTGGGGCGGCATGCAAATCAAACCCGTGTTGGCAGTGAGGACAGCGAACCAGATCGTCCTTGGCATCCGCAGAGAAAATCCCGGCACATTCCGGGCAGACCGCGCGGACTTCCGGCTTTCGGTCGGGGCAGGCGTTTCGAGCAAAAATGTATGTCGAAAACAAATCCACGTTTGCCAGGCAAGCGGGACAGGGAAGTGTCTTGACCCAAAAAAAATAGAGCGCGTCGCAAATGTGTCCCTCGGCGTCACCAGTTTGGTAAAGCGCCCGGATGCGCTCGCCAACGCCGGCTGCAAGCTGACCAAACGCTTTCATCAGCGCATCGCGCTTCAGGGGGCCGAGCGATACCCGCACGGATTCACACGCGACCGGATTGATGTCGCGCCCCAGCGACGTGAAGCCGAGCTTGTGTGCTTCACCAATCGTCGTCCCGCTCCCCATGAACGGGTCGAACACCGTCAAACCTGCAAAGTCATGCGGCCGATAGAACGCTCGGACAAGATTTTCGGAGTCCGGCAATGCTGAGCCGAGCAAGATGCCTCGAAAAACAGAACCCAGACGCGTGGCCCACCACTTGTGAATGTGGTAAATCGGCCGATAGACCTCCTTGCGCCAACTCTCCATCTCCGCCAGTTGCGAAATGAACTCAAAGGGAAATGAATCCGATTCGATCAGCCGGCGTTTGCGCGAGGGCCCGTTGGAGTGGGGATGCCTAATCATCTTCCTCCGCGGCTTCCGCGACCTCCGCGACAACTTCATGCGGCGGTCGCATCGCCACTGGCTCAGTCGCTGAACCTTTGAGACGACAGGCAATAAAGTTGTGCTCCGTGCCCGCCGCCGGATTGTCCACCGACGCGGGCTTCAAGTTGTTCGTTCGCAAGTTGAAGGTGTATCCGACAATCAACTTCTGCGCTTCCCGCCGGACAAGCTTCCCGACCGCGCGGAAGCGGGAATCCAAAGAAAAGTCGGCGGGAAGAATCAGAGTTTGGTTGTGGGCTGTGCCGGTCGTCAGCCCAAACGGCGTGGGAGCGACATACATTTTCCGGTCGCGAATCATAATGTCGCCGTAACTGCCAAAGCCCTTCACGCTTTTGTTCTGGTGAACGTAGTCGTGATCGGCATTGAGGAAGTCGCCATGGCACATCACAAGATCGAGGACCGGATAAGAGTCGCCGTCAGGCTCGGCTGGATAGCGGCCGAAGATGTAGAAAATAGTGCGTCCATTGTGACTGCCGGAAGGAACCTGGCTGTTGCAGTCGTAGTTGGCTTCGCGTCCGTGGTAAGCCAGTCCTTTAACTTCAAAGCCATCGGTTGAGGCGACCAAGCGAAAGTCCGGATAGCTGTTCCGGCCACCTTGTTCAAAGTTCAAGCCCGTTTCGTCAAGTCGCGCCTTAAACCAATTCTGGAAGTGAAACTCTTTGTCCTGGCGGCTTTCACGGCGGATCAACTTGTTTGTTCGAATCGCTTCGACGCAGCGAGCGAAAACCTTTGGGGATGATTGGTCGGTTGGCATGTTGCAGTTAATCGCTGTCGCGGAGCGTCATCCCATTTTTGATCACGGACGTCAGTGTTAAACCTCCTGCCAGTGATGGGCAACTGAAAAAGGCGTGCATGTCACTTTCTTGGGTTCGTCGCAAAACCCTAATCTTAATCTTGCCCGCCCCCTGAGTATGGGCGCCTCTGAATTCACCTCCGGCTGTCGGAGATTTAGTCGAAAATCCCTCCTCAAATCGGACAGCTTTTTAACGGCGCGGCTTCCGCGCGCTCAGCGCCAGTGTCGCCAGGCCCAACCCGCCCAGCGCCAACACCGACGGCTCCGGCACCGCGGTCTGGGTATATTGGAAATCCGGCCCCTCCGTGAGTTCGCCGGTGGTGTCTGGCTGGAGTCCCTGCCAGAGGCTTGTCCCATAGGCCACGCCCAAATAGGTGATGTCCGGCGAGACCGAAAAGGTGCCGATACTTGCAGAGCTCTCCCAAAGTCCGTTGGCCGGTATCACCCCACCGATATAGTAAGTCTCACCCGCCTCCAGCGTCACGGGTGAAACTGTCTGATAGTAGCTCTGGTTAAAAGTGGAGGCGGTGTCCTTGACCAGCGCCGTGCTCAGGAGGTCGCCGGCGCTGTCCCACAGACTCACCTGCGCGGCGCCGGAGTAGTCGGTGAAGTTGGTCAAAATGTTTTGCGAATAGCCCAGCGACGTCACCTCCATGTTCTCCAGGGGCGTAAAAGCAAAGCCGGCGCCTCCATACGCGTAACCCCCGGCTATCCCTGCTCCGTAGTCGGAGATCGCTTCCGCTGCCTGCGCCTGAGCGCCGGCGCACAGCACAAGCGCAGACACCATCCAATCCAGTTTTTTCATAGTCCGGTTCAAGAGACGCAATTTAGCAGACCGACGCCACGCGTCAACCCTGGCTGTTTGCCCAATATGTTTACCGGCGGCGGTCGGAGATTTGGTCGAACACCCCCCCCTCGTCAAAGTGGATTTTCTGCGCTTTGTCCCAGCCGCCGAAAACGTCCTGGATGGTGAACGTCTCGATTTTTGGAAACGTCTTCTCGTGAGCGCGGGCCGCTTCCGGCAAGGTGGGGCGAAAATAATGCCGCGCCCCGATTTCCTGTCCCTCCGGCGTGTAGAGGAACCGCAGATAGGCCTCGGCCACCGCGCGCGTCCCGCGCCGGTCCACCACTTTGTCCACCACCGACACCGGCGGCTCGGCCAGAATGCTCAAGGGCGGATAGACGATTTGATACTGCCCCTGGCCCAGCGAGTTCAACGCCAGCAGCGCCTCGTTTTCCCACCCCACCAGCACATCGCCGATGCCGTGCTGGATGAAGGTGGTGGTGGCGCCGCGCGCGCCCGTGTCCAGCACCGGAACATTTTGGTAGAATTTTGCGATGAACTTCGTGGCCGCGTTGGTGTCCCCGTGATGGGCTTGCAAGGCGTAACCGTAGGCCGCCAAATAGCTCCAGCGCGCCCCGCCGGAGGTCTTCGGATTGGGCGTGATCACGGCCACTCCCGGCTTTACCAGGTCGTCCCAGTTCTGGATCCCTTTGGGATTTCCCTGCCGCACCAGGAACACAATGGTGGAAGTGAAAGGCGTGCTGTTGTGCGGCAGCCGCGACTGCCAGTTGGCCGGCACCAGGCCGCCATTCTCGTGCAGCGCGTCAATGTCCCCCGCCAGCCCCAGCGTCACCACGTCGGCCTCCAAACCATCAATCACCGAGCGGGCCTGTTTGCTGGAGCCGCCGTGCGATTGTTGGATCGTCAAAGTGTCCCCCGTTTTCTCCTTCCAGCTTCTCCCGAACGCCGCGTTGATGTCCTGATACAACTCCCGCGTCGGGTCGTAGGAGACGTTGAGCAGCGTGACCTGCTTCCCGGCCTCCGAGCAGCCCGTCGCCAGGCCCAGGACCAGCGCGAGTATGGCATCAACCTTGGACATTCAAAAAAACCGCGCGTCAGAACGCGAACTGCAACCGGCCCATCAGCACCGTTTCGTCCTGGGACTGCACGCTCAGGCCTTTGGCCGGCCCGTCGCCCGGCTCAAACCCAAAGCTAGTCTGTTCGTATTCCAACATCCACTTTATATTTCTGTTCCAGTACCAGTCCAATCCGACGCCCCAGGTGGTCGCCTCGTGGGCCGAGCCGGCCTTGGCGTACCCCTTGCTGAAAGAGGACGGGTCCAGCGCCAGCTCCCCGATCCGCGCCGTCAACTGCCAGGCGCCCAGCCCCGATCCATCAATGCGGAAGGGATGAAGCGGAACCGGGGGCGCCCAGAAATTGTCCTTTTCCCCCGTCAAATACCAGGAAGCCGAGAGATCCGACCCTTTGTTGTCAAACCAATCTTGTCTCACTTTCCCGTTGTTGAGCTGGAATTTTTCCGAGGAATCGGCGTATTCCGCAAAAAAACCTGCCGGCCCCCAAAAGTAGTAGCCTTGCGGGACAAACCGGAAATGCTGGCCCGCTTCGGTCACGTTTGCGTTCGTGGATGCGGTGCCGGCGCCGGTGTTGTAACTGAAGAACGTCTGCCGCCCAATAGTGGCGAAACTCGGCAGCGTGCTCCCGGCCTCGAATCCGTAACTGGCGCCCGCGCCGAACCCGAAGTTCTGCAAGGCCGCCACGGAGCTGTTCGTGAAGGGCGCCGCAAAGATTCTCGCCGCCACGTCTTTGCAGTTGTCGCCGGTTTCTATGTCCCCGCTGCCCCCGTCCGCCACGCCGTTGAACGCGCCGACGTAATAAGTCAGCGCGTTATCGAACAGGTTCCCGTGAACCTCCACCCCGACATTGCGATTGGGCACCAGCTCCGTCGGGTAGCCGCGCTCCACATACCAGAGTGCCGCGTCGGCGGGCTGTATCTCCAAACCCACCGGCTCCTTCATTTTCCCGGCCTGCAGTTGCAACCACGGCCAGTAATGGATGTTCAGGTAGGCATCCTGCAACAAACTGTTGTTCGTCGCCGTGACGCTGTTTCCCGCCCCGAAATCAGTCTGGATGTAATAATCGTAATCCTTGAAAAGCGTGCCATAGGTGAGCAGGCGCAACCGGCGAATGGTCATCGTGTCCTTCGCCCCGGGATTCGGGCTGGCGTAATAATGCCAGTCGAACTGGCCCACCGCCCCCAAATGCAGCGTGAAATTGGTGTCCGCCGATTGCATCCAGAATCCGTCCGCTCCCGCCGAGACCAATGCCGGCCCCTTCGGCACCTCCACGCCGTTGGTGGCCTCCAATGGCCCGGTTTGCGCCGTTGGCTGGCCCGCCGCCGATTGCTGCTTCTCCAATTCATCCACCTTTCGGCTCAGCGCCTCGATCTGTTTCTTCAAACTCGCAATTGCGTCCGCCGTCTCATCGGCCATTGCGGCAGCCGCGACCAATTGCGTGCCGATCATTGTTGCGACTATCCATTTGTAGGTTTTCATCGTTTTTGCTGATTACTATTGTTCATCATGGCATTTGTGTGTTCTGCCGTAAACCTGCTCAAGCAAGCTCAGTTTCCCCACAAATTCCATTCGGATTCGATTAACCGCCAGCAATATTATCATAATACTATATTATGTCAATAGAGATTTTATTATATTTACTTTAACGTTAATCTTTGTAGTTTATTGAGTTTTTATAAATATAAAATATGAATCTCTATTGATTTAAATAGTTATTCAACGAATTGTTGATTATTTCGGTAGAGATGACTACTTTGGAGCCGATGAAACTTTCTCTTCGTGGTGAATACGCTTTGAGAGCCTTGCTGGTCCTGACCATGAATTATGGCGACCAGGTCGTGCGCATCCAGACCATTTCCGATCAACAAAGGATTCCCAAAAAATTCCTGGAGCAGATTCTCAACGACTTGAAGAACCTGGGCGCGGTGGAAAGCAAACGCGGCATCAATGGCGGCTATCGCCTCGCCCGCCCGCCGGAAAACATCACCCTCGCCTCCGTGGTGCGCCATGTGGAGGGCGCCCTCGCCCCGGTGAGTTGTGTCAGCGACCGGTTTTACGAACGTTGCACCTGCCCCGACGAGGCCACCTGCCCCATTCGCGACGTGATGAAGGAAGTCCGCGAAGCGGTGGTCAAGATCATGGAGCGCGTCACTCTGGCCGATTTGCGCGACCGCGCCCAGCGATTGCAAAAACCGACCTCGCAAGGCGGCGATTTTGCCATTTAGCCCCGCTGATTTTATGCTCCAGAAAAAAGGACTCTCTATGCGTGGATTATGGATGGCCGCGCTGGCGATGGGCTGCGCGGCCGGCCTCCGGGCGGACGATTGGCCGCAGTGGCTTGGGCCGCAAAGGGACAGCGTTTGGCGCGAGACCGTCATTGTCAGTTCCTTTCCGCCTGGCGGTCCGCCGGTGGTCTGGCGCGCCCCAATTGGCCCCGGCTATTCCGGCCCCGCCGTCGCTCAAGGGCGCGTCTATGTCCTGGACCGCCAGCTTGCCAAAGCCGCGGACAAACCGCCGAACGGGTCGCAGCCCGAGGGCATCCCCGGCGCCGAGCGGATTCTTTGCCTCAATGCCGACGATGGCAAAGTCCTCTGGCGGCGCGAATACGATTGCCCCTACACCGCAAGCTTCCCCGCGGGTCCGCGCACCACGCCCGTCGTCAGCGGGGGCAAAGTCTTTTCCCTTGGGGCGGAAGGCAATTTGTTTTGCCTGGACGCGGCGACGGGAAGCGTGGTCTGGTCGCGGGATTTCAAGGCGGACTACAAAATCAAGACCCCGACCTGGGGCTTCGCGGGAAACCCGCTGCTGGACGGCAACAAACTGATCTGCCTGGCCGGCGGCTCCAACTCGACGGTGGTCGCTCTGGACAAAAACACCGGCCAGGAAATCTGGCGGGCCTTGAGCGCCAAGGAGCCGGGCTACTGTTCCCCGGTGATTTTTCAGGCCGGCGGCGTCAGGCAACTGATCGTTTGGCATCCCGAATCGGTCAACTCGCTGGACCCGGAGACGGGCAAAGTTTATTGGTCCTTGAAGTCGTCGGAGCCGGTTCGCGTCGGCATGACCATTGCCACGCCACGCCAGATGGACGATTTGCTTTTCCTGACTTGTTTCTACAACGGCTCTTGGATGCTCCGGCTGGAGGCCTCCCAACCGGCGGCGGCGACGCTTTGGCAAAGCCGCCGCGTGAGCGAACAGGACACCGACGCGTTGCACTCAACCCTCAGCACGCCCTTCCTGCAGGATGGATATATCTACGGCGTTTGCAGCTACGGCCAGTTGCGCTGTCTCAAGGCCGGCACCGGAGAACGGGTTTGGGAAACTCTTAGCGCCACCACCGCCGACGGCAAGCCCATGCGCTGGGCCAATGCCTTCATCATTAAAAATCAGGACCGCTTTTTCCTCTTCAACGAAAAGGGCGACTTGATCATCGCCCGGCTGACTCCCAAGGGCTACGAGGAAATCAGCCGCGCCCACGTCATTGAGCCGGCCAATCGCGACGCCGGGCGTCCGGTCGTCTGGTCGCATCCCGCCTTCGCCAATCGCCGCATGTACGCCCGCAACGATCAAGACTGTAGCCGCTCAAACATCGGGATTCTGGGGGAGCGCGGGCGCCCTCGCCTGCCGTGTTCGGCGCCTCGCCGAACACATTCCCCATCAATCCTCGGCTACACTTTTTCTTAAACCGCTCTAGTCTCCCTATGCCACAGGTCGTGCAGCATTTTGAGCCGGTCCATTTCATCAATCGCGAGTTGAGCTGGCTGGAGTTTAACCAGCGCGTCTTGAACGAGGCGCGCGACGACGCCAACCCGCTGCTCGAACGCCTCAAATTCCTCTGCATCACCGCCTCCAATCTCGACGAATTTTTCGAGGTGCGCGTGGCCGGGATTAAGCAGCAAATCGAAAGCGGCGCCTCGGGGCGCGGACGGGATGGCCTCACGCCCGCCGAAACATTGCGCGCCGTCCAGCAACGCATCCGGCTCATGGTGCGCGATCAATCCGCCTGCTGGCGCGAAGAACTGGCCCCGGCGCTGGCCCGCAGCGGCATCCGCTTTCTCGAGCCGCCGGAATTGGCCCCCGCGGATTTCCAATGGCTGGAACTTTTCTTCCAGAGCCAGGTCCTCCCCGTCCTCACACCGCTGGCCATTGACCCCAAACATTCCTTCCCCCAATTGCTCAACAAATCCCTCAACATTATCGCCCAGGTGGAAATGAAAACCGGCGGCGAATCCCTCCGCCATTTGGCCGTCGTCCAGGCCCCGCGCCTCTTGCCGCCGGTCGTCCGCCTGGCGCGGGAGGGGCGCGATTATGTTTTTTTGGGCCGGATCATCGGCCACTTCTTGCGCGAGCTTTTTCCCGGCACCAAGATTCTCGGCCATTGGCACTTCCGCGTCACCCGCAACAGCGAGCTTTACCTCGACGAGCAGGACGCCGGCAATTTGCTCAAGGCCGTGGAAAATGAACTCCACAACCGCCGCAAGGGCGACGCCGTCCGGCTGGAAATTGACCCGGATTGCCCGGCGGAAATTCGCCGCGCTTTGCTCGGCACTCTCCGGCTCACGGAGGACGACGCCTATCCCAACGACGGCCCGTTAAATTCCGCCCGGCTGATGGCCATTTATGAAGGCGACCACTCCCCGGAATTAAGGGACAAGCCCTTTGCCGCGCCTTCTCCGGCGGCGGTGCGGCATGAAACTCTTCTCTTTCCCGCCATTCGCCGCCGCGACATCCTCTTGCACCACCCTTATGAGAGCTTCGGCACGGTGGTGGACTTTCTGGAGCAGTCGGCCAACGACCCCAGGGTGCTGGCCATCAAGCTCACCCTCTATCGCACCGGCGGCGACACCCGCATCATCGGCGCCCTCATGCAGGCTGCCACCAACGGCAAACAAGTCACCGCCGTGGTGGAACTCCGGGCGCGCTTTGACGAAGCCAACAACATCCAATGGAGCCGCAAGCTCGAAGAAGCCGGCGTCCATGTCGTCTATGGGCTGGTCGGCTACAAAATCCACTGCAAAATGTGCCTGGTGGTGCGCAAAGACGACGATGGCATCCGGCGCTACGTCCATCTGAGCACCGGCAATTACAACCCCACCACCGCCCGTCTCTATACCGACATCGGCCTGCTGACCTGCCAGCCGGATTTCGGCGAAGACGCCACCAATCTCTTCAATTTCCTCACCGGCATTGGCCGCTTTCAGGCCATGCGCAAGCTCCTGGTCGCCCCCTTCCAACTCCACGAGCGCATCCTCCATTTCATCCGCCGCGAGTCCGCCAACGCTCAGGCCGGCCGCCCCGCCCGCATCATCGCCAAGATGAATGCCCTGCTGGACGGGGACGTTGTCCAGGAGCTTTACCGGGCCTCCCAAGCCGGGGTCAAAATTGACCTTTTGGTGCGCGGCATCTGTTGTCTCCGCCCGCAAATGCCGGGCATCAGCGAGAATATCACCGTGCGCAGCGTCGTGGACCGCTTTCTGGAGCACAGCCGGATTTATTATTTCGAAAACGCTGGACAGCCCCAGGTCTTTTTGGGCAGCCCCGACTGGATGCCGCGCAATTTCTTCCGGCGCATCGAGGCCGTCTTCCCGGTGGAGGACGCCTCCTTGCGCGACCGCGTCAAAAACGAAGTGCTGGAAACCTGCCTGGGCGACAACGTCAAGGCCTGGCATTTGCGGGCCGATGGCTCCTATTTGCGCCGGCATCCCCCCTCCGCCCCGGCCCGGCGCAGCCAGGCTCAATTCATCGCCCTGGCCGCCGCCAGCCAGTAGTGCCGCAAGTCAGGACACTAGAGCGTTTCAACAAAAACTGTAGCTGCATGAGACAAACCAGCCCAAGGCGTCTTGGGGCGTGACGCTGGCCAGAGCCCGGCCGATGGCGGCAATTAAGTCGGCGGGGGTCCGTGCCTC
>JBEKOF010000054.1:0-22422 GCA_049522055.1 Verrucomicrobiota bacterium | reverse complement strand
TCGCCCTGCTATGGGTTTTGTCAAGCGAGCGCGGTGTTTTAATTCATGATTTTTTTCGGGCTTGGGGTGAATGGTTCGTTTCGGAGCGTTTCCTCTTCAAGGCTGGAGCGGAGATTCCGCTGGCCGACCTGCTATCCGCACATGTTGGAACAGTGCCTGATGACTTGTTCGAGTCGGAAGAGGAACGAGCGCACCCAATCTACCGGACGGGTTCAGATCAACTGACCCAAGGGCGAGCCGGGCGCGCGCCGTTCCCAAAGTTGTTTTCATGCAAAGGGTTCTTTTATTAAATGCTCTTCGGGGGTTTGCCGGGCCGGGGGGCAGGGTCAGATGAGTTTTAATTTGACCGCCGTGCTGCGCCCGGTTTCTATCCGCCACAGGTCAATGGCCAGATGCCGCCCGATCGCCACGACGGCCTTCTTGCGCCCGCCCCGCGCGCTTTTGTTGTCCAGTTGCGGCCGCCATTTTTGCACCGGCGGGTAGTTGGGTTGAAAGCGGATGACCCGCCAAGCCAGTTCCACCAGGAGCCGCCGGATGCGCGGATTGCCGTGTTTGGTGATGGAGCCTTGCCGGCAGTGGCCGCCGCTGGCGTGGACCGAGGGGCACATCCCGGTCAGGCTGGCCACCTGGCGCCGGTTCTTAAATCGGTTCCAATCCAACACCTCGCGTCGCAATAATTGACAGGTCAGGGCGCCAAAACCTTTGGCCGGCGATTGGGCCTCGGCCACCACCTGCTTTTCCACTTGGGCCAACTGCTGGTCGGCCAAAAGTATCTGCGCCCGGAAGTTTTCCAGAATCCGGCACTGGAAGGGGGTCAACTCCTTTTGCAAAACTTCCCAGGCCCAGGGCCGCCACCACTGGCCTTGGACCCGCCGCCCGTGATAGAGCAGAAAGCTGCGGCCCTGGGCTTCGTGGGTCCGCCGCTCCTGGCCCAGTTGTTCCCGATGCCGCCCCAGGGCCCGCGCCTGTTCCTGCTCGGGCGTCGGAACGGTGATGACGGCCAATGCGTGGCGGTTGCCCTGGACGTAGCGATCCAGCCGCTGGACCAGCGCCAGCGCGTCAATCTTGTCGGTCTTGACCTTGCGCCCCAACTCGTCCCAGTTCTGCGGTCGCACCACCACATTCTCCACGCCCATGTCCAGGAGCCGGCGATGCAAGCTGTAGCCGAAGGGACCGGCCTCGTAACAGCTATGGACCTTCTCGCCCAACGGGAGCTGTTTGGCGACCCATTTCAGAAAGCCCTCCGGAGTGAACTTCTGGGCCGGTTGCGGGGTGTCGTTGTCCATCTGGCGGACCACGCTGTAACTGTCGGCGTGGACGTCGATGCCTAATTTTATGAGCTTGGCTTTGGCAGCCGTTTTGTGATCTTGGCTTTGGCAGCCGTTTTGGTGGATGATGATTTTTGGGTATTGGTATTATTGTGTTTCATACAATCTTGGTGTAACGCTTGGGCGCTCACCTGCCAATACCCATGTCATCTACCTTGCCTTCGCCAAGATGACGGAGGAGAGGGAAGCTACGGCGGGGCAAGCCCGGGTGGCGATGACGAACCCCAGGGGTGGTCGCAAACGCGGGAATGGGGGAGCCGTTGGACGGCGGGCGGCCCCGGCTTCCCGACTTGCCCGACAATGGGATGGACACTTCGTCTCTCATGCTTTTCATTGAAGCATAGTGCTGGCGATTTGTCAAGCTTTTAATTGGAACGAAGTGTGATTAACAACGAAGGATCGGCCCGGCTTGTTGAACAAGCCTTTGCAGCGCAATCGTTTGGGCTGGGCCTTTGGCAAAGGGATGTCAGCGACGAGGGCGTCGCCACGCCCGGCTGATGAAGCACCGGTGGAGCGGGTGGGAGGCCTTTACCTTGATTTAACGTGTTCTTGTTTTGCCACCGAATCCGGGGAGGAAACGAGCTTGACAGGCCACGGCTCATCTGAGAAAGTCGGGCCGTTCAGCGAATCAAGCAATCAATAGGAACCCAATGATGCAACCGACCACTTTCCATTTCCACTTAATTCCCGGCGTCGCTTCGGCGGCCGCCTTGACCATCGCGCTGATTGGCTTCGCCGTGTTTTTGTTGCCGTTGATTTTTTACTGTTTGACGTTGCAGAAAGCGCTTGATCGGTGTTCGCCAGAAAGCCGGGCGATGTCGCCCGGTTTGGTGTGGCTGCTGTTGATTCCATGCGTCAACATTGTTTGGCATTTTTTTGTCGTGCTGAACGTGGCCAAGTCCCTTGGCGCGGAATTCCAGAAGCGCAGGGTGGCAACGGAGCCGCAGCCTGGCCAGACCCTTGGCCTGGTTACGTGCGTGCTCATTTGCTGCGGCATCATCCCGCTTTTAGGCGTCTTCTGCAGTTTGGGCGGGCTGGTTTGTTGGATTCTCTACTGGGTGAAGATTGCGGACTTTTCAGGAAGACTTGCCTAGGGCGCATTACGCCAGCGGATCCCCACGGCGTCTAAAACGACTCGCCGCCCAGACTGGCGCCGCCATCGGACTGGAAAGTGCTCCACCAGAGCAAGCCTCTGCCCCCTGGCCCCGCTCCTTGTTTATTCGACAGAAACGAGAAGGTATTGGTGGTCATGTAATCCACATGGGTGTCCAGAGCGAGAATATTGCCCCCATCTTTGTTATGCAGACGCCCGATTCCTTCCGGGGGGCAGGTGGGATAGTTGCAACTGTCGTTCCACTCAAAATTGAGCTCTCCGTTTGGAAAATTAGCCGACGGCATGTACTCGTCGGGTTCCCAAAGCAGATAACAGGACGAAGACCAAATTTGGCCGCATTTGCTAGTCACCCCGTTACCGGCGCCGAAACCATCGGGCGCGCCATTCATGACATAAGTTGAGAGCTTGTTGATGCGTCCCCCTTGTCCGGGTGTGGCTGAAGTTGGTTCCTCGGCGTAATCCTTGCTTCGAGTGATGTCCACCGGGCAGAGGTAGGAATTTTGGTTGCCTTTCATGTTGGGCCAATAAAGGCCGCTTTGCCAGGCAGCAGTCCCGTTGTTCAACCAAGGCACGACGAAGGGGTCGGGAGTCTGGTCATAGGTGGCCCCCTTGTAGGTGTTGGGATTGGAGTAAAGCCATCCCGGGTCGGGGCTCCAACCGGAAGAGGCCATGAAGTCCTTGTTGTCTGTGTGGTACATCGTCATGGCGATGCCGAGTTGCTCCAGGTTGCCGGTGCAAACGGTTTTCAGAGCATGGCTCTTGGCGGTGGCCAGCGCGGGCAGCAACAAGGCCGCCAGGATGGCGATGATGGCGATGACGACCAGCAATTCAATCAAGGTGAATCCACGAGGGCGATGAGGCAGCGATAATCTCATATAGCGATGGTACAGCCAAAGGGACGACTGCAAAGACAGTCTTACTTCAGGTGTATGTATTAGGTATGGCACAACCCTTGATTCTTGCAAGCTTTTTTTGGGCTTTTTGGGGGGCAGCTTTTTCTCACAAGCCGCGCCGCGGGAGGCTTGACTATAGGCTGATAAGCAAATAGAAGTGGCTGGTTGAAAACAATCATCCTGCTCTGCTGCGCCGCCTTGGGCGCATGGCAGCCGCTGGCGGCCGCCCCAGGCGCGGTGGACGCGGCGACGCGAAACGCGCACTGGCGCGAGGACCTCCAGTATTTTGCCACCGTTCTGCCCGCAAAACAGATGGACTTCTTCAAACTGATCCCCCGTGAGAAATTTGAAAAGGAAATGGCCGAATTGGAAGGCCATGTGCCGCAACTCTCCGATTTGGAAATCATCCTTGAGTTGAAGCGGCTGGTGGCCGGCTTGGGAGTGGCGCATACGATGGTGGTGGCCGGCGGGCGCGGGGAGCCGATTTACCCTGTCAGAACGCAGTGGTTTTCCGACGGGCTGGGGGTCGTTTACACGGCCCCGGAGTACCGGCAGGCGCTGGGCGCCCGGGTGGTGCGCATCGGCTCCAGGACGCCGGAAGAAGTGCAAGCGGCGCTGGCGCCTTACATATCGCACGAAAACGAGGCGATGCTGCGCCACGAAAGCCCCACTTTTATGATGTGGGCGGATTTGATGCAGCACGAAAAAATAGCGGATCCTGACGGGGGCCTGCGTTTGACATTGGCCAAAGCGGACGGCCGGCAGTTCACGCTGGACGTCGCGCCGGAAAACGGGGACGGGCGCGCCTCGACCAACTGGGTTTCGGCCAACGCGGAACTGAGCATCCCGCCTTCGTTCTACCTCGAGCATTTAAAGCCCTATTACGGGTACGAATATCTGCCGGAGAGGCACGCGCTGTATATTCAATACAACCAGTGCGCGGAGGATCCCAAAGAATCGTTCGCGGCGTTCACCAAGGAACTTTTCGACTTCGCCGACGGGCACCCGGTTGAGCGCGTGATCGTGGATTTGCGCTTCAATGGCGGCGGGAACTCGAGCATCGTGCAGCCGTTGGTGGAAGGGTTGAAGTCACGGCCCGCGCTTCAGGCCGGCGGGCATCTATACGTTTTAATCGGCAGCAGCACATTTTCCTCCGGGCTGATGGCGGCGATTGATTTGCAGCAGGGCCTCCACGCCATCCTGGTTGGCCGTCCCACCGGGGGAAAGCCCAATTGTTACGGGGAAACCAAGGTGTTGGAACTGCCAAACTCGAAGCTGCCCGTGCAATACTCCACCAAACATTTCCGCTTGCTGCCCCGGTCCGACCCGCCGTCGCTGGAGCCGGACCTGCCCGTGGCGTTGACGCTGGGCGATTTCCTGGCTGGTCGGGATCCGATTCTGGAAGCCGCGCTGCACCACTAAAGGGGTGTGGGCGGGACAAATGGCTTTACACCCGGCGCGGGATGAATTAACAAGGCTTTCCGCGCAACTTGAACGAGCCAACGGCATATGCAGTTTGCAATCGCACCATCCGCCCGCGACGCGGCCTGGAGGCGGTGAATTTTGCCGAGTTGTGGGATTACCGCGAGCTTTTTCTCTTCCTGGCGTGGCGCGACATTCTGGTGCGCTACAAACAGACTTACCTGGGCGTGGCCTGGGCGGTGCTGCAGCCCTTGCTGATGGTGGCGACCATCACGGTGGTTTTTGGCCGGATGGCCCGTCTCTCCAGCGAGGGCGCCCCGTATGCGGTGATGACCTTTGCAGCGTTGATGCCGTGGCTGCTGTTTGCCAACACGACCAACGCCGGCAGCGCCTCGCTGGTCGCGGCGGCGGGGATGATTTCGAAGGTCTATTTCCCGCGCCTGATCATTCCGGCCAGCGCGGTGCTGGGGGGGCTGCTGGATTTCCTAGTCTGGACGGTGGTGCTAGGCGTGCTGATGTGGATTTACAAGGTGGAGTTCACCGTGCGGCTTCTGCTCCTGCCGGTTTTTCTGGCGGCGGCTTTGTTGGCCGCCTTGGCGGCGGGGCTTTGGTTGAGCGCTTTGCATGTGAAATATCGCGATGTCAAGTATGTGACGCCATTTCTGATCCAGCTCGGCGCATTTCTCAGCCCGGTTTATTACCCGGCGGGCCTGGTTCCCGCCCGATGGCTTGGCTGCTACAGTCTTAATCCGATGGCGGGAGCCATTGCGGGTTTTCGCTGGTGCGTGCTGGGGCCGCAATTCGAGCCGCGCTGGCCGGAATTTTGGGGCGGGCTGGGCATCACTTATTTTTTGCTGGTCTCCGGCGCGGTCTTTTTTCGGAGCACAGAAAGGACATTTGCGGATGTGATCTAGCGAAGAATGCCGCATTTCAAACCATGAGCGCCATCATTACCGCCCGGAACGTCGGCAAGCGCTACCGCCTGGGAGGCGCGCTGCGGCACGACACGCTGCGCGATCACATCACCTGCGGGATCCAATCGGCCGTGGCGTTTATGCGCCAGGCCGCGGCCGGGCGGGCGCGGGAAAAGCCGGGGTTGTTTTGGGCGTTGCGGGAGGTCTCCTTCGAGGTGGAACCGGGGGAAGTGCTGGGGATCATCGGACGCAACGGGGCGGGCAAATCCACGCTGTTGAAAGTACTCAGCCGGATCACCGACCCGACGGAGGGGGAAATCAACCTCCAAGGGCGCATCACCAGCCTGCTGGAAGTGGGGACCGGGTTCCATCCCGAATTGACCGGGCGAGAAAACATCTTCCTCAACGGGGCGATCCTGGGCATGAGCCGGGCGGAAATATGCCGCAAGTTCGATGAAATCGCCGCGTTCGCGGAGGTGGAAACATTTCTGGACACGCCGGTGAAACATTACAGCAGCGGGATGTACGTCCGCCTGGCGTTCGCGGTGGCGGCCAATCTGGAGCCGGAAATAATGATCATTGACGAAGTGCTGGCGGTGGGCGACACAGCGTTCCAGAAGAAATGCCTGGGCAAAATGGAGACCGCCGCCAAATCCGGGCGCACGATCCTCTTTGTCAGCCACAACCTTCCGGCTGTGGAGTCGCTCTGCCATCGCTGCCTGTGGCTGGAAGAGGGGCGCCTGGCCGTGGCGGGAGCGGCCGCCGAAGTGATCCGAAAGTATCAGGAGAAAATCCAGGAAAAAGCCGGGGCCCCTTTTCGAGGGGCCGTCTTCATCAAGAGCCTGGAACTGCGCAACCCCTCCGGCAAGCCGGCCCAATCCTTCGGCGCCGGCGAGGCCATCACCGCCGCCATGGAAATAGACACGGGCGGCCAGGAAATCAGGACGCCCTACATGGGACTGGGCTTCGACACCGCCTCGGGCCAGCGCGTCTTCACTGTGGGAAGTTATCTCTCGCCCGACACGCTGCCCGCGGTCCGAGGCCGGGCGCGGGTGGTGTGCCAAATTCCCGCCCCGCCGCTGGCGCCCGGGGCCTATGCGGTGACCGCGGGGCTGGGACGTTCCAACGAGGATTTACTCGAGCGCGTGGAAAACGCGGCGGCCTTTCGGGTGATTGAATCCGATTTTTTCGGCAACGGCCGCATGCCCGCCCCCGAACAAGGTTCGGTGCTGGTCCGCTCGCGCTGGGCCGTGGATGGCGTGTAAAATCTTGCCACTGGCTTTGGCGCGGAGATATGCTGCCGGCATGCCGTCGGACTCCTGGAACGACCGAAGATTGCTCGATTGCCTTCGCGCTCCGATGACCGAAGTGGTCCAGGGCCAACTCGATTCGCTCGCGGAATCAGACTGGAACGGACTCGTGGCATCCTCCCGCGAACATGGGGTCGCTCCCCTGCTCTATCACCGTCTGACCTCCGGCCCTGCCACACCCAGGATACCTGAAAACGTCCTGCGGATGTTGCGGGAAGACTATCTCATCAATGGCGCGCGCAACGCCCTGCTTTATCAGGACCTGCAAAAGCTCCTCCAAGCTTTGCGGCAGGACCAGATACCCGTCATCGCGCTCAAGGGCGCCTGTCTGGCTGAATTGGTCTATGGCGACCCTGCGCTCAGGACGATGGGGGATATTGACATAATGGTTGGAAAGGCCGACCTGCCCAGAACCGCCAACCGGCTCCGGGCAATGGGATATAGCTGCAAGAATTACGATCTTGAACTCCGCGCGATGGGATACCCCGGCAAGAATTACGATCTTAAAAAATGGTGTCTCCTTTTCAATCATCTTCCCCGATTCTTCAAGCCGCCCAATCCGAGGGTGGAAATCCATTGGACCATACTCATGCCCACCCGCCCGTTGCGGCCCGATCTGGAGGGCCTCTGGAACCGGGCGCGTCCGGCGACCATCGCCGGAACCGGCGCCCTGGTTTTGTCTCCGGCAGATCTGCTCCTTCATCTTTGCGCGCATGCCGGCGGCCAAGACATGGGCCCTTTTTGCCTGGGCCTCAGACCCCTGTGCGATATTTCGGCCGTCCTCCAACATTATGAGGGGGAGCTGGATTGGAAGGAAGTCGCGGCCCGCGCCCGCGAATGGCAGGCGGCCCGGTGTGTCTTCCTGGCCCTGCTGCTGGCAAAAACCATGCTGGCGGCCCGCGTGCCGGAGGAGTTTCTGCAATCGCTCCGCCCTGGAGATTTTGACGACCGCTGGCTCGCCACGGCGCAATCCATCGTCCTGGCAGGCGAGGCGGGGGAGGTGATGCGCCCGGTGAAGGTGTTCGCGGACAAATGCGCCACCGCCTCGTTGGGCGACAGGGTTAAACGTCTTCTGCGGACGGCGTTTCCAGCCCGCGAATACATGGCCGGGTACATGGACGAGCATTACTCCCTGCCGCTGACTCCAATGCGAAGCTATACGTGCTATGGGACGCGGGGCCTGGACCTGATGGGAAAAAGCGTCCGTCTGGCCTGGCAATGGAGCACGCGCCCGCGGCTGCGCCGTTACGCCCGCCAACTGCGCCAGTCGGCGTCACTGCAAAAGTGGCTGGATAATAATAATCCCTGACTACAGTTGGTTTGGCGCGAGGACGATGCGAAAGCCGGTGGAATTATCGCCATACCCCTCGTCGGGAATGTCCTCGGAGCGGGCGGCGGACCGGCAGACCCATCCGTAGTCGCTCCAGGCGCCGCCGCGCTTGATGCGGTAAGGGGCCTCGGGATTGGGGGCGGCCGGCCCCTGCCAATTAGTGACGCTGCCGCCCGGATAGTTGTCGGCATACCAATCCTGGCACCATTCGGAGACATTGCCCACCGTGTCATACAACCCCCACGCATTGGGGGCATAACTGCCCACGGCGCAGGTCTCATGCAACCAAATGCCATTGGTGATGACCACCGATCCCGGCGGCCAGGGGGGATCGGAGGGCGCGGAGGCTTCGTATTCAACCCCGCCATTAAAATTCGCCATGCCCGACAACAAATTGGGGCCGTAACAAAAGGGAGTGGTGGTGCCGGCGCGACAGCAATATTCCCATTCCGCCTCGGTCGGGAGCCGGTAAGACCAGTTGGTGGCCAGGCGACCGGCATTCTGTTCCAGGGCCGTCAACTGGCCGCAATAATTCGTCGCGTCGGTCCAGGCGGCCTCTTCGACCGGGAAGTTCTGGCTGTTGCTGTACTGGAAATAGCTGATATTGGTGGGGCCCATCACCGCCATATATTGCTCCTGAGTGACCAGGAATTTTGAGATTTCGAACGCGTAGGTAAAGGTCACCCTGGTTTGCGGCCCCTCGTCGGGCAATCGCCCATCCTCCGTGTTGGGACTGCCCATGACAAAAACGCCCGGAGAAATAGGGACCATCGCGGGCACGCGCGTGACCTCATGCCGCAGCTTGGTGGACATCAGGCTGGACACACGCAAAATCATGTTCGTCACAACCGGACTGGCCGGCAGGTGAAAAGTGAAAGTCTCCGAGTCCAGGTCGGTGTCAAACACCCGGGTCAGGTTGCCCGGCAGCGCTCCATCCCACACCACCCCGGGCACGGGGGTTCCGTCGCCGTTGAGGACTTGCAGCGCATACTGGTCCGGCTGGGCCAGGGAAATCCCGTTGCTGGAAGAGCCAAGATGGGCAATGATCGTGGCGGTATAATCGTTCCCACCCAGCGGGACCCACACATTGTCCCGCACCTCCGGGCCGAACAGCAACGTGTTGGTGAGACAGATGCCCGCATAACTTTCGCCGGTCAGCACAATGGTTTCCGGCCCGACAGGATTTGTGGCATAGGAAGAGGTGTCCCACGCCCACCAATAGCGATACCAATTCTGCCGGTCCGGATCGGCTGCGTCCAGCGGGCCGTATTTGGCAAAACCCATTTGCCGGCCCGCGCCGGGAATCCGCAGCAGGTTGATCGCCACATCATTGGATGGCTGGATGGTCTCCGGCTGGGTCATGCCGGAGGCTTGAAAGCTCATCGCCCGCAGACCCAGAGGATAATCGCCCCCGCTCAAATTGGTTTCGTCATCAACAAACTGCGTAAAAAGATAAACCGGCCCGCCGGAAAGATTGGAGTCCGGTGGAGCTTGCAGGAACGGAGATTGCGCCGGGTGTTGTTGTGTGACCCCAAACACAGCCAGTTGGGGAGAACCCGTCTCCGCCGGCGGGGTAAAAATGCCCGGCGTTTGCAAAGGGTCCTGCGCGACCCCTGGCAAGGGAGCCCCCCATTGGGCCTGACCGTTGCCCTGGCGGATTTCAAAATGCAGCTCGCCCGGCCATCCCGGCCCGGCATAAAGCCCCGTGGCCAGCACCGCGCCGCGCGCGACGATTTGCCCCGGAACGACCCCCACGCCATTGCTGTCCAGATGCCAGTAGCGCGAAAACCAGCCGTCCCCATGATCCAGCACAACCCAGGCCCCCTGGCCCGTCTGCACCCCCAACGAGGAAACAACGCCCCCGCGCGACGCCACCACGGCATTCGACGCCCCGGCCGCCAAATCCAAGCCCTCGTGAACATCCGCGTTCTGCGTCCCGCGCCATTCGCCAAACGTCCCGGCAATCTGATAACTCGACAACAGCGGGCCGCTCCAGGAGGTGTTGGTGTCAACGCCATTGCTGCGAAGGCTCTCCACGGTATTGGTGAACAGGTTCAAGGCCGGGGCCAGTTCACCGAGGGCGGCCCCCCCGCTGACTGCGCCAACCCCCAGCGTGTAGCCCGCCAGAGATGTGATTGACTGAATGGAAAACTCCGCCTGCCCCTGGCCCTGCGACAACGCGAACACGCTGGCCGGACTGAGCGTGGCATCGGGATGAATCGCCCCATCCAAACCGCTGACGACCAGGATTTGCGCCTGGCCGGAGAGGTTGGTCAGGAGGTTGCCTGCCGGGTCTGTCACAAAGAAATCCACCGTGTAATTCTGGTTGGAGACCAGCACCGCGGGCAGGCCGCTGACAAAGAGAACCATGCCCGGAGGCGATGGCGGCGCAACGTCTTCGACGTCTCCAAATTCGCTGGCCAGCCGGCCGGGAAAGGAAGCGGCGAAGAAGAACTCCTGGGCCGCCTCCCCGCCGCCGGGCTGCACCGGCAGGAACAAATCACCGGCCAGAGGCGTATTGGTTTGGAAAAACAAGGCGGGGTTGGTGGACAGCGACCCCAAGTCCGGCGCCTGATAAATAAACAACGCCCCGGAACTGGTGATCTCCCCGGCGGAAATGCACATTGCATCAGGGCCGGCCAGCAGCGGAAACGGGGCCACATCCGCCATGCTGGACAGCGCCGAAAAAGAAGCCCAAACCGCCGCGAGGCGGCGCGCCCAAACGAACCAGCGAGACCCTCCGCCTTGTTGTAGCCTGAAGCGCATCAATTATAAACCTCACTCCACCAGCGTACGCAGATTCCTGGTTAATGTGTCAAAGTCGCGGCCTGTTTGCAAGCGGTAACAACGCGAACACCGGACCAGCGCGGCCAGCGCGTCCAGGTGCGCCTGCGAGGAGCGAGGTTCGGTCCGCAACACATTGCACACCAACTGCACCAGGGCCTCGGCACGCGGCATGGGCGCGATCACGCTCTGGTCGGACACCGAGGGTTGCGGAAAAACCAGCGCCGCCGGCTCACATTCCCAACACGGTTTGACACCGTAAATTTGCGCCACGCCAACCGGTTTTTTCTTTCGTCCGCTCGGCCGCCCTGGCCCGGGCCTTGTTTGCAACTCGGGAAAGAAACCGGCGGTTTGCTCCGTCACATCCACTTCATCGGGAAAAGCCAGGACACAAAGCCCGCCGGAATCCCCCCCCGCGCCCGGCTGGCGGAGAAACACCGTGTCATCACCCATGAAGCCAAACCCCGCCCGCACGAGCATCAGCGCGAGCGTGGTTTTGCCCGATCCGCTCTGCCCGGCCGCCAGCAGACCTTTCCCGCCGACCGCCAGGCCCGCCGCATGAACCATGAACAGGCCCTCGCGTTTGAGCATTTCCGCCAGGGCAATCGTAAAAAACGGATGGGAAAGCAGCCAGGCGTCCCCGGCCGCCGATTGGGGATACCACACCGTGACGCCACGGCTCTTGAGATCACAAAGCGACCGGCCGCAACCGGCAAACTCGATGTACAATTGATCCAAGCCGTCGAAATACGTGACCTCGCCTTCCGGCGCCTCAAGAATGGAACGCCCCGGGCCGGCCGGCCTGGCGGCGGTTTGGCTTCCCCCTGTGTTGACAAAATTGAAATGCAAATCGGGCCGGCCCTCCCGTCTGCCAGTCGGAAACTGGCCCAGTCTGGCCTCCAAGGCGGCCTGGACTTCGGCTTCGCCCGAAATCAACACGTTCACGCCATGAAACAAGTACCCGCGCGTTGTCATGTGCTCGGCTCTTTCCTGGCAGAAATGGCGGTCGGTTCTGGGATGGAGTAGATCGGCACAAAACTCAAACCGGGATTTTTCTCTTCCAAAAACGGCTTGCCGTCCTTGACCAGCCAGCAATGTCCCGGCGCCTCCTCCAGGCGGCCATCCACGCAGGCCGCCCCGAAACAGAGAGTCAAGTTCCATCCAGCCCGGCGCAAAAAATAAAGAAGGGTCGCGCAACGGGTCAAACACCGCGCCCGCACCAGGGGCCGCCCCAGGGCGGTCGCCAATTCCACGCAACGGATGATTTGCGCACCCGCGTCCGCATCCGCGCCCGGCGGGTCGTGGACGGCGGCGCGGCGTCGCAGCCAGGCGTTTAGAACGGAAAGCTTGAAACAAAAAAGGAGCGGGACCGTTGCCGCGAAAAGGAATACTCGCAGAAAAAGCCACCATTGACCGGGGGTTCGAAGCTCTCTAAGCAAGCGGATTCTTCGAAGTAACTTCGTCCAACAGTTTTTCATCGGCCAGATCGTTCAATAACTCCAAGACATCCCGTTCGATGGTTTCCGCCGGCGCGTCGTATTCGCCGCACACCATTCCGACGATCTCGGCCACCGCATGACGCCCATCGCACAGGTCCCAAACGCGGCTCCCCGCGCCCTCCAGCGAAAAGTATTGCCCGCTATCCAGGTCGAGCAACACGACCGTCCCCGCGGCTTCTTGCTTGAGAATTCGCTCCCGCTGGCGCAGCCGGGCCGTCAAGGACCCGCCCGGCCATTGGTGGTGGAAGATCATTTGTTTTGATTCAAGGCAACTCAATTCTACCGCATTTGAAACAGGAACTTGCGCCGCTCAGCTTGTGACCCTGATCCGCCCTTCCCGGTGGTCTTTGAGCAGCTTGATGTCCGCCTCGACCATCAATTTGACCAGGTCGGCAAACTTGGTTTTTGGCTCCCAACCCAGTTGGCGCCGGGCTTTGCTGGGATCGCCGACGAGCAGATCCACCTCGGCCGGGCGGAAGTAACGCGGGTCAATTTCCACATGCTTTTCCCACTTCAATCCCACCTGGGCAAAGGCCACGTCCAGGAATTGCCGGATCGAGTGGGTTTCGCCGGTGGCCACGACATAATCGTCCGGTTTGTCCTGCTGGAGCATCCGCCACATGGCTTCGACATATTCCTTGGCGTAGCCCCAGTCGCGCTTGGCCTCCAGATTGCCCAGATAAAACTTGTCCTGCTGGCCCGCCAGGATGTGCGCGATGGCGCGGGTGATTTTGCGCGTGACAAACGTCTCGCCGCGCCGGGGCGATTCGTGGTTGAAAAGGATGCCGTTGCTCGCGTGCAGGCCATAGGATTCCCGGTAATTGACCGTGATCCAATACGAATAGACCTTGGCGCAACCATAGGGGCTGCGCGGATAAAAGGGGGTGGTTTCGGTTTGCGGGATTTCGCGCACTTTGCCGTACATCTCGCTGGAGGAGGCCTGGTAAAACCGCGCGTTCAATCCGCTCTGGCGCATCGCCTCCAGCAGCCGCACCGTGCCGCCGGCCGTGATGTCGGTCGTGTATTCCGGGGCATCGAAGCTGACGCGAACGTGGCTCTGGGCGGCCAAATTGTAAATCTCCTCCGGTTGAATGACACTCAGCAGACGGCTCAGGCCGCTGGCATCGCTCAGGTCGCCGTAATGGAGGAAAAGGTGCGTTTTGCCACCATGCCGGTCAGAATAGATTGAATCCAGCCGCCCGGTGTTGAAGGTGCTGGCCCGGCGGATGATGCCATGCACCTCATACCCCTTGCCCAGCAGCAATTCCGCCAAATAAGACCCGTCCTGCCCGGTAATCCCTGTAATGAGCGCTTTCTTCGCCATAACCCCTGAAGATTCGGCAACAAAAGGCCAAATGGCAAGGAAGAACGCGAAAAGCCCATCGCTATCGCCTCTATCCGCGCTTGACGGCTGAGCGGCGGCGTGATTGGTTTGTTCCCGCAACGGAGCTAGTTCCTTGTTCCACCACGCTTCGTAGCGGGCATGGCCGGGAGCTGTCCCTTGTAACGACACATCAATATCATTGTGAGCCTGTGACATGAATATCCGGCTGGAAAGGGCCAATGTCTGACTTGGAGGCATGGGCCCACATCGTGACGAGCGTTCAACCCGCCACTCTGCTCGGAGCATCGCTTTGCGGGTATGGCCTCGGGGCCGTGGGCGGGCTGTTCTTCATGCTCCGGGAGAAATTGGCGACCGCTTTCTCCTTCGGCGCGGCCACGCTCTCGGCTTTGAGCGGACTGCTGGCCGGACTTTTGATGCTGGGCGGCGGAGCGGGATCACCCGCGCCGCAATTGGAGCTGCTGCCCGCTCTGATTCCTTCCCTCCGGTTCACCGTCCGGCTGGATGCTTTGAGCGCGTTGTTTCTCCTGGTGGTTTCTCTGCTCGGCGCGGCCATCTCGATTTATTCACTGGGCTACGCGAAGGGTTTCTTCGGGCGCAAAAATGCCGGCCTGCTCGGCGCTTTCTACAATGCCTTGCTGCTGGCCACGACGTTGACGTTTGTGGCGGATAACATCTGGATGTTTCTCTTCGCCTGGGAACTGATGGCGCTGACGGCCTATTGCCTGGTCAGCTTCGAGCATGAGAAGCCGGAGACGCGCCAGGCGGGAGTGCTTTTTTTCATCATGTCGCACATTGACGCGGGGTGCCTGATTCTCGGCTTCCTGCTGCTCTTCCAGGCGTCGGGCGATTACAGCTTTGCCAGCCTGCACGGCGTGGGCGCGGCGATGTCCCCCGGCAAACGCGACGCCGCCTTCGTCCTGTTCCTGCTCGGCTTCGGCATCAAGTGCGGCGTCGTGCCCTTGCACATCTGGCTGCCGGTGGCGCATCCGGTGGCGCCCAGCAACGTGTCGGCGCTGATGTCCGGGGTGCTCATCAAGACCGGCATCTATGGACTGACTCGCGTCTGTTTTGACTTTCTGGGCGCGCCGCCGCTCTGGTGGGGGGTGACGATTCTGGCCGCCGGCACGATCTCGGCGGTGCTGGGCGTTCTCTACGCGCTGATGGAACACGACCTCAAGCGGCTGCTGGCCTATCACAGCATCGAAAACATCGGCATCATATTGATGGGCCTGGGCGCGGCGCTGATTTTCCTCCACACGGGGCACCCGCTTTTGGCCGCGCTGGGTTTGATCGCCGGGATGTATCACACCATCAATCACGCCTGCTTCAAAGGTTTGTTGTTCCTGGGGGCGGGGGCGGTGCTGCACGCAACCCATACGCGGAACATGGAAGAAATGGGCGGGCTGGCCAAACGGATGCCGCAAACGGCGTGTTACTTCCTCCTCGGCGCCGTCGCCATTTCCGCCCTGCCGCCGCTCAACGGATTTGTCAGCGAATGGCTGACTTATCAGACCTTGCTGCAAGGTTTCGGCACGACGGACAGTTTGTGGCGGCTGGCCTTTCCGTGGAGCGGGGCCATGCTGGCATTGACGGGCGCGCTGGCGGCGGCCTGCTTTGTCAAGGCGTTTGGCATCACCTTTCTGGCCCAACCCCGCAGCCCGGCGGCCGGCGCGGCGCATGAAGCCGCGCCCTCGATGCGCGCCGGCATGGCCGTGCTGGCGGCGGCTTGCGTGCTGCTCGGACTTTTTCCGGCGCTGTTCATCCGATTGTTCGATCCGCTCACGCAGCAACTGAGCGGAGTGCAGCTCAGCTCCCAACTGAGCCTGAACCACGGCCTGGTGCTGGGGTTGCCCGCGGAAAAAGCCGGCAGCGTCTCCACGCTCGGCCTGGTGCTCACGGGGGTTTGTCTTCTGCCCATTCCCCTGGCCCTCCGGCTGGTTTTCGGGCGCAAGGCCAGGACGCGGCGCGGGCCGACCTGGGCGTGCGGCCAGCCTGGGCTGACTCCGCAAATGGAATACACCGCCACGGGTTTCTCCAAACCGATTCGGATGATATTCAAGGCGCTCTTCCGGCCGCGCCGCGACGTGCAGCGCGAATACGATTTCTCGCCCTATTTCGCGACCAACATCCGGTTCCAGAGCCATATCGAGGAAGTGTTTGTCGAGCGCCTTTACCGGCCGTTGCGAATTACCATCCTGCGCGGGTCGCGGCGGATTCGCGCGCTGCAGGCGGGCAGCATCCACGCCTACCTGCTTTACATATTCGTTGCCCTGTTGCTGCTGCTGCTCTTCGCCTTATGAACCTGGACTTTCCAATCCTCTTTGCGCAAACGGCGCTGCTCTTGTTGCTGGCGCCCCTGCTCAGCGGCCTGATCAAGAACTGGAAGGCCAAGCTCCAGAACCGCCGCGGCCCGCGCGTTTGGCAGCCTTATTTCGATCTGCTCAAGTTTCTGCGCAAGGACATGGTCCTCTCCGAGCACAGCTCGTGGATTTTCTCCGTCACCCCTTATGTCCTGTTTCTCACGGCGCTGGCCGCGGGCTTGTTGCTGCCGCTGGTGACCGCCCAGGCCCCGCTGGGCCTGTTCGGCGGCGTGCTCGCGCTGGTGGGACTCCTGGCGCTGGGCCGGTTTTTCCTGGCGTTGAGCGGACTGGACCCCGCAAGCGCCTTCGGCGGGATGGGCAGCAGCCGCGAAATGACCATATCCGCCGTGGCCGAACCGGCGATGATGCTGGCCATTTTCACGGTGGCCATCGCCGCCGGCTCCACCAACCTGAGCCAGATCGTCCTGGCCAGCCAGGGGCCAGGGTGGAAGTTTTTCGATCCCTCGCGCGCGCTGGCGTTCACCGCCATGTTCATCGTCCTGCTGGCGGAGACCGGCCGCATTCCTGTGGACAATCCGGCCACCCACCTGGAACTGACCATGATTCACGAAGCCATGTTGCTGGAGTACTCCGGCCGCTACCTGGCGCTCATTGAGTGGGGCGTGGCGATCAAGCAGCTCGTCCTGATGGCGCTGCTGGCCAACATCTTTTTCCCCATCGGACTGGCGCCGGAAACAACGCCGGCAACCTTTGCCCTGGGGCTGCTCTTCCTGGCCGCCAAACTTCTCGTGCTCGCCGGGGCGGTGGTGCTGGTGGAAACCAGCAACGCCAAGCTGCGCCTCTTCCGCGTGCCCGACCTCTTGAGCGCCGCTTTCATCCTGGCCATGCTCGCCCTGGTCTCCACCTTTTTGTTTAGCTGACCATGAACCCGCCCACCGCCGAAACCGCCTCCAACCTCATCACCCTGCTGGCCTCCTTCATGCTGGTTCTCCAACTCCTGATGGCCGTGCAGTCCATGCTCGTGAGCAACATCCGGCTCTTTGCCCTGCAATCGCTGCTGCTGGCCGGCATTGCCGCGGTGGTGGGCTACGCCTACAGCGCGTGGCATGTCTATCTGGTCGCGCTGCTCACGTTCGTCGGCAAGGTTGTTTTTCTCCCGTGGCTTTTGGAACGGCTGGTGCGCCAGCTCAAGATCGAACAGGAAATCCGCCCTTTTGTCAACGTGCCCGGCTCCATGCTCCTCTGCGGGGCGCTGACCGTCCTGGCTTATGTCGTCGCCCACCCCGTCACCTCCCTGGAACGGCTGGGCAGCAACACGCTGGCCGTGGCCCTGGCCCTCCTGCTCACCGGCTTTTTTCTGATGATCAACCGCCGCAAAGCCATCACTCAGGTCCTCGCGCTTTTGACCATGGAAAACGGCGTCATGCTCGCGGCCATTGCCCTCACCAGCTACGGCATGCCGCTGGTGGTGGAGATCGGCATCTTCTTCGATCTGGTCACCGCCGTGATGGTGCTGGGCATCCTGGTCTATCGCATTCGGGAAAGCTTCGATTCCATGGACACCAGCAAACTCAACCAATTGAAGGGATAAGATGCCGCTGCTCGCCCTCATGATCCTGGTGCCCGCGGCGGCGGGACTGGCCTGCCTGCTGGTCCGGTCGCGCCGCCTCCTGCCGGCGCTGGGCGTGCTGGCCTTCAGCGCCACGCTCGGGCTGGGCATCGCCCTGGTCCGCCAGGTCCTGGCGCTGGGCGTGGTGACCGCGTGGAACGGATTCCTCTTCGCCGACGCCCTGAGCGCCTGGATGGTGCTGGTCATCTCGGCGGTGTCGTTGGCCAGCTCCATTTACGCGGTGGGCTATTTCCGCCGGGACCTGGCCGACGGCACGGTGACGGAGCGGCGGTTCCGGGAGTTCTATGTCCTCACACCGCTCTTTGGAGCGAGCATGTTCCTGGTGGTGCTGGCCAACAATCTGGGCGTGATCTGGTTTGCCGTCGAGGCAACGGCATTGTCCTCGGTGCTGCTGGTTGCCCTTTACAACCGGCGGACATCGCTCGAAGCGGCCTGGAAATACATCATCCTCGGCAGCCTGGGCCTGGCGCTGGCGCTGATGGGCACGGTGTTCGTTTATGCCGCCGCCTGCAAAAACAACACGCAGTCGCTCCCCAGCTTCAACTGGACGTATTTGATGGGCGTGGCCGGCCAACTGGACCCGCGCCTGCTCAAGCTGGCCTTTGTCTTCGCCCTGATCGGTTACGGCACCAAGGCGGGCCTTGCCCCCATGCACACCTGGCTGCCCGACGCCCATAGCGAAGCCCCCGCGCCCACCAGCGCCATGCTCTCCGGGGTGTCGCTCAAAATCGCCCTCTACGCCTTGCTGCGGTTCAGCATCCTCACCACCGCCTGCCTGGGGACCCCTTACAGCCAGCATCTGCTGCTGGGGTTCGGGTTGCTCTCCATGTGCGTGGCCACGCCGTTCATCCTAGTTCAGACCAACATGAAGCGCCTGTTTGCCTACCACAGCCTGGAGCATATCGGCATTATCTGCGTGGGCCTTGGCCTGTCGGTCCCGCTGGCCCTTTTCGGCGCGGTGCTGCATATCGGCTACCACGCCTTGGTCAAATCCACCATTTTCTTCGCGGCGGGCAATATCCATCAAAGGTGCCACACCCTGCAGCTGCCCAAGCTGGCGGGGCTGCTCAAGACGATGCCCGCCTCTTCCATTCTGCTCGCCCTGGCCGTCATCGGCATCGCGGGTCTGCCGCCGTTTGGAATCTTCTTGACTGAGTTTGGCATCGTGGCCGGGGGGATGGGAGCGGGTCGCGTTCTGGTCAGCGTCTTGTTCATGGCGGCGCTGGTCACGGTCTTTTCCGGCTTGCTCAGCCACGTCGCCCACTTGCTGCTGGGCGCGCCGACACAGGAAGCCCTCGGGCCGCGAACACCCCTGAGTTGTGTGGCGGCGATGGCCCTGTTGATCGCCCTGCTGGCGGTCTTGAGCCTCTGGCTGCCCGCCCCGCTGCTCGAATTGCTGCGCCGCGCCGCGGCCCTCATCGGAGGATCGCCATGACCCTGCTTCCCGGCTTGCAAGTTGTTCTTGACGAGATGACGCGGCGTTTCGGCGCGGAAATCGAGGAAGTTCGCGCTCCGCAGCCCAACGAGCTTTACCTGCACACCCGGCCCGAGCTGGCGGGCGCCTTCTGCTCGGCCCTTTACAAAAAGCACAACGGCCGCCTCGCCGGCCTCTTTGCCGAGGACGCCCGCGCCGGAGAAAATGTTTTTTTTGTTTACTACCTCTACGCCCTCGACTCCCTGCACGGCTTCGTCCTGGTGCGCGTCCCCGTCCCGCGGGACAAACCGGAACTCCTTTCCCTCACCAACGCCGTTCATGCCGTCAACTGGCAGGAGCGGGAAATCCAGGATTTGTTCGGCATCAAATTGACCGGCCATCCCAACCCAAACCGCTGCGTGCTGCACGACGACTGGCCGGAGGTTTGCCCGCTGCGCAAGGACTTCCCGGCCCGCGCCCAGTTGCCCCCCTTCTCCGGCGTGCGCCACAAGTTCCGCCGCGTCGAAGGCGAAGGGGTGTTCCAGGTGCCCGTCGGCCCCGTCCACGCCGGCATCATTGAGCCGGGCCACTTTCTTTTCAGCGTGGCGGGCGAACCGGTGCTCTATCTGCAATTGCGGATGTTTTACGTCCACAAGGGGATTGAAAAACTGTTCGAAACCTTGCCCATTCCGCATGGCGTGCGGCTGGCGGAGAGCATTTCCGGCGATTCCAGCTTCGCTCATGCCACCGCCTTCTGCCACGCCCTGGAACGCGCCGCCGGAAAGCCGGCGCCCCCGCGCGCACGCGCCTTGCGCACCCTCTGCCTGGAGTTGGAGCGCCTCTACAACCACGTCGCCGACATCGGCGCCATCTGCAATGACGTCGCTTTCGTCACCGCCAACATGCATGCCATGCGCCTCAAGGAGAGCGTCCTGCGCCTGAACGAGGATTTGACCGGCAACCGCCTCCTGCGCGGCATGGCCTGTCCGGGCGGCGTGCGCTGGGATTTTGACGCCGGCCAGCTTCGCGCCCTGGCCGCCCTGGTGGACCAGTTCGAGAAGCAGTTCGCCGAATTGACCGAACTGATCCGCTCCAATTCCGGCGCCCGCGACCGCTTTGAGACCACCGGCGTGCTCAAACCCGAAGTGGCCGCCAACCTGGGCATCGTCGGCCTCGCGGGGCGCGCCTCCGGCTTCGATCACGACCTGCGCCGCGACTTCCCCCACGCCTTCTACGACCAGGTGCGATTCACCGTGCCCGTGTTCACGGAAGGCGACGTGCGGCGCCGCATGGTCGTCCGCCGCGAAGAGCTGGTCCAATCCTTCGGCATCATCCGCCAGGTGTTGGAAAAGTTGCCCCCCGGCCCCATCGCGGCCCCGATCGGCGAAATCCCGCCCGGCTGCGTGGCGCTGGGCTATGTGGAAGGCTGGCGCGGCGAGATCTTTCATTGGATCCACACCGCGCCCGGCAACCGCCTGGCCCGCTGCAAAATCAAGGACCCCTCCCTGCAAAACTGGCCGGCCTTGACCGAGGTCATTTTGGGCAACATCATCCCCGATTTCCCGGTCGTCAACAAAAGTTTCAACCTCTCCTATTCGGGCACAGACCGCTGATTATGTTTGACATCATTCGCCAAAGTTTGAAAACGGGGATCGTGACCACCCGCTACCCGGCCGCCCCGCCGGAGGTCTCCAGCCGCGCGCGCGGACGGCCGGAAATTGACTGGGCCCACTGGAAGGACGCCCGGCCCGCGGCGGCCGTTTGCCCCACCGGCGCCATCTCCTTTGAGGACGCCAACGGCGGACGGCTCGTCCGGCTCGACCTGGCCAAGTGCGTCTTTTGCGGCCTTTGCGCCGAGGCCGCGTCGGAAATCCGCATGACCAACATCTGCCTGTGCGCCGCCCGTCAACGCGGCGACCTGGTGGCCGGCGCCCGCTACCGTCTCAACAATGACGCCTCGCACGAGCGGCTGGTGGCGCCCCCGGCGCGGGCAACACCCGCTCGCGACGAACCCTCCCCGGCGGCACGCCAATCCCTTGAAGCCCTCGGCCTCGAACTCCAGGAGCGCGCCGCCAAAATGTTCGGACGCTCCCTGCACATCCGCCAGGTGGACGCCGGCTCCTGCAACGGCTGCGAAGTCGAGATCAACGGCCTGAACAGCCCGGTTTACGACATCGAGCGTTTCGGCATTCACTTTGTCGCTTCGCCGCGCCATGCCGATCTGCTCCTGGTGACCGGGCCGGTTACGCGCAACATGGAACTGGCTTTGCGCAAAACTTACGAAGCCATGCCCGGTCCGCGGCTCGTCGCCGCGGTCGGCGCCTGCGGTTGCAGCGGCGGCATTTTCGGCCAGAATTACGCCACCTGCGGCGGGGTGGACTCGGTTCTCCCCGTGGATGTTTACATTCCCGGCTGCCCGCCCAATCCGCACGCCCTGCTGCATGGAATCCTCACGGCCATCGGGCGGATCCAGCCGGACCCGGCCACCCTCCGCCCGCCGGCGGCATAAGGCCGGAGGGAAATGATTCTGGAAGGGCTGTAAGCCGAATTTTGTCTGCCCCGATCCTTCGGGGGAGAGAATCATTTGTCTCAGCAGCCGATACCCGAAACCTCTCCCGCCGAGGCGGGAGGCGGAGCGGGCCGCTCCGGGGTTTCCTATTGGGCCTTGCACCCGATGGGGTTTTCCGTGCCCTGCCGATTTCTCGTCAGGCGGTAAGCTCTTGCCTCACCTTTTCACCCTTACCCCGTCCTTGCGGGCGGGGCGGTTTGATTTTCTGTGGCACTTTCCGTCAAAACGCCTTGAAGCGTTTCGCCCGCGTATATCCGCCCGCAGCGGCGCTGCGAGGGTTGCGCGGCATCGCGCCCTCTGGTGTTCGGACTTTCCTCCCCCGTCCTGCTTGCACAGGACGAAAGCGATTCTCCGCCCTTCCAAAACCGCCATTAACTTAACACGCCCTTCGGCCAATGACAAGCCGTGGAAAACTTTCCCCCTTGGGCCGAGTTGACTCAAATTAAAAGACACTGGGGGAGCGAAACTGAGAGGAGGCCAAAAGGGTCGTTGACTCATGGGAAAAAGACACCAGGAATTGGTGTGAATGAACATGAGCAAAGAACTGAA
>JBEKOF010000053.1:0-21169 GCA_049522055.1 Verrucomicrobiota bacterium | reverse complement strand
TTTTCCTTTCTGTTTCGTTGTGGGACAACGCTCAGAAAGGATGCTCATGGGCAGATCTTTTTTCAGCATAGCTCTTCCTCTAACCCCGTTCAGAGAACGGGGCTTCCCTGTTCAGGAGTGAACGTAATATCCCCGCTTGCTATCATTTTAGTTCCATCTGCCGAAACGGCTACGCAATAAGCTTGTAAGATAGGTATGCTTGCAGAGTTCCAAGTCGCTCCTGAATTAGTTGAAGTATAAACGAATCCTTGAGATGTCACTACAACTAACGTCTTTGCATTCGTTGAACAGGCGACCCCGACGATCATATCTCCGTTCGGGACATTCTGTATATTCCAAGTTAATCCTGAATTGGTGGACATATAAGTCAGGTGGTTCCAGGTTCCAGAGATTAGTTCGGTTCCATCAGCCGAAGAGGCAAGGCAAAGCCACTCGTTGGTGAAGGTCGTCCGCTCGGTCCAAGTTGTGCCGGAATCAGTCGAGGTGTAGATCACGCTGAAATTATTCTGGTCGTGAGCCACAGCCACCAATTTAGTTCCGTCGGCTGAGGAGACGACAGAGGCCCAATTTGCAAGGGGGGGCGCATTGTCTGTCATCCAAGTTGCTCCCGAGTTTGTTGAGGTTTCAATTGGGCCAGCGTAGGCTGCTGCCACTAATCTCATTCCGTCTGCCGATGAGGCAACGGAAACCCAATCCTCATCGCCTTCGCTTGTCTCCGTCCAGGTTTGGGCGAACGTGGCATTCACGACGGCGAACAGGCCGCTAAAGACGGCGATCAGGAGCACCACTGATTTAATTTCGCTGCACCGATTGCGTAATGGGTTCAGACGCGAGCATAACCGGCTGCCCAAATTCGTTGAGGCGAGCAAGTGCTTTCTCATAGTTTTTTTGCGATGGGAACTTTGCCTGAGAGGTGCTCATTTGTAAAGCTCACTCTTCATGCCTGACGGCGGGACCCGGTGACATGGTGGCCTTGTGGGGTTCCCCACTGTTGTTTTTTTTACAGGGGATTTTTGGGAAAAAGGACGGTATCGGCTATTAATGGCGATGATGTAATTTTCCGGGAGCCAGTCCAAGAGTTTAAGCACAGCCCAAACCAACCTCTGCTTTGCTTACTACACGACGCGAATGAAGTTGTGAACTATATCGCGGCGGGCTTCAGAGGCGCCGACGCAGGGACAAAGCTTACGCAAATTGATATAATTAGCTTGCACCCCGTTGGAAATCAGATTCGACTCCGCGGACTGCTTGCCAACCTCGATCACCGATTCAAAACTGAAGCGGAAAAAGCCCTCAAGACAGGAAGCGTGTTCCCGTTAAAACCTCCCACGCCGTCTTACGTGCGCTGGTCAGGGAGTTTCCCTTCGCGCAAACTATCATTGATGAGGCCATCGCAAATCAGCCCAATCCAATCCGCGACCTTTCCCGCGACGAGCAATTCGGGTTTCAACAGCAACAAGACGCGGTCCTCATGGGGTTAGAGTTCGCTGGGCTTGAACGGAAAGAACATCTACCCCGAAAGCAATGCCGCGATGGTGGTTTCCATAATAAGCCCAAAAAGCCCAAAGGGAAAATGAATTCCGCCGCGAGTGCGAAATTTGCGAAGGCCCAAGCCAGATGGGAGGCGGCGCAAAGAGGTGAAGCATATGATTGACTTGGTTTAATGGCTCCCAAGGTAATGATGCTTCCCACAACCAAAAGATCACACGCTTAATTCTCATAGACGGTGGGATTCCGTCGAGTTCGCCAACGACTTGTTCCGATGACCATGCCGCTAATGAGGAGCAAACCGAGCGTGTTTGGTTCGGTTTATTCAGATTGTTTAAGCTCTTATTAACAAGCTTTCAAAAACCACCAATTTGAGCATTTGCGGCGCTTGTTAGGATAAAAATGAGTCCGACCAGAGCCGACATCCGAACGATATTCATTCACGGAACTCCTTGGCCGAGCCTTCCAGCTGATGGGTGACGAATGTTAGGAAGTCCATTCTCATGGCACATTAGGGCATATTGTTAGCAATGCGGATAATGGTTCCATCTCCTTGTGCTGCTCGACGGTGGAATAGGTGATCAAGAAACTACCAAGTAAATTGCCTTGGTTACTCCACAGATTGACCTTTTGCTTATCAGGGCCAAACTCATAATACGTTATTCTTGTCACATCAGCAAAAGAAACACTTAACCGTTCGGGAAAGGGGCCGCGATAATCATATTGTGCTGAATATATAGTACGATCGTAAGGAATATTATCATGAGCAATGCCAGTCAAAACCCGTTCATAACGGTCATGCGTGACATTCAACATTGTTTCCTCGACGTCCACTGTTCCCCGGTCGACCGGATTGGAAGTCCAGACACCAATACTGAAAATTGCTAGGGCCGAAGACTTGAAGCCGTCCTTGAGTTGCTGTAGCGCTGCGCTATTGGACATTCGCTTCCTGCCTGGAAAAGTCTGAGAAATGGTGATGATCTCTGGCTGATTCGATTTATTGACCGATGGCCCGCGCGAAACACAGCCAGAGGCTGACAATGCGATAATTAAAATGTTAGCAATTCTTTTCATATTTGTATGGTAAAATTACCAGTTTTGGACCGGGATTTCCCATTTGAATTGACGTTCATGTTGCAAATCAAGTTTCTCCGGCAATTTTTGCGATTATGCTCGCATCCCTTTGTTTTACAAGCCATTTTTTGACGACAAAACAGGGTTTTTCCGAGCCGTAGCCATGTTCGGCACGGACTTTCATGCCCCAACCAGCCGCTTGAGCCGGAGGCAGAGACACTTCTCCTGTGCTGACTGCTGTTTTCATTCGTTTTTCCTTCATCTAGTGGCCACGGTCGGCAGTCTCAGGCGATTTATTGCCTCAAGAATGGAGCGGAACAACTCTCTCGGCACCGCCACCTCTGCCATCTGGAACAGCACCTGTCGGGAATGCCGCACCACCCTCGCCCCGATCTTGATTAGCTTCTCCCGTAGCGTCGTCAGCGTCCAGTGACGCACCGCTCTGGGCAACAGCGCCTGCCGCAGAAAATTGCCCAGATTGTAGGCCAGCACGAAAAGTTGCAGCCGCACTTGGTTGTCCACAAAATCGTGACACGAAAGCCGTGTCCACTTGACCGCGTTCTTGCCTTCCTTGATCCACTGTTCCGCTGTCCCCCGCTGGTTGTAGAACCGCACCACCGCTTTAGCCGGACGGGTCAGATTGGTCACAATGAAGCCAATGCGGGGGAACAGTTCCCCGCTGTGCCATTCCACCTTGGCCACCACCCGGCGGGTTTTGCTCCAACTCTTGGCCTGATAGAGAAAACCAGCATACCAAACCACCGGCGTCTTGGACGGACGCCCCACGGGCCGGGTCAGCATCCACTCAATGTCCCGCAACAATGCGTCGTTGGCGGGCAACCGGATGGCATACTCAAACCCTCCGGCCTCCAGATACTCATACAGTTCAGGTTGGGCAAAGGCCGCATCCGCCCGAAAGTACCGCCGCAAGTTCCTGCCTTGGTAACGGGCGACGACAGGGGCCAGCACCGCCTGCCAATCCTCCGCACTATGGACATTGCCCTCTCGTAGCAGAGTTCCTTCCACGTCGCCAAATTGGTTGAAGCAAAACAGCGGGTGATAGCAGGTGCAGCCGAAATGCCCGTTGTAGGCCGTGCCTTCCTGTCCGCCATAGGTCTCGCTCACCGAACTGTCCATGTCCAAGGTCAGGTTCCGCATGGCTCTGTGTTCCTGTAGCCGGTCAATCCAACTCCCTGATAGTTTCGTGAGCGCCTTCAGGTTTTTGGGCTGGGTCAACACCTCAGTCTCGAATCTTCCCATCTGGCTGGTCGAGGCCGCCGTATGTTCCGTAGCCCGACCTCCCACCACCTGGCGCATCGCCGGATCCACCGCCAGCCGTTCGGCGTCGTTGGTGTCTTCATAACCGGCCAACCGGCTGTAAAGGGACTGCCGCAACAGCGCCACCATCGAATGTTGGGTGTTTTGACCCGTGCGCCAATCGTTCATCAAATCTCCCGCAGAACCGGTCAGGCTCAATGCCTCATCCAGTTCTCGGTAGGCAAGCAATCCGGCGTCGGAGGTGACTTGCGAGCCGTGAAACTCCAGCTTTACGCGCCGGTCAAAAGCCACCCGCAGACCTTCTTTTTTGCTCACACCCGCCAGATTTTCCATTTTTCGTGGGTTTGACATAGAAAAAAGCCTTTGTTTACGGGGCCTTATCGTATGTCCATACTATTAACATGTCAAGGGCATCTGGGAAATCCGGGATTAAAGCCAAGCGCACTTTGGGGTCTGGCGGGACGCGTTCAAAAAGCTTTGCCGCCAAGGCGGCATGGCCCTCCTCGCTAAAAAGGATGAAAATATCATGGTAGTCGGCCTGAAAATGCACCGCTTGCAGCGGTGCTGCCCGGTCATTCAGCATCCCAAAGCCGTCCCAACTTGGATCGCTTGGCATCGTCAGCAGGTAGGTGTTCATAATCCTTGGAATATGCTCAAAAGGGGCCGATGTCGAGGCGTTCCATCAACAATCTGGTGACGGGGGCGGGCGTCGGCGGTCAGGGTGGGAGAGGTCTTTCCAACTGAGTGACGGATTGGATGCGGGCGGGCGTGATGCCAGCATGGGGCGACGGATGGCCCTGTCGATCATGACGGTGGCAATTGGTCGGGGTGGGGGGCCGCGATGTTCTGACTTCTGGCGGCCGGGTGAGACGGGGGCCGTCGCGTGGTGGCTGGCGGGCAGACGTGAGGCCAGCGGCTTGTCCGGAGCGGCAGAGGTCGGACTGATATTGGGGGCGTCGTGGGGGCGGAAGTTTCGGCAAGGTCCACAGAGCCTGTCTGAAAATTCAAAGGGGTCCTGTTTTCGTGGAAAAGCCGGTCTGGCAAGGCGCGAGGAGCGAGCATACCCGCAGTGGTCTGTGAGCGATGAGCAACGCCGCCAGAGCGGATTTTACGCGAGAACCCTCCGGGCGGCGGGTCTTTTGCCTGTGGCCTTCGTTGGCTCGGCCCTTACAGCCCGCGTTGGGGATGCGCGGGCCTTGCCGCCTTGGCCACAGCCAAAATCCCCTGCCGCAGGACCCGCTTTCAATTTTCAGACAGGCTCTTATGCGCGGCCTGCCGGCTGAAGGGGCTTGGCGAAAGCTTACGCGCTCATGGCGGCAGGGCAGCCTGTCTTCGGCGATTTGAGACGGTGGAACGGAGTGGATCCGCCTTCGCCAGGTTACGGCGCGGCAAGCATAGAAGCGCGGGCCGGTGGAGCGGTTGACCGGCTGGCGCTGGAATGGAGCGGAGTGGAACCGGCTTGAATTGGCGAAGTCAGGCGGCTTCCCCAGCCGATGTGTCGTTGGAAGCGGTTTCCGGCGACTCACCGGCGGGCAAGGGTTCGCGGGTGGTGCGCTGTCGCATTCTCACCTATTATAGAGATGGCAGCGGCAGTTTGTGCTGCGGCTGTTGAAGACGAACGGGGTGCTGAGAAATCCGCCGCTGGCGAATTTCGTGAATCAGGATTTGGGCAAGGAATTGTAAAGGGCAACGACAGAATCCAACTGCGCGGTCAACGGCTGCAATGACGCCGACAACGCCTGCAACTGCCGCTGCAAGTCCTGCGCCTGCCCGGTCAAGGTCGCCAGCCTTTGTTCCCACTGCTGCTGTTGCTGCGCGAAGAATTGCTGTTGTTGCCGCTGTTGCTGTTCGTGATCGCGCACCAAGGCTTCCAAGGTGCGCAATAATAATTGGGTCAATTCCGGTTCGCTGTTTTTCATGGGTCACTCTGTTTCTTCGAGTTCGATAAAGGTCCTGCCTTGGGTTTTGATCGGCTGGCCCTTGGGGATGAATTGGGCCGCCCGCAACCGCGCCAGCCTGTCCTGGCTCTGCGCAATTTCCGCGTGCAACTGCTGAAGGCGTGATTCCGCGCGCGCCGTTTGCGGTCCCGCGCGGCGAAGATTGCTGACACGGCACACGGATTGCGTTACAAAAGGTGCGTGTCGAATACCGATAAACTCGCTGCATTCACCGCCTGGTGTCAGAAAAACATCACGGGCGACGAAAAGGGGCAGGCGCAGATCTTTCTCGACCGGCTCTTTCAAGCCTTCGGCCAGTCCGGCTGTCTCGACGCGGGCGGCACGACCGAATTCCGCGTCCGCAAATCCCACGAAGACGGCGGGGGCACGGCCTTCGCCGATTATGTCTGGAAACCCGTCGTGCTCATCGAAATGAAAAAGCGCGGGGAGAACCTCCAGAAGCATTACCGGCAGGCTTTCGATTACTGGACGCGCCTGGTTCCCAACCGCCCGCGCCGGGGCAAATCGCGAACAAGCTGGACACAGCCTGCTTTTGTGCCAGATTCCTCATCGGAATCTCTTAAAAAATGAGAAAAAACGGTCCCAAAAAATGCTCGCCTGCTGTACATCGGCAAGAGATGCCACGAAAGAGGGAACCGCTGGAAAAGCGGGGACCTTCCGAGGGAAATGTTGCCATTATTCATGATGCCAGGACACCTTACGGCCTGTTTGCAGAGCGTGGTCACGACGCGGCGATGCAGACCTTAGACTTGTTTTGCGGGGCAGGCGGTTTGACAGAGGGCTTTCATCTCGCAGGCTTTTCCGCAATCGGCGGTCTGGACAGTGACCCTGACGCAATAGCAACATTTGCCAGGAATTTTCCTCTAGCCACGGCTATTTGCGGTGACATCCGCAAGGCAGGTGTTCGCGACCAGGCCGTCGAATTAGGCAGAAGCGCGGACATTGTTGTTGGTGGCCCGCCGTGCCAGGCATTTTCACAGGTTCGCAACCATTGCCGCCTTATTGACGACCAACGGAATTCCCTTTATCGCGAGTTTGTCCGCGTCCTCGCTGAGGCGTTGCCGCGTGCGTTTCTAATGGAAAACGTCACTGGCATGGAGCAAATGGGTGTGCGCGAACAAATTGCGGAAGACCTAAGCCTTGATGGCGAGTACCTTGTTCGCTCACAGATTCTGGACGCTGCCGACTTTGGCGTGCCTCAAACCCGCAAGCGGCTTGTCTTTCTGGGCTTTCACCGCCGACTTAACGTCGAGCCACCCCACTTGCAGGGAAACGGAGCGACATCGGCGCTTGCGCTAACACGCCGCAATGGGAAGGGGACCGTCCGGTACGAGATCGAATACCTTTCGCCGGTGTGGTCTCGTTCGCTTGCGGAGGTGATGGAGAATCCATCCAAGCTCGGCATCGTGACCGTGGCACAGGCCATTTCTGATCTACGAGTGTTGCCGGTCGGCAATCGTAATGACAACATTCCCTACGCGAAATTACCGCCTCCGGAATCCGCTTACCAAGCCCTCATGCGCGATCGGGCTGGAACCGAAATTCAAAACGTCCAGGTGCCACGCATTAATGGAGACACTGCGCTTCGTTTGCGGAGCCTACCCCAGGGAGGCAACCACCGCGACCTCCCGGAAGATTTGCTCGAACGCTATCTCTCCGGTCAGCGGTGGGGTCAGGACAACGGCACGGGCAAACTCTCGCGCCGGCATTTTTATGCCTATCGCAAACTCCACCCCGACATTTGGGCGTGGACGCTCAACACAAAAGCAGACTCCGCCTATCATTATTCGGTGAATCGCGCACTTTCTGTTCGTGAGTTTGCACGAATCCAGTCATTTTCAGACCGATTCGTTTTCACCAGTGATTCTCGCAAAGGCTCTATTCCTGGACGCATTGAAGGCGGTCCGGCCCACTCTCGATACAGACAAGTCGGCAATGCCGTCCCTCCGCTTCTCGGTTTTGCCATCGCGCGGGCCTTTCGAGAATTGCTCCAACCTCAACTCTGTGAACTAATCGGGACTTAATACCTTCAAAACGTGGACATTGACCCTCAAACTAAAACGGCGGAGGCGGCCCGGAGTACGCCATTCGGTGAAGAGAACAGGAGACGGCTGATAGCCCGATATTTCTCTGAGCATGGTGCGCCGAAGGCGGCCGCCGCATGGAAGCACGTTTACGGCCTGCTTTTATGGGTGGACCGGAGCACAGGTCTTGCGCATTGCTACGAGAGTGACAAGTGTCAACCCGGCAGGCCATGGTATGCGCGCTCACTCGCCTTTCACGATTGGCTTTCAGGCGCGTTTCAAACCACCCCCAATGCACTCGGTAAGCGGCTCGACTGGCTGTTTCAAGAAGCACTCGACAATTATCTCCAAGCGATAGCAAGAGAGCAGCACGGCCAGAGGGAAAGGGGGGCGCACCAGCGTGCTTTATTCGTCGGCCAAGATTTCCCATTGCCTGGCGGCGACCCTGAGGTGGAACGTATTATCGTGGAGTTTTTGGCCCCTTATTTTTCGGAGAAACCCCCCGACAAGGTTTTCGGCCTAATTGCCGAGCGTCTGCGCGAGTACTGGAAGCAGGAAAACAAACGGAAGAACCTGCTGGGGGAAGGCTTTGAGGATGTGCTCGCCGCTGTCGTGAAAACGGCATGCGGAACGAAAATCCTTGCGCATACACGCAGGAGTATTGCCGATGTTGAGGGTTTTCGAACGCTCGGCGCGAAGGATAAGGCGACGAAAGTGGACCTGGTTGTTGAACATCCCAGGCTCGCACGTCCGGTGCTCGTTAACGTGAAATGGTCTATTCGTGCTGATCGAGAAGACCAGCTTTGGGACGATTTCAAAGAATACGTTCGCTTCGACCGCGATCAACGAGGATTCGAGCACTATCTCATCACAAACGAGTTTGACCCAGCCCGGTTAAACGCGGTCTGCGACCGCCGTGAGTCTAATAATTTCATTTTCAAGCAAGTGGTTCACATCAACACCAAGGGCGTGCTTGCGGCTTACGGTGCCCCGATTGCCGACGCGCAAGGCCAGGGCCACGGGAAACCGCGAGGCGATTCGTCCATTGAACGTGTGCGGCAACAGGTGCAGGACGGCCGATTGATTAGCCTGTCAGACTGGCTTTCTACTCTTGGCACAGCCGGTTGATGATCTCATGTGGCAGGCCGTCAACCAGCAAAATGACATGCCTCACGGGCCTATGTTCGTCAAAGACGCCATCTGCAAAAATGCCGCTGTGGCCTGGGCGGGGCGCGAGTTGCGCCGGGTGCGGGCCGGGGCGCTGCCGAAAATGAAAGGCGGCTTGCGCGCGCTCTATCGCACGCTCGAATTGCCCGGCGCGAATCCGCTGCGCGACGCCCACGCCGCGCTGGACGCCGCCGTCCTCGCCGCCTACGCGTTCAACGCGAAAGCGGATATGCTTGCCCAACTCCTCGCCCTCAACCAGGCAGTCGCCGCCAAGATCGAAAAAGGCGAACCCGTCACCGCCCCCGGCATCCCCAAAAATTATCCCTACGCGAAGAAACTCGTCACGCAGGACTGCATTAAACCACCTCCCCAATAACCCGAGGGAGGTTTTCAACGAACTGCGACAGTTTCCTATGCATCTCCAATTCGACAAACTCCGGTTGAGCCTTCGACAAAAGTCCGTTGAAAACCGTGATCCAGCCCCGAACAATTGGCCTAGAAGATTTTTCTGGACGGACGGTTTGATTCTGTTGAACTGGACGGAAGGTTTAATGCGCCATATAGCAGAAGCTGCCCCGGATTCCGCGCAAAAGTTTTTGCAGGGTTCCCTGCCGCCAGAAATTCAAAGATTGCATCCCGAGTTGTTCGCGAGATTCCCCCTCACGCGAATATTAGAGTATTGCGACGTCTGGCAAAGCCACAAACGCGCAGGCACCCGCCTCATGCTGAAGGTCCGTGGTGAACGCGAGTGTCCAAAAGGAAAGCATTCCGGGCATTCGATTGGTGGAATTGCTTTAGACGATAGACAGGTGATGATTCATAGGGCCGCAGCAGCTAAAGCAGTCAATTTGCGCGGTCTTGGTTGTGTGGTACTTGAAGCTGCCAGGCAAAACGACGTGCGTTTTTTTATTCGCCTTGGCAGGGCTTTGCAATCGAGCAAGACCGTGCCCGAAGTTGACTGGAATCGGGTGGATCCGATCCCGCGCTTTTTGGTGCATAATTGGTGCCAAGCTGCCGACTACCGTAGGGATCTGCCCGCGCTCTGCTTTTTTACGGATCAGGCACTCGCGGATTTCTGTAGCGCCGCTTTGGAGAAAAAGGAGGGCAATCCTTCGTCCGCCTCGATTCGGCAGTGGCGTAAGCGTTTTGGTTTGAAGCAGGCCCGTGCGCCCAAGGTCAAAGAAACCATTGTAATCAATGACGAAATTCTCTTCGTAGAAGGGGGATAGGGAAGCCATTTCTTCGAGTAAGGCATCAAGGGATTGTTCAAAATCGTTCACTGTCTTCGCCTCTCAGCGGAGCGCCGGGAAAAAGCCGTGTTTCAGCCAGTACCGAGGTGCGGCTTGAGTCTGAGCAAATCCACCTGGGCAGGTGAACAAAAAAGTGCGCACTTTCCTGTCACACGCGGATTCCGCCCTTCGCTTATTTTGTGCCCATGAATAAATATGTCGAAATAAAGTCTGAAATCACGCCGGAAAACTTGAAGGCCCGCGTCCGCGAGTACGCGCACCAAGTGGCGGCAGAACAAATGCGGTCCATGCTCGTCGCTCAACGGCTCGCACAGTTCCACGGTCTGCGCCGCCGACAAGGAGCGCCGCTCAAGGGATTGCGCCCCCTATCGGCCTATGGTTCTGTCGCGAAGGCGCCCAAGTCGGTTTGGCCCGGAGGCTCCATTTTTCCCCGGACACCGGCGCAGGAGGCGGTGCAGCGCATAATTGACCTCAGGCTGCGGGCGTTTCTGAAGCGATGAAGGAGGTGAAGTTTTGATATGATGATTCCACTCAACTCGTCAGCAATCAGCGCGGTCGGCTGGGACGGCTACCGTTTGTTCGTCCAATTCCACACGAGCGAAACCATCTACACCTTTTACGGCGTGCCTTATTCGATATTCGCGGGTCTGGTGCAGGCAGATTCACCGGGCACGTTCTACCATCGCCACATCGCAGGGAGGTATAAATGAAAGATTCGAAGTCCAGCCACGAGGAGGCGATGGCCGAAGTGCGGCGCGTTGTGGCCGAGGCGAAGGAACTGAGCGGGGCCGCAGACGGCGCGCTCACCGATCATCTGGCCGCATGGCTGGCCGGTCGGTATGCCATCGCCACCCGGCAATTGGCGCTGGAGAACGGGGACGGCGCATTGGATTGGAATCTGTTGCGCGCGCTTTGCCATGACCTGGTGGACCTGAGGCGCGGCGATCACAGCGCCGAATCTTTGCGGATTGAACGCGAGCGGTTGGAAATGGACCGGGCCAAACAGAAAGAGGAAATGGAACGGCGGTTTTGGGAATGGGCGAAGGAAAACCGGGGAAAAATCTGCCAGGAATCCCTGAGCAGCCCGGAAGAAAAGGAAAAAGTGATGCGTCAAATCCTTGGACTTTCCGAGCCAGACGACCCGCCGCCAACGCAAGGAAACGGGAATGAAAGGCCTGTTTGCGATGCTCCAAACCCGCCAGCGAATAAAGCTGAATAAAGGTAAATAAAGGTAAATAAAGCCAAAAAATGAAAATCCCATGACCCGACACGGAAAAATCGCACGGCTGCCGCACGCCATCCGCGAGCAGATCAACCGCCGCCTGCAAAATGGCGACGCCAACAAACAAACCGCCGAATGGCTCAATACGCTGCCCGAAGTCAGGTCTTTGCTGGAGGCGGAATTTGACGGCCAACCCATCAACGAGGTCAACCTGTCGAATTGGAAGCTCGGCGGATCCCGGGATTGGGAGGCGCAACAGGAAGCGTTGGAAGCGGTCCGGAGGTTCGGCGCGGATGCCGCCGAAATCGGCCAGGCCACCGGCGGTCAACTGGCCGACCAGCTCGCCCTTTGCATGACCGCCCGCATCGCCGTCGCATTGCACCAGCCGGCCGCGGAAGGGGAGGATGCCGCCGCGCAACTGCAAAAGCTGCGCCAGTTGTTGGCCGACCTGGTGGCGCTGCGGAAAGGCGACCAGAACGCCCAATGGCTGCGGATTGAGCGCGATAAGATGGATTTGCAGCTGAAAAAATCCGGGGCGGCGGCGGACGCGCGCCAAAGGGAAATTGAAGCGCTCAAGAACCCGACAGCCAACTGTATCACCAAAGAATTCATCGAGTGGTTTGAGAAGGAGTTCAACCTCTTTTAACCCAACGCGCCATGAATGAACCATACCCAAACACATATTGCATTGCGCGAGATGCCCGAATCGCGCGGCTGCCGGAGAGCATCCGGGAGCAGGTCAATCGCCGCCTGCAAAATGGCGAAGCTAACAAACAAACCGCCGAATGGCTCAACACGCTGCCCGAAGTCATGTCTTTGCTGGAGGCTGAGTTTGACGGTCAGCCCGTGACCGAGGCCAACGTGGTCAGTTGGGAGCTCGGCGCATACCGGCATTGGGTGGAACAACAGGAGGCGCTGGAAGCCGCCGTGCAATTGGGGGAGAACGCCGCCGAGATTGCGCAGGCGGCCGGCGGCCAATTGGCCGATCACCTGGCACTTTGGCTGACCGCCCGCATCGCCGTTGCACTGCGAAAGACGCCTTGCGCCGGTGATGATGCCGCCGGCCAACTGCAAGGGCTGCGCCAGTTAGTGGGCGACCTGGTGGCGTTGCGGAAAGGCGATCAAAGCGCGCAATGGCTGAGGATCGAGCGCGAAAAGCTCGATTCCGAGTTGAGGAAATTCGAGGAGGAGGAAGCAGCCCGCAAAAGGCAGCTCGAAAAACCAAAGATAGACTACAAAACCTACCACGCCTCCCAGGAAGTCCATGACCAGGTGGCCGCGATGTTGAAGCGCCTATGAGCAGCGAGGTGTCGGAACGGCCCTCAGCAAAAAAAGGGCATTTTTACAAAACGAACCCAAATTAAAACAGTCCTAAGCAGTTCCATATTAGGCACTTATGTAATTTTTGATGGTTCCAACATGCGTTAAAACGAACCCATTTCGGTTCATTTTTGGCCGGTCCAAATGGAACAAAATGGCTTCAATGAGTGGATTTGAATCAAAACCGGTTCGCTTGAATTCGCCTGTGTCCGGCTATGTTCGCTTATTCGTCCACCCAACTCATTGTAGGCAGTTGCAAATGAATTGTGGCGGAGTTTTCCCGTTGGTGCGGGGTTGAATAGGAGTTATCAGAGCGAGAACCATTCCTCGGCGGTGGCTCGCGAGATCGCGGCACGCGACTGGTCATTCTTCTTGATCATCCTCGGGCTGGTGCCGGTTTCCTCGGCCACTTTGGCAATGTCCTCGGTCAAAATTAGCCGGCAGGTGATATAGCTGTTCCGAAAGGCATTGCGCTTATAGGGGACACCCGCTTTTTCAATGACCCGCCGCCAGGCGCGCGTGAGCGAATTGGCGCTGGGCCAGTCCACTGACACCCGCCCCTGTTTGGCCTCGGCGGAATAGGCCGCCAGGCGCGCTTGCAGGTTGGGCAACAGCGGCACACGGCGGGCGCAAATCTTTCCAACGGCGTCAGGAACTTTCAGGCAGCCTTCCGGTTCGGCCACCATGACCCACCAGAAGCGGACAATCTCCTCGGTGCGGACGCCGGAGAAGGCTTTGATTTCCAGCGTCGGGCGGAGGAGCGGCTCGTCCTCCGCTGCCAGAATCGTCCGCATTTCCTGCGGTGAATAAATGTCGCAGGGCTGGAGCAACGCAATGGCTTCCTGCTCGGAAGTGATCTGGCTGCGGGGATCGCGAAAGTCCGTCGTGGTGGCGGCGGCGTGGAGAATGCCAGGCGGCAAAAATCCTTTTTCCCGAGCAAAATTGTAAAACGCAATGAGGGCCTTGCGGTGGTTGTTTTTGTTGCGGGCGCTGCCGCCAAGCCGTGACAGGTGAGCGTCAATCGTGGTCGTCTGGATGGCGCTGATCAAGCCGGGGAAGGCGGCGACAAAATTGCCCACATAGCGTTTGACGTCGCGCAAGTGGTAATGCCCCACCCCGCGTTTGGTGAGATGCTCCAAGTATTCCACATAGACACTTTCAATGGCCGCGCCGTGGCGGACGCGCTGGCCGTGGGCAAGATAGAAGCTGACAGCTTCGTCCAGCGTGCCGGTTTTCAGCCGCTGCTGAAGCTCGGCGTATCGGCGGCAAACCTCGTCCACCTCCATGCCCAGCGGCGAGGTGGCGGTCTGCGCCAGAATCAGCACGCGCCGGTTTTTCTCGGTGAGGTATTGGGCGCGGGCACCGTCGCGGCTCAAGCGGTTGGCGATTTCCTTGGCGAGCGCCTTGGCCTTGTCCAGCGTGTTGCGTCGCTGCAAAACTCTTCGGGAGCCTTCGTAATGTGCAACCTGATAGGAGTCGTAAGTCTTGGAAGTGGAATTGTCCGCCTCGCCGTTAGCTGCTGTCCGGACCGTGACCGGCGCGAAGCAAATGGAAATGGCAACCGAGCCGACCGTTACGGTCGCAACCGGTTTTCTCGCGATGGATTGAACACCAATGTCCATGTCTAGTTTTATGAAGTTTTGGTGTCGCAGCATCCAAAAAGACTGATTTTTCCCTGGAAAAATTGTCCAAGTCCGCGTGTGCGGGAAAGAAAAGGTAGGGCTGGGAAAAGCCAACTGGCCTGGACCATTTCAGGCGGCGGGAAGCGCCGGGCTGATGCAAAACTGATGCAAAAACCGGCGAAAGTGAGAAAAAGCCCGTGTTTATTGGAGCGGGTGAAGGGAATCGAACCCTCGTGACCTGCTTGGAAGGCAGGAGCTCTACCATTGAGCTACACCCGCGCCACTGTCCTGCTCATCTTAATCACCACGCTTGCCTTGTCAAATCCTCTGCGCCATACTCCGCCTTGATGAATTTGCCTAAATCGCTGCTCGTCACCGGCGGACGGGTGATAGACCCCGCCCAGGGCCTGGACGCCGCGTCGGACCTCCTGATTTTGGACGGGAAAATCGCCGCCCTCGGCCCCGCCGCCATCGCCCAGGCGCCGCCGAATATCCCGCGCCTGGATGCCACCGGACAGGTGGTTTGCCCGGGGCTCATTGATCTCCACGTCCATTTGCGGGAACCCGGCCAATCGGCCAAGGAGACCATTGCCACAGGCACGGCCTCGGCGGCGCGCGGCGGCTTCACTTCGGTGGTGTGCATGCCCAACACCTCCCCGGCGATTGACAACGCGGGCACTGTGGCCCTGATTCACGAGCGCGCGGAGCGGGAGGGCAGGGTCAACGTGTTTGTGGCCGGGGCGATCACCAAGAACATCGCCGGGGAGGAACTGGCCCCCATCGGTTCCCTCAAACAAGCGGGCGTCATCACCATCACCGACGACGGGCATTGCGTGCAGAACAACGAATTGATGCGGCGGGCGATGGAATACGCCCGCATGTTCGATCTGCCCGTGATGGATCATTGCCAGGATTATTCGCTGGTGACCGACGGGGTGGTCCACGAAGGATACTGGAGCGCGGCGCTGGGATTGCGCGGCTGGCCCGCATCGGGCGAAGAATTGATTGTCGCCCGGAACATCCTTCTGGCGCAACTGACCGGCACTCCCATTCATTGCCAGCACATCAGCGCGGCGGGCAGCGTGCAGTTGTTGCGGGACGCCAAGGCCCGCGGCGTCCCCATTTCCGGCGAGGCCTGCCCGCATCATTTCACTCTGACCGACACGGTGCTGGCCGGCAGCGAGACTTTTTGGAGCGGCGACGGCCAGAACCTGATTTCCGCCTCCGAAGGCGAACTGCCCTGCTGGCCCTCTTACGACACGAATTTTAAAATGAATCCGCCTCTGCGCACGGCGGGCGACCGCGCGGCGATTATCGAAGGGCTGGTTGATGGGACGCTGGAGATCATCAGCAGCGACCACGCGCCGCATTGCGATTTCGAAAAGGAAGTGGAGTTCGATTACGCTCCTTTCGGCATCGTCGGGTTTGAGACCGAACTGGCGCTTTCGCTCATGCAGCTTTACCATGCCAAGAGACTTTCCCTCCCGGAATTGATCGCCAAATTCACGGTGGCCCCGGCGCGCTTGCTGCGACTTGCCAACAAAGGCACCCTGGGCGTCGGCGCGGACGGGGACGTGACGATATTGGACCCCGACGAGGAATGGGTCTTTGACGTGGCCGAGACGGCCAGCAAATCGAAGAACAGCCCGTTTTCTGGATGGCGCTTGAAAGGCAGGGCCACGGCGGCCATTGTTCGCGGGGGGATCGTGTTTGCGGCGCAGGAAGCCGGCGCGGCGCATCTGAATGTTTGAACAGCCGGACGGCAGGGCGGGCTTCCGCCGGGCCATTATAGAAACATGAGGAAGAGAGTATTTTGTTTGCTGGCGTGCGGGATGGCACTCTCGCTGGAAGCGGGGAATCTGACCTGGCTGACCAGCCTGCCCGACGCCGAGGCCCAGGCCAAAAAGGAAAACAAGCTGGTGTTGATTGACGTAAGCGGCTCGGATTGGTGCGTTTTTTGCAAGGAGCTGGATGAGGATGTTTTCCAGAAACCGCAGTTTATAGATTACGCGAGGACAAATCTGGTGCTGGTGCAGGTGGATTTTCCTCATCACATTAAACTGCCGCCCGAACTGGAGGCGGCCAACAAGGCCATCACCAACAAATTCGCGGTGGAGGGATGTCCCACACTCCTGGCGCTGAGTCCCGATGGCAAGGTGCTGTGGAAACAACCCGGCTATCTGGACGGCGGGCCGCGGGCGGTGATCGCCCAACTGGAGAAAGCGAAAAAGAAACAATAAGGCCGGCCACTTGAGATGAAAGCGATTATAGCTCTTGAAGACGGTTCGGTGTTTCACGGGGAAGGTTTCGGCGCTCCCGCCCAGGCCTGCGGGGAAGTTTGTTTTAATACTTCGATGACCGGCTACCAGGAAATCCTGACGGATCCTTCCTACAAAGGGCAAATCGTCACGATGACCTATCCCCTGATCGGCAATTACGGCGTCAACGAACAAGACGTCGAATCCTGGCAGCCGCAGGTCGCGGGCTTTGTGATCCGGGAACTTTCCCCCGTGGTCAGCAATTGGCGCGCGCAAAGCTCGCTGGCCTCCTACCTGGAGAAAAACGGCATCCCGGGCATTCAAGGTCTCGACACCCGTGCTCTGACCAAGAAACTGCGCGTGCGCGGCGTGCTCAAAGGATTTATCGCCGTGCCGGAGGTCGCGGACGAGGAAGCGGTCGCGCGCGCCCGGAACTGGCCCGGGATGGAGGGCGTGGATTACGTGAAAGAAGTCACGCACAAGAAGGCGTTTCTCTGGGACGAAGACGACCGGCTGAGCGCCAGTTTCCAACTCGCGCGCGGCGCGGAGAATTCCAGTCCCGCATCGCTCCTGCCGCCGGCGGATCTTCCCGTCGTCGCATTTGACTACGGGATGAAGTACAACATATTGCGCCGCCTTCGCCAGCACGGCTTCCGCGTGCAGGTGGTTCCCGCCACGGCGACGGCGGCCGAGGCGCTGGCCTACAAGCCCGCCGGCATATTTCTTTCCAACGGGCCGGGCGATCCTTCTGTCCTTGGCTACGCGGTCCAGGCCGTACGCGACCTGGTCGGCCACGGGATTCCTATTTTTGGAATCTGCCTGGGGCACCAGATTTTGGGCCAGGCTTTCGGCGGAAAAACCTTCAAGCTCAAATTCGGCCATCGCGGCGCGAACCAGCCCGTCAAGGATTTGGAAACGGGAAGAGTCGAAATCACTTCTCAGAACCACGGTTTCGCCGTGGACCCCGCGACGCTGCCCGGCGAGGTGGAGGTGGATCGGATCAACCTGAATGATCAAACCGTTGAGGGTCTGCGCCACAGAACCAAGCCCGTTTTCTGCGTCCAATATCATCCCGAGGCATCTCCCGGCCCGCACGACTCCACGCCGCTGTTCGACCAATTCCGCCGGATGATTGACAAGGCGTGAGAGGGGACTTTTGACCCTTGCTTTTTGGGGTGGATGGCGCCGTCGCGTTTTGACTTATTTTTTCAAGTACATGGGATAAGCGTCCTGGGCGAAGGCCGTCGGCGCCGGCTTAGGCCCGTTGACGGAGTTGATGATGAGGTTGGCAAAGAGGGCGCTGTTTCTGGCGTTGCCTTCGCCGCCGGTGATCAGGCCGGCCATGCCGTTGGTGTAGGTTTCGTCGCCCGCGGTCATCACCTGCTTGTTGTCAACAAATGCCGTGAGGTTGGTGCCGGAGAACTGGAGTTTCAGGTTGTGCCATCGGTTTGTTCCCATCTCGTCCACCTGGCCGGCGGCCAGTTCGCGCCCCGCCGGCGGGGCGTTGCGCGTCTGGTTCGCCGCGCAGAGCGAGCATTTGCCGTCCCCGCCCAGGCGCAGGTAGTAACCCTTGGGATTGCATCCGTAGCCGCTGCCGGTGTTGTTGACACGGCCCATGACTCCAGCCCATCCGCCTTGGTCCAGATAGACATCGGCGCTGACCTCGTAATCGGACCACTGTTGATCGCCGAGGATGGTGTAAGGGCTCCATTCGGGCGCCCAACTCTGGGCTTTTTTATCTATCACCTGGCGCAGGCATTTCCCAGGCCCGTCCGGACGGGCGGCGATTTCGAACCCGCCGCAAATGTCGGCGGTGTAATAAGGCAGATAGCCCCACAACTTCGGGTCGGCGTAGTGGTTAAAGGTCTCGTAGTAGGGGAATGGAAAACCTTTCTGGGCGGGAACGCTCTCCACCGAACCCTTGTGTTGTCCGCTCGTGGTGGAAATGGTGTAGATGGAGTCCGGCTCCGCAGTCAAGTCGAAAGCGCCGTTGACGGGGGTGATGTCGTCAATCCGGACGAACTGCTCCCGGGTGTTGCTGCGCCAGACACAAACTTTGCCCGTGGAAAGGCCGCCGGCAATTTCAAACGAAAGGATTTGATTGGCGGCCGCGCCTTTGGTCTCCAGGATGGTGCTGTAATCGGCCCCCGAAGTGAGCGTGACGAAGGTTCCCCCTCCGGCAAGCTTGCCGCAGGCGCCGTCGAGGTATTTCCAGCCGACCTTGGCAAACTGGCCGTAATGCGCGTAGGCCCAGAGAGCGGGATTGACGGTGTAATGTCCGCTCCAGGGGGAATTGGCGACGATGACGGTGACATCCGGGTACGGCTCGATGGGATAAACGGAGGAGACGAGGTACCAACAGACCACCTTGGTGACGCCGCTGTTGACATAATTCTGATTGAAGGCCTGGACGAGGCTGATCTCGCAGTCAAAGCCATGTTTATAGACGTGCTCCTCGGTGTTCCAAATCGGTTTGTGAAGCGTGTCGGCCAGTTCCTTGACGGCGGGCGGGGTGGGCGCGGTGGCCATGGTGTGGTTGCTCAGGATGTCCACCGCATTTCTTAACTCGAGGTCGGTGTTCAAGTCCCGGGTCCAATCGAATTTGGTTCTCTCCCAATTGTCAAAGCCGTGGATTCTGACTTTTTGCAGTCCGGCGGCATTGAGGGTGGCGCGGAATTTTTTGACAAAATCCTCGCTCACGCCCTTTTCATTGCGGCAGCCGATGGCATCCATGTCCAGGCCATAGACTTTTTTGAGACCCAGAATCCATTTGGCGTAATAGTCGCACATGTCCTGCGACCAGAAGTTGCCGTTGCCGACCCATCCCGGGCACCCCCAGGCGCAGCCGTCGAGGGTGAGGTCGGGATTTCTCCTCTTGGCCTCGCTCATGAGCCACCATTCATAGCCGCGGCTGTAATTCTCATCGTCGCGCGAGTGCATGTGGCTCAGCTCCGAGCCTTGGGTGGAATTGCCGTCGCCGGGGACCTCGACGAAGAGGGCGGACATGGCGGCGCCAAAACGCGGCTTGAAGAGGAAATCCAAAATCTGGCCGCGCTGCGGTTCGGGATAATCCTTCAACAGAACGGAGGTGGCGCCGCCACCGCTCACCGCGCCGACGCCATCGAAGACTTTTCCCCCGGCGCTGCCGTTGAGAGCGATGACCTGATCCGCCGCGGCCGGCAAACAGGCGAGAGCGCCCAGGCAAAGTGCGATTATGACGGGGAGCGGCGAGTTGAGAAGATTCTGACGCGGGGTCTTGACAGGGGAATGATTATTCATGGAAGAGACTGGTTATAAACTTGTTGCAACGCGCCACGAATTGGGTGATGCCGCGCGGAAAGCTGAAAGTTAGTTTGACATAGAAAAATACCTTGATTTACCTTGATTGGCGTGGCTCAAACCGGCCTGGGGAGATGACCGACAGGAAAGGCTAAAAAGGAGGTTGCTGGACATTTTTTGCCATTTTGAACAAGACGAGTTTTCTTTTTTGGCTTTATTTGGCTTTATTTACCTTTATTGACGCACACGGTGGGTGCTCGCACACGGTGGGTGGAGCAAACGCGAGACTCGCGGAGCAACTTGACGGCGGTTGGCCCCGCCTTTGCTTCCTCCTTCGCTGACGCTACGGAGGACAGGAAAGCTACGGCGCGGCAAGCCTGGGTTGCCGACTCGCCCGGCCGTTGGACGGACACTTCGTCTCTCATGTTGTCCATTGAAGCATAGTGCGGGCGAATTGTCAAGCTGATTCCAGGGGCCTGGAGGCGTTAACCCGTTAGCACCCTTGCAAACATGGGTCCTTTTGAGGTTGGACCCGTTAGAATACCCGTCAGGAGGCGTCAGGGAGCCGTTAGATCCTGAATGGCGACAGGAGGCAGAGCCATAGTTTGAGGCCGTTGACCCCTGCGACCGACTTTCGCTCAGTGCTTTTCAATCAAAAATAAGAACTCTTTGTTTGGAATCGCTGCATCGGCAATCCACTCGTTTGTCCAGCACATGCCAGCCATGACATTTTTCCGGTAGTCGATTTCCAATACTTCAATAACACGTCCCACTGATCCGATAACGTCCTGTAATTGTTCTGCCGTTGCCCGGCCGCCTGAACTGTAGGAAAGAATGATGTTCTGTTCCCGCGCGGCAGCAAGCAACCTTGCAATCGCATCGAGCGCAATAAAACGGCCCGCATTATTCTTCCTAAACTCTTCGAACTCGGAATTGACCACCCTGTCGGAAGTGTCCTCTCTCCGTTTGGCTTTACCGAAAAGTGGTGGCTTATCGTTAAGGCAGATTGTTGTCCAAAGGTGGTAATAGCGCAGCAGCACATAGGTCAACAGCGCCGTCCACACCTGCCAGCGCACGGCGTTGGCGTTGTGTCCCAGAAAGTCCGCCAATGAGATTGCAAATCTGGCGCAGAATGTTAAACCGGCATCGTGTTGGTTTGATTTTTTTGTTTTTCATGCCTGCCTTGTGGCAGGTTCAAAGGGTCAAGCCAACACTTTTTTCCATTTCCC
>JBEKOF010000052.1:0-42084 GCA_049522055.1 Verrucomicrobiota bacterium | reverse complement strand
CAAATCCACGCCCCTTGGTAATCCCGATGGCATCCACAAAATCCCCCTGCGCAAAGATGCCCGCCCCAATCACCTCCCCCGCTTTGACTGGCAGCGAAAAATCACGAAACTCCCCCACCCGCTTGACCGCCAGCGCCCCGTGCTTCTTAAAATGCCCCAGCAACGCCTTGCTCACTCGCCCCTCCTTCTGGTCGTCAAAACCCAGTTGCACCGCGTTGTATCCGTCGCTTTCCACCGTTTTGGTCTGGATCACCCGGTTGGGGCCTACCCGCACGATCGTCACAGGCACCAGCACCCCCTGCGCGTCATACACGTTGGTCTGGCCGAGCTTTTTGCCTAACAGTCCGAGCATAATTCAAATCTTGATGGTGATGTCCACCCCGGCGGGAAGATTCAATTTCTTGAGCTCATCCACGGTTTTGGCGGTGGGTTCGATGATGTCGAGCAGCCGTTTATGGGTGCGTTGCTCGAAGGTCTCCTGCGATTTCTTGTCCGAATGCGGCGAACGCAGCACCGTGAATCGCTCGATCCGCGTCGGAAGCGGGATCGGTCCCGCCACACGGGCCCCGGTGCGCTTGACCGTTTCCACGATCTCATGCGCCGACTGGTCAATGACCCGGTGGTCATAGGCCTTCAGCCGAATGCGAATGCGTTGTCCTGCCATATAAAAAGAACAAGGTTAATATGTTTATGTTCTCGCCCCGGGCCGTTTCCCGGCCTCTTCCAATAGCGCGGTGAGAATACTGCTCGGTACTTGCTGAAACGTCAAGGGTTCCATGGAATATGATGCCCGCCCCTTGGAAAGCGACCGGATCGCCGTCGCATACCCGAACATTTCCTTCAGCGGGATGTGCGCGTTCAGGATCGTCTGCCCCCCCTTGGCGTCAATGCCGATGATCGTCCCCCGCCGCCGGTTCACGTCCCCCAGCAAATCTCCCTGATATTCGTCCGGCGTCGTCACTTCCACTTTCATGATCGGCTCCAGGATGATCGGCTTGGCCTTCTTGAACGCATCCTTCAGCGCGAATATCCCCGCCATCTTGAACGCCATTTCGTTCGAATCCACCTCGTGGAACGAGCCGTCCACTATTTCTATCTTGCAGTCAATCACCTGGTAGCCGGCATAGACCCCGCTCTTGCACGCCTCCTTGATCCCGTCCACCACCGCCGGGATGTACTCCTTCGGAATCGCCCCGCCCACTATCTTGTTGAGCACTTCCACCCCTTGCCCCTTGGCGTTCGGCGCCACCGTCACGCACGCATGCCCGTATTGGCCACGCCCGCCGGATTGCTTGATGTACTTGCCCTCCCCCTCCGCCGCCGCCGTGATCGTCTCCCGGTAGGCGATCTGCGGCGCCCCCGTGTTGGCGTCCACCTTGAATTCCCGCTTCAGTCGGTCAATTATTATTTCCAGGTGCAGCTCCCCCATCCCCGCGATGATCAACTGGCTGGTCTCCTCGTTGGTGAAACATCGGAACGTCGGGTCCTCCTCCGACAGCCGTTGCAGTCCTTCCCCCAGCTTCTCCCGGTCCGCCTTGGTCTTCGGTTCCACCGCCATGCTGATCACCGGCTCCGGAAACGTCGGCGGAAATAGCGTCACCTCGAATGACTCGTCGCACAGCGTGTCCCCGGTCGCGATGTTCCTCAATCCCACCAGCGCCGCAATGTCCCCGGCAAACACCCGGTCCACTTCCTTGCGCTCGCTCCCCTGGATGATCATCAATCGGCTCACCCGCTCCCGCCGCCGCGTCCGCGCGTTGTATATCATCTCCCCCTTGCGCAACTGCCCCGAATAGACCCGGAAGAACACCAGCTTGCCCGCATACACATCCGTCCACAATTTGAACGCCAGCGAGCAGAATTTCCCACTGTCGTCCGACTCAATCTTCACCACCTCCTCCGTCCCAGGCTCCGTCCCTTCGGCCGCAGGTATGTCCAGCGGACTGGGCAGATAATCCACTATCGCGTCCATCAGCGTCTGCACCCCCTTCTTCTTGAAAGCCGATCCGCAAAGCACCGGGACAAACTCATTCCGGCACGTCAGCCGCCGGATCGCGCTCTTCAATGCCTGCCCCTCCACTTCCTTGTCTTCGATCACCAGCTCGGCGATCTCGTCGTCCTTGTTCGCCACCGCGTCTATCAACTCGCTCAACGCCGTCTGCGCCGATTCCCGCAGCCCCTCCGGTATCTCCGTCACTTCATACTGCAAGCCTTCCCGGACCACTTCCCCCGCCCCCCAGGTGATCGCCTTCTGACTGATCACGTCAATCACCCCCTCAAACACGTCCTCCGCGCCGATCGGCAGGAATACCGGCCACGCATACGCGTTGAGCTTCTCCCGCATGTCCTCTATCGCATTTTGATAATTCGCCCCCGTCCGGTCCATCTTGTTGATGAACGCGATCCGCGGCACCTCGTACTTCGTCGCCTGCCGCCAAACCGTTTCCGACTGCGGCTGCACCCCGGCCACGCCGCAAAAAACCATCACCGCCCCGTCCAGCACGCACATCGAACGCTCCACTTCCGCCGTAAAATCCACGTGTCCCGGTGTGTCAATGATGTTGATCCGGTGCCCCACCGTCGGGAACAGCTTCTCCAAGCCCTCCTCCTTCTTCTGCGTCCAGTAACACGTCACCGCCGCCGATGTGATCGTGATGCCCCGTTCCCGCTCCTGCTCCATCCAGTCGGTCACCGTGTTCCCGTCGTCCACGTCCCCGATCTTGTGGATCAAGCCCGTGTAGAACAGAATCCGCTCCGTCGTCGTCGTCTTCCCCGCGTCAATGTGCGCCACGATCCCGATGTTGCGCGTGTGCTCCATCGTGTGCCGCCGGTCCGGCGAATTCACATTCGCGTTCCGGCTCTCTTCTAATGTCGCTTCGGTCATTTGCCTAAAGAATAAAAATGCCCCGATTTCTCAACCGTCGGGGCGTTGTCCAAATTATTATTACCAGCGGAAGTGCGCGAACGCCTTGTTGGCCTGCGCCATCTTATGCACTTCGTCCCGCTTCCGTATCGCGTTGCCCTGGCCCTGGAACGCGTCCAATATCTCCGCCGCCAGCGCCTCTTTCATCGCCATCCCTTTCCGCGCGTCCGCCAAATCCACCAGCCAGCGCATCGCCAGCGATAACTGCCGGTCCGTCGCCACCTCCATCGGCACCTGATACGTCGCCCCGCCCACCCGCCGCGGCTTGACCTCCAATCGCGGCTTCGCGTTGTCCACCGCCCGCTGCAATATCTCCAGCGGATTGCTCGCCGGGTTCTTCGCCGCTATCGCGTCAAACGCCCCGTACACAATCCGTTGCGCCACCGTCTTCTTGCCCTTGCACATCACCGTGTTCACCAGCCGCGATACCAGCGCGCTGTGGAACTTGCTGTCTTCCACCAGCGGCCTCTTTATTGCTCGGCGTCGTCGGGACATAAAAAATCTTATTTCGCTTATGCTGCCGGTGTCGGCGTCGGCGCCGGTGTGGCGGCGGCGGCGGCGGCGGGCGGCGCCTTGCCCGGCTTGGGCCGTTTCACCCCGTACTTCGACCGGCTTACCCGGCGCTTCTCCACCCCGGCCGCATCCAGCGCCCCGCGCACGATATGATACCGCACACCGGGCAAATCCTTCACTCGGCCTCCGCGCACCAGCACAATCGAGTGTTCCTGCAAATTATGCCCTTCATCAGGGATATAGGCGATCACCTCGAAACCATTGGTCAGCCGCACCTTGGCCACCTTCCGCATCGCCGAATTAGGCTTCTTGGGCGTCCGCGTCATCACCTGAATGCACACCCCGCGCCGGTACGGCGAAGTCTGTAGCGCCGGAGCCTTCGATTTGCTCCGCAGCTTCCTCCGTCCATATCGCACCAATTGATTAATTGTCGGCATTTCTGCTTTTACCTTTCACACCCAATCAAACCCAGGTAGGGACGCCTCGCCGAGGCGTCCACCATCCTCGCCCCATTTTCCCCCACCTGGGGAAACGGGACGCGGAATATAAACAATCCGTCAAACCGCTGCAACAATAAATGCGAAAAAATACTTTTCCCTTAAAAACCGGCTATTTCAGCCTGTTTTCAGGGCGCAACTTCTTCCGCGTACTGTAATTCGGGGCCTTTGACAGCCCGCTTATACCCTCAACCTTACACCCTTCCCGCCCCATTGCAACAGCAAAATGTGACAGCAAAACGTGAAGCCCCATTCCTGCCCCAACGGGGTTGTGTATCGGGAGGGGCGAGTTCCACCGAGCCCCTAAACCTCCTCCCGCCCTCCGACTCCGCCCCCTCTGCGCCTCCTAATCCGGGAGGGGCGAGCGCCCGCGAGACCCTGCTACATCCCCCTTCCCGCTCCCTGAAATCGCCCCCTCTGCGCCCTCAGCATTCAGCCTTTAGCCTTCAGCCTTTCCGCAACCGCCTCCCCCTCCCCGAAATCCCCCCCGTCCGCGCCATCATCTTTCATCTTTCAGCCTTCAGCATTCAGCCTTTTCTTATTCCCCCCCGCCCTCTTCTCACGCCATCCCGTCTCGCCATAGCGCCCAGCGCGACGGCGGAAGTCCCGCAACAGGCGGGACGACGGCGGAAGCCATGCGAAGGCGGGTCCCCCAAGTGCCATGTTCAGCGCCCTCGCCGATCATCCCTCCTTCCTCAACCCGCGAATCTCCGCCCCGACAAGTGCCTGGTCGTGAAATTTCCAGGACTCTTTATGCCAATAACCATATTACAATGCCATTCGCCTTTATTAACCAACCACTTTACGTAGTCAAGAATAGGTTTCATTGCGCTCTGAGCCGATAGAACTGCACAGCATTCGTGTTGGTTGCAGTCGTGGATACCCAGCCGGCATTTGTAGTCCAAGGAGTTGATACCGTGCTCCAGCTGCTTGCCAACGCGCCGGCGCTCTCCAGCAGGCATGTGCTGCCGTTATTTGTCCACGTCAGCTGCATGACTTCCTCACCCGCCAACCGCTCCGCGCCCGCAACGAGCAACTCTGGAGGCGGGATCCACAGCACGGGCGATAAACCCGTATTGGCGGAAAACGTATTCCACCCTGTCGTGCCTGGCAAATAATTGACGGTCAGGTTGTTGTCACCAGCGAAGTCACTTGAATCAGCGGTGGGAGCGTTGCCCTCGAAGTAGACGATGGTCAGGCCGGTGCAGCCATAGAACGCATCCTCCCCGATGCTGGTGACGCTGCTGGGAATCGTGATGCTGGTCAGGCCGGTGCAGTCATAGAACGCATAATCACCGATGCTGGTGACGCTGCCGGGAATCGTCACGCTGCTCAGGCCGCTGCAGTCTAAGAACGCACCAATCGCGATGCTGGTGACGCTGCTGGGAATCGTGACGTTGGTCAGGCCGGTGCAGTCCGAGAACGCATAATCATCAATGTTGGTGACGCTGCCGGGAATCGTCACGCTGCTCAGGCCGCTGCAGCCGCCGAATGCATACTCCCCGATGCTGGTGACGCCATTGGAGATCGTGACGTTGGTCAGGCCGGTGCAGTTGCCGAACGCATAAAAACCAATGTTGGTGACGCTGCCGGGAATCGTCACGCTGGTCAAGCCGTAGCAGTACCCGAACGCCTCCCCCCCGATGCTGGTGACGCCGTTGGACATCGTGACGCTGGTCAGGCCGGTGCAGGAAACGAACGCCTCCTCCCCGATGCTGGTGACGCTGCCGGGAATCGTGTAACCTCCGCTTAGCCCGCCCGGATATTCAACCAGCGTGGACCGGCTTACGTCGAATAAAACCCCATTGATGCTGCTATAAAATAGATTGTTTGTATCCACAGTTATCGCTTTCAGGCCGGTGCAGGAAACGAACGCCTCCTCCCCGATGTTGGTGACGCTGCCGGGAATCGTCACGTTCGTCAGGGCGCAGCTGTCGAATGCATTATCACCGATGCTGGTGACGCCATTGGAGATCGTGACGCTGGTCAGGCTGGTGCAGGCGCCGAACGCCCAATAACCAATGTTGGTGACGCTGCCGGGAATCGTGACGCTGGTCAAGCCGTAGCAGTCCCCGAACGCCTCCTCCCCGATGCTGGTGACGCCATTGGAGATCGTGACGCTGGTCAGGCCGGCGCAGTCCCAGAACGCCTCACCCACGATGCTGGTGACGCTGCCGGGAATCGTGACGCTGGTCAGGCTGGTGCAGTCTAAGAACGCGCCGCCCCCAATGCTGGTGACCTGCAGGCCGTTGATGGTGCTTGGAATGACCACAGCCCAGGGAGGCCCGGCGTAGGCGGCGATGTTGGCACTGCCATCGGCGTTTGTGGTGTAAGTGTAGATGCTGCCGTCGGTGTTGGTGCTGTATGCGTCTTGCCCTTGCGCCGCGGTCGGCGCCGCCAGGAGCAGCAAACCTAAAAGGATGGGCCATTTTGTTTTCATATCTCAATGATGGAAAATGGACGGTTCAGGCTTAATCTGGGATCTCCCACTTGGTTTCTTGCCCACGACCGGCCTGGGCCTTTTTTGTGATTTTCCGCTTGCTCAATAGATTTGCAACTCATTTTTTTACCCATTTCTTTTAGTCCACCACCGGTTTTCTCCCGGCGCGGGAGGTGTTTCGACGGCATTTTGGGCTCCAATGCCTAATTGGATCATAGGCCGCGAAGAAACACCTTCCTTTCCTTCCTGACCTGTGGAACAGCATCGTTCCCGCTGCCGCCCTCCAACTCCATGCCGTCCATGCCGTCCACCAAGTCCATCCTGTCCATCCCGTTAATCCTGTCAAAAGTTTTGCGCTCTCCGCTAGTTTGAACCAAAACACGCCATTCGAGCTTTTCAAACCTAAGTAAATCACTCATATTACTTCACTTTCAACCCATCCGCAGCCCGCTTTTAATGTAGTAACATCCTTATATTAAAACACTTACAACTAACTTAGCCTCCCAGTTTTTGCCCCTCCAAAGTGCCATCTTAGCTTCTCCCAAACCTCCGATTCCTCCGTTTCCTCCGTTTTTTCTCTCGGCCTCCCCGGTCGCCTGACGCACCCAGCCAATTCCCCTATTGCTTCCATCACCCCGGCTGATAGACTCAGGCGTCAAATCGAAAGAAGAGGCTTGGCCTCCCATCTGATGAAAGGCGCTCATTTATGAGAAGACTCCCGCAATGGATACTTGCCCTCGGCATGGCTCTCGCTTGCCAGCTTCGCGCGGCAGACCCCGGCCCGGCGCCCACCCCCTTCTCCGGCACGGCGGTGGATGGCCAGGGGCGCCCGGTCGCCGGCGCGGACGTGGATTGCTACCAGTACTACTGCGCCATGGCATTATTCCTGCCGGGCAAGGAAACACTGGAGCACACCACCACCGACTCCCAAGGCGCATTCACCTTTCCCGTCACCGAGGAAGGCGGCATCGTGGTGGTGAAAAAAACGGGGCTGGCCACCGCATGGAAAACCCGGTTGTTCGGCCAGGGCGGTTCGACCGATCCGCTGGTTCTCTCCGCGCCATCCACCCTGACCGGCAGAGTGGTGGATCAAAACGGCAAGCCGGTGGAAGGAGCCGGCGTCTGGGTTTCAGTGGCGATGGACCAGGAAGAGGCCGGCATCGTAACACAACCCAACATACTCTTTGGCAAGGCGGCGCGCGATAGCTTTTCCGCCCAATCCGCGGCGGATGGCCGTTTCCGCCTCGAGAATCTTCCGGCCAACGCCCACGTCGGTCTTTCCCTCGCCAAGCCAGGCCTGGCCCTCCGCGGCGGGGAAGGCGATTTGACCGCGGCCTTCGGCAACGGATTGCCCTATCAGCCTGGAAAAGAGGAAGTCAAGCTGGTGGTCGAGCCGGCGGCAACCATCCAAGGCACCCTCACCATCCAGGAGACGGGCCAGGGGCTGGCGGACGTGAAGCTGCGGTTGCAACCCGCCACACAGGGCTTTGCCTTGGGCGGACTCAACAGCGCCGAACCAATTCAGTCCGGAGCCAACGGCGAATTCTCTTTTTCGGATGTGGCGGCCGGCTCCTACAAGGTGATGGCGGAGTTTGAGGGCAAGCCAATGCCCGACTGGGTGGCGCAAAGTGACACCGTGACCGTTGCCTCCGGGGAAACCGCGCGCGACGCGCGCGTCCGGGCTTCCAAAGGCGGCGTCCTGATGGTCACCGTCGTTTCGAAGACCGACCAGAAACCTGTGCCCAATATGAATGTTTTGGCGGTCAACTCTTTGAACCAAAGTCAGTCGTCGGCTTTCACGGATACCAACGGCGTCGCCCTCCTCCGCCTGGTGCCTGGGCAGTGCATATTCATTGCGGTCAAAAAAGGCTGGTCCCAGCAGCAGGAGGACGCCACAGTTCAAGACGCCCAAACCAACCGTGTTCAAATCGAGGCTGCCCCGCCCTTATCCATCAAAGGAACAGTGCGCGGGCCTTCCGGCGAGCCGATCGCCGGAGCGCGCCTTTCCGTGGGGCCGAATTATGGCGACCAAACCGAATTCACCACCGACGCCAACGGCCACTATGAGCTGACTTGGGCCATGCAGAATTACGGCCCGAATGCCTCCTATTTTATCACGGCGCGCAGCCTGGAAAAAAAACTTGCCCTCACCCGCGGCATTGACGAAGCGACCACAAACCTGGACCTCCAACTCCAACCCGCCCTGGCCATTTCGGCAAAGGTGGAGGACGCCAAGGGCAAACCCATCTCCAACGCCACCGCCATTTTGATGCTTTCTTCGGGAAACACCGGCCTTCAGTTGCGCCTCCAGCCTGCCCAGGCCGATGCCCAGGGCCGCATCCGCTTCGAGGCTCTGCCGCCGGGGCAGAAATACTCCATTTCCGTCTCCGCCAAAGGCTACGGCTCCGCCAGCCAGCAGGTGGAAGAGACGGCCACGCAAACCGCCAGCTACCAATTCCCCGCCATTGTGCTCCCTCTGGCCAACCGCAAACTGGGGGGCCAGGTGCTCGGCGCCGATGGCAAGCCGGCGGCCAGCGTGATGGTGCAACTCAATGGGGAAGGGCAGCCCAACGCTGTCGCCAGGACGGATGCCACGGGCCGCTTCCACTTTGACGCCGTCTGCGATGGCCTCGTCAACCTCTTTGCCAACGCGCAAGGAGCCTTTGCCAATGCTCAAGCGTCCGGTGGCGATACCAATATCGTCCTCCGCTTGCAAAACAACCGCCAAGTCATGGCGGGCGCTCAATCCGCGATAAAAATCACCGGAATTGTCACAGATTCCTCGGGTGCCCCGGTCGCCGGAGCCCGCCTGGCACTCTATCCCAACTGGTGGGGCAACGCCGAGGCCAGGACCGACGCCAATGGCCGGTACTCATTGAACGTCCAAAATATGCAGATGATCCGCCAGCAGAACATGACGCCGATGATCTTGGCGCGCAGCCTGGAGCGAAACCTTGCCATCGTCCACGACATTGACGCTCAGACCACCAATTTGGACCTGCGTTTGGAAGAGGGCATGACCATTTCGGCCAAGGTGCAGGACGCCGACGGCCTCCCGATAAAAAGCGCAATGGCCGCTCTGATCTATATTACGGCAAACAACGGCTTTCAGTTGGACGGCGATATGGCCAGGGCCGATGACCAGGGCCGCATTCGCATCCAGGCGGCGCCGCAGGGACATCAATACAGTGTCAACATAACCGCCTCCGGCTACGGCTCCGCAGACCAGATGCTCATGCCGGCGGACACCAAGACCGCGAGTTTTGAATGCCAGACTTTCGTGCTCCGGCTGGCCGACCGCAAATTGGCCGGCCAGGTGTTGGGCCTGGACGGCAAGCCGGTCAGTGGGGCGCAGGTCAACATCAACGGCCAGGGCCAGCCCAATGGCAACACCCGCTCCGATGCCAACGGACACTTCTCCTTCACCGTCTGCGAAGGTCCTGTGAGCGTGTTTGCCTATCGTCAGCCTTCCGGCCCCGGCCAGTTCCTCCAAGCCAACGTGCAGGTTTACGGCGGCGACACCAACGTGGTCGTCAGGCTCGGCAACAACATGCGCCAAGCCGGCGGCGGCGAACCCTCTCCCTTCAAGCCCGTGCCCTGGACATGGGCTGCCATCAGCCAGTGGCCGCGCCAGTATCCCAAGGTGGCCATTGTTCTGCTCAGCGTGCAAGTGGCGGCATTGCTGGCCACCGCGGGCGGCATCTTCTGGATCACCCGCAATCGGGGTGTTTAGCCGATGCTCTTCTCCCAACTTACCATTTCCGGCTTGCCACCGCCGGCGGCACGGCCTAAACTTCCATGCAATCGGGCGCGGTTAGCTCAGTAGCAGAGCATCACCTTGACACGGTGGGGGTCGCAGGTTCAATTCCTGCACCGCGCACCATTTTTACCTGGCCTTCACCGCTTGCGGCCCCCGCCCGCCATACTGGCGGCATGGCTCGTGCCTGACCTGGCCAACGCATCCGCGAAAATAATCTTAGTCGCCGAGGCAGATGCCCAGCGAGCGGGTCGCGTGGACGAATCCCGCGTCCAGCGGCACTGTCCGCAACCGGCCGGTCGCTTCGGACAGAGGCGCGCTTTCGACAAATTGTCCGTTGTGCGCCACCATCCGGCCATAACGCCCTTCGGTGATCAGTTCCACCGCTTTGGCCCCGAACAAGGTGCACAGCACACGGTCCATGAACGTCGGGCTGCCTCCCCGTTGCAGATGACCGAGCACCATCAGCCGCGTTTCCTTCCCCGTGCGTTTCTCGATCTCCGCCGCGACCACCGCGCCGATGCCGCCAAGCCGCGCCTCCCGATTCTCCTGCTGGCCGCCCATGGTGACATAATCGCCCCCCGCCGCCTTCGCCCCTTCCGCGGTGATGATTAGCGTGAAATGTTTTCCCGCCTTTTCGCGTTCCTGGATCGCCGCGCATATGGTTTCGTAACGAAAAGGAATCTCAGGGATCAATATGACATCCGCGCCGCCGGCCACCCCCGCGTAAATGGCAATCCAGCCGGCGTATCGGCCCATCACTTCAAGCACCATCACCCGGTTGTGGCTCTCCGCCGTCGTGTGCAGGCGGTCCAGCGCGTCGGTCGCGCAGGCCACGGCGGAATCGAACCCGAAGGTGATGGTCGTCGCCGCCAGATCGTTGTCAATCGTCTTGGGCACCCCGACAATCGGGATGCCCGCCTCGTGCATCTGCTGCGCGATGGCCAGCGAGCCGTCGCCGCCGACGGCCACCAGCGCGGCAATCCCCAGCGCCTCCATCCCCCGTTTGGTCTCCTCCAGCAATTCCTTGGGGATCTGCCTCACTTCGCCGTGGCCTGTCTTGGCGGAGAATCGTCCGCGGTTGGCCGCGCCGAGAATGGTGCCGCCCCGCACCAGCAAGCCGTCGAGCGCCTTGTAATCCAGCACGCGAAAACTCTGCGGCGCCAGCAGCCCCTCGTAACCGCCGAGGATGCCAATGGTTTCCCAGCCGCGTTTGGCCGCGGTTTTGGCCACCGCGCGGATGACCGCGTTGAGGCCGGGACAATCCCCGCCGCCAGTGACAATGCCGATTTTCATTTTGAGCTCCGAAATATTGCGGGCAATCTGCCTCCATTCATCTCCCCAAGTCAAACAAAGAAATGTCTCGCCGCTGCAGCGGGCATCCCCTTGTGTTCATGTATGATTGTGGAGTGAAAATTGGCCGAAACTGGCGTTCTCGGCGCTCATGGGGTACCCTCTTTGCATGCGCCTGGAGCACTCAAACAACGCCCAAAATGCCAAACCTTAAATCCCTCTCTGTTAAGGCCCTCATCCTGACACATTTTTTGTGGCTTTTTTCTGCCCGCGCCGGCGTGATGGTGTCCGCATTGAAGTGCGAATACCTGACAGATCCTCTGGGGATTGATGTCCAAACCCCAAGGTTTGCCTGGAAGCTGTCGGACGCGGATCATACCCGGGGACAGAAGCAAACTGGCTACCGGGTGCTGGTTGCCAGCAGTCCCGCTCTTCTTGATGAAGAAAGGGCCGATATTTGGGACAGCGGCCTGACTCTTTCCACGCAGTCCGCGCTGGTCCCTTTCGCGGGCAAAAAACTGGCTTCCGGACAAGTTTGTTTTTGGAAAGTCAGGATTCTTGACAAGGACCAGAAGCCATCCGCATGGAGTTCCACTGCCCGTTTTTCCATGGGCCTGCTTGAACCGGAGGATTGGACTGGCTCTTGGATCAAGCACCCGACCGCCCCGGTGGAAAAGCATATCTGGTTCCGCAAATCCTTCACACTTCGGGAAATGCCCGCCTCGGCGTTCATCCACGTCGCTTCCGTCGGTTATCACGAACTTTATGTCAACGGCCAAAAGGTGGATCCGCGCGTTTTGGCTCCCTCCCTCACGCGCCTCGACCAGCGCGTCCTTTATGTCACGTATGATATTTCGCGCGCCCTTCGAGGCGGTGACAACTGTATTGCAATCTGGACCGCTCCAGGTTGGTCCCGCTACAGTTTCTTCAAGACCGGGCCGGCGCTCCGGGTTCAACTCAGCGGGAAAACGACCGGCGGCGATGCCATCTCGCTCGACTCAAACACTGGCTGGCGCTGCGAAATAAGCTCCAGCGAAGATATCGGCGGCTGCCAATATCAGGATCATGGCGGCGAGCAAATCAACGCTCAAAAATACGATCCCGATTGGAATGCCGTTGATTTTGACGACGCGCACTGGGCCTTCGCCGCGGCGGTCTCCATCACTGCGACACTCTCGGCTCAAATGGTCGAACCGAGCCGCGTTTTCGAAACTATCAATGCGCAGACCATCTCCGGCAACGGGCCGTTTAAAGTTGATTTGGGCGCCAACTTCTCGGGCTGGGTCTCGCTCTTAATGAAAGGCCAGTCTGCCGGGGATGTTGTGACCATCCAGGTCTCGGACAATCCCGGCACGGTTCAAGCCTTTGGGCAAAGGAGCATTTATATTTGCAAAGGGGGTCCCTCTGAGACCTTTGAGAACAGGTTCAACTACGCCGCCGGCCGTTATCTGACCATCGGCGGCTTGAAAAACAAACCGCGGCTGGCCGACATCAAGGGCTGCGTGGTCGGCAACGACCTCAAGCGGGTGGGCCGTTTTTCCTGCTCCAGTGATTTGTTCAACAAGATTTACGAAACCGATCTCTGGACCTACCGCGCGAACACCGTCGAAGGCTACACCGAGGACTGTCCGCATCGCGAAAGACTGGGTTATGGCGAAGAGCAATTCGCCACCGCCTGGGGCTGTGGGATTCCCAACTATGACGCGGCCGCATTTTACACCAAGGTAATCCGCGACTGGTGCGATGTGCAGGCGGCCAACGGCTGGATCAATCATACCGCCCCGCAAATTAACCGGCATTATGGCGGCACCATGTGGAGCAGCGCGCTTCTTAACTTATCCTGGGAATTCTATAAGAACTACGGCGACAAGCGGATTCTCATCCAATCCTATTCCGCCGGCAAGGCCTGGCTCGATTTTCTGGCTTCAAATACGACGGACGGAATTCTCCAGCCTTACAACACGAATTACAACCGGGGCGGCAATTTTCTGGGCGATTGGGCGGCCCCGTACGCAATAAGCGATCCATTGCAGGGTAAGGAGTTTGGAAACACCCCGGAGGCCCTTCTCTTCAACAACTGCGTTTATGCCATGGACCTTCGCACGTTCCTCCAAATCGCCAAAATTCTGGAGAAGCCTGACGACTTGGCCGCCTATGGCAGCCGCCTGGAGAACTTGAAAGCCAAAGTGCAGGCGCGCTTTTTCAACCCGGAGCAGAATGCCTACCTGGACACCCGCCAGATTCATCTGGCTTTCCCGATGTTCGCGGGGATCACGCCGGATGCGGTGAGGCCCAAAGTGTTCGCCAATTTTGAAAGGGAAATTCTCCAGACGCGGACTTATCTCGACATGGGAAGTTCGGGCCTGCCCGTTCTGTTGAAATTTTTGATCGAAGACACAGAACGCAACGACATCCTCTTCCAGCACCTTTCTAAAACCACCGAACCCAGTTACGGTTACTTCCTCAGCCGTGGGGAAACCGCCTGGCCTGAATATTGGGACGATAACTGCCCCAGCAGAATTCACACCTGTTATACCGGCATCGCGGCTTGGTTTATCAAAGGGCTGGGAGGCATTCGCGAAGACCCAAACCAGTATGGTTATCAATCCTTCATCATCAAGCCGGCGCTGACAGGAAATTTAACTTTTGCCGAAGCAAAGACCGAATCCTCTTATGGCGCGATCTTATGCCGCTGGGAAAAGAAGGCAGGCATTATTAAGATGGACATTGCGGTGCCCGTTAACTCCACCGCCACCGTGTATGTTCCGGCAACGGACATAAAAAATGTGACCGAGAGCGGCATTGCCATTCCCCGCGCCAATGGCGTGAGATTTCTAAAAATGGAAGCGCCTAACGCCGTCCTTGAGGTGCAATCTGGCGTCTATCAATTCGTTTCAAAGTGAGAACGCAAAGCAGGAAAAGGCCGGCGCTTGGTTCGCGTCAAAACAGGTGACGGTTCTGCCGCTTACTCGCCCATTTCCTCCGGCCAGGAAAATCGGAGAAATCGGAGAAATCGGAGGTTTCGGAGAGGGGAGTTTTGTCGGGGAAGGGGCAAAAAGTGGCAAGCGGATTGCATTGTAACTATTTGTATACAAGCATCCTACAACCTAATGTGAACTGCGGATTGGGTGAAAACGAAGTAATATGAGTGATTTACTTAGGTTTTAAAACGCAACTGGCGTTTTTTGGTTCAAACTAGCGGAGAACGCAAAACTTTTGACAGGATTAACGGATGCCCCCGGCCCCGGATGGCAGCATTTGAATCCTGTAAATCCTGTTCTGGAGAGCGAGGCCATTGTGGCAACGACGGTCACCTTTGCGGACAAGTCTGATCCGCAGAGCGGGCCGGTAACCTTGAGCTTGGCGGAAGCCAATCTGGTGTTGGCGGGCAGTGCCACGGAGATTGAGGAGACGGTGATGGACAAGGGCTATCGCGACAATGGATTGCTGGCAGGGTTGGCGCGGCGGGGCGTGCGAACGTATATCCCGGAGCGGCGGCAGAAGAACCGATGTTGGACGGACAAGCCGCTCGAACAGGAAGAGGCGTTTCGAGGCAATCGCCGGAGAGTGCGCGGGAAGAAGGGACGGCGTTTGAATCGGTGGCGCAGTGAAAGATGCGAGCGAACCTTTGCGCATGGGTGCGAGACCGGCGGCGGTCGGCGAGCGTGGGTGCGGGGACAGCCCAAGGTGAGCAAAGCGCATACGCTCAAATGCGCGGCCCATAATTTGGGTGTGCTGCTACGCAAGGTTTGGGGGATGCGCAAGCCGTTTGGGGCGGCGTTTTGGCCGTTTTGGCGTGGCTGACGCTGGCAGCGGTTATAGTTTACAGTGGGACAACTCGACCCAAGAGTTTCCTTTGGGATATTATTGGGCTGGGGCTGATAACCGCTGTGGCGGGCGGTGCATTCGCTTTCATGAACCGGGAACGAAAAAACCGCCCTTTTTTAACGGGCTGCTAACGGCTCCATAACGCCTCCTGACGGCAATTCTAACGGGTCAAACCTCAAAAATCCCCAATGTTTACGGGGGTCCTAACGGGTTAACGGCTCCAGACCCCAAAAGGGCTTCCCCCGCCCTCCGCAATAATTTTCTTTTGCATCCCTGCCTTTCGGGGCATCCTCGCATCATGGGACAACGCCGCGAGGCGCGCGAACGCGCCGTGCAATTTCTTTTTCAGCACGACCTCAACCCGCCCGACAAGCTGGATGAGGCGCTGGATCATTTTTGGGATTCCCAGCGCGGTCCGGCCATTGCCGAAGAAAAGGCCTCCGCGACCTGGGGCCAGAAGACCGACCTCCCGCCCGCCACTGCCGAGGAACTGGCCACGCGCGGCTTTGCCGACACCCTCATTCGCGGCGTCCTGGAACATCGTCCCGAGCTGGACCAGCGCATCGTGCAAACCGCCCAAAACTGGGATCTCCAGCGCATGGCCGTGGTGGACCGCAACATCCTCCGCCTGGCCATCTACGAAATGCTCTACCGCGACGACATCCCCCCCGTCGTCAGCATCAACGAAGCCGTGGATATCGCCAAAAAATTCTCCACCGGGGACAGCGGCAAATTCGTCAACGGCCTCCTGGACAAAATCAAAGGGGGCCTGTTGCGCCCCGCCCGCATTGTGAAATGAAGAGTCCCGCCACAGAACAGCCTCCGGCCCATCCGCCGTCCGCCCCGCCGGCCGCGGGCTTCGCCGATCTTCATCTGCACACCCTCTTTTCCGACGGCACGTTCACCCCGGAGGAATTGGCCGGGCATGGCGCGCGCCTGGGCTTGTCGGCGATGGCGCTGACCGATCACGACACGGTGGAAGGCTGCCCGCGCATGGCCCTGGCCTGTCAGGCCCTGGGCATTGAATTCATCTCCGGCGCCGAACTGACTGCGGAAATGGAGGGCAGCGAACTGCACATCCTGGGTTATTGCCTGGATGTGGAAAGTCCTGAATTGCAAACCGAATTGAGGAAATTCCAGGCCGTGCGCCAGAACCGCATTTATGAAATGGTCGCCCGCCTCAACCGGCTCAACATCCCGCTGCGCGCCGAATCGGTTTTTGCCCTGGCCAACTGCCATTCGCCGGGCCGTCCCCATGTGGGCCGCGCCCTGGTGCAGGCCGGGCTTTGTTCCAGCCTGGAGGAGGCCTTTGACCGCTTCCTGAAAAAGAACCGGCCGGCCTGGGTGCCCAAATTCAAAATCTCCGCCCTCAACGCCATGTCTCTGATCCACCAGGCGGGCGGGCTGGCGGTGATGGCCCATCCCGGACTTAACCAGAGCGACGAAATGATTCCCGCGCTGGTTGAACAAGGCCTGGATGGCATCGAATGTTTTCATTCCAGACACACCCCCGCCATGTCCGCCTATTACCTGGAAATCGCCGCCCGCCATGATATGCTTGTCACCGGCGGTTCGGATTGCCACGGTTACAGCAAAGGCAAGCCGCTGATCGGCGGCTCGAAACTCCCCGGCATTTATTTTGACAAACTCAAGGAACGCCGCCGCTCCGCGGCCGGCGCGGCCGCGCCCCGGCCCCCAGCCCCCTAGCCCCATGGGTTTATTTCAGAAATTCAAAGAGGGCCTGCGCAAATCGCAAACCAAACTGGCCCACGAGATCAAGCGCATCCTCACCGCCTCGCCCAAACTGACGGGCGCGACCATCGAGGAGATGGAAGCCAGCCTGATCGCCGCCGACCTGGGCCTGGCGGCCACCGCGCAAATCCTTCACGCCGTCAAACACGCCTACGAATCCCAGGGCCGCGCCGGCCTGGATGTCCTGGCCATTGCCCGCGCCGAAGTGGAAAAATGCCTTGCCCCCGCCCAGGCCCCGCTCCGGCGCCAGCCTTCGGGCCTGACGGTCGTCTCCATCGTGGGGGTCAACGGCACGGGCAAAACCACCACTGCCGCCAAGCTGGCCCATGCCGCGCAGGTCCGGGGGGAAGCGGCCCTGCTGGCCGCCTGCGACACCTTTCGCGCCGCCGCCGCCGAGCAGCTCAAGCTCTGGGGCGCGCGCCTGCGCGTGCCCGTGATCGCCGGGCCGCCCGGAGCCGACCCGGCCTCCGTGGCCCACGACGCCGTGGCCGCCGCGCTGGCCCGCCAGGCCGATTATCTTTTTATTGACACGGCTGGCCGCCTGCACACCAAGCACAACCTGATGCAGGAACTCCAAAAGGTCCACCGCGTCCTGGCCAAGCAACTCCCCGGCGCGCCGCACGAGACCCTGCTGGTGCTCGACGCGACCACCGGCATGAACGCTCTGAACCAGGCGCGGGCCTTTCACAAAATCGTTCCCCTCACCGGCCTGGTCATCACCAAGCTCGATGGCACCAGCAAAGGCGGCATGGTCGTGGCCATCCAGAAGGAACTGGCCCTGCCGGTGAAATTCATCGGCCTGGGGGAAAAGCCCGAAGACCTCCAGCCCTTCGACCCGAAACAGTTCGCCGAGGCGCTCTTCGCCGAATGAGACGATTCCCGACATTGGAACCTGTCTGCTGTGAAAGCGCCGTGACCCTCTGAGCAAAAATGCCCGCTAATCCCAAGTTTATTCGGCTTGCCCTGCGCCTGGCCCGCCGCGCCTATGGCCGCACTTCTCCCAATCCCATGGTCGGCGCCGTCCTGGTGAAGAAGGGCAAAATCATCGGCCAGGGCTGGCACCGGCAGGCCGGCGAGCCGCACGCCGAAATCCTGGCCCTGCGCGACGCCCGGAAGCGCGGCTTCTCCGCCAAAGGCGCCACGCTCCATGTCACGCTGGAACCCTGTTGCACTCAGGGCCGGACCCCGCCCTGCACGGAGGCGATCATCGCCGCCGGCATCAAGCGGGTGGTTGTCGGCGCTACCGATCCCAATCCCAAACACGCCGGCAGGGCCTTCCCCATTCTGGCCCGGGCCGGCATCGCCGTCACCCGCGGCGTTCTGGCCCCCCAATGCGCGCAACTCAACGAGGCCTTCCATCATTGGGTCGTCCATCGCACCCCTTTGGTCATCGTCAAAGCCGCCATGTCCCTCGACGGAAAAATCGCCACCGTCACGGGCCAATCAAAATGGATCACCCACCCGCCGGCCCGCGCCGAGGCCATGAAACTGCGCGCCGGCGCGGACGCCGTCCTGGTCGGCGTCAACACCATCATCGCGGACGATCCGAGCTTGACGCTCCGCGCGCCCGGCTTTGCCGGCAAGCCCTGGCGCCGCCTGGTGCTGGATCCGCGGGGCCGCACTCCGCTCACTTCCAGGATCCTCCGCGATGCTTCCGCGAATTGCACCACGGTGGTCGCCACCCAATCCGCCCCGCCAAAACGCCTCGCCGCCTTGCGCCGCTGCGTCCGCGTCCTCCTGGCCCCCGCCCGCCGCGGCCGGATCAATTTGCCCTGGCTCCTCCGGCGCCTGGGCCGTGAAAACGTCACCAGCCTTTTGGTCGAAGGCGGCGGGGAGACCAACGCGGCCTGGCTGCCGCTGGCCCAGCGCGTCGCCTTCTTCTACGCCCCGATCGTGCTGGGCGGACGCCGCGCCCCCACCGCCGTGGCGGGCGAAGGCGTGGCCGGCGGCGCCGGCAAAATCACCCTGCGCCAGGTCCTTTGGCGCCGCGTCGGCGACGATTTGTTGTTGACCGCCCGCGTGGAACCGCCATCCTGACATCCCGTTGACCCCGCCAACCCTATGTTTACTGGAATTGTTGAAGAAAGCGGCCGCGTCGAATCCATCACGCCGGCCAAGGACGCGATCCAACTGGCCGTGCGCTCGCGCCTCTGCGCGCGCGGCTTGAAAACCGGCGACAGCGTGGCCGTCAACGGCTGTTGCCTCACGGTGGTAAAAATCGGCGGGCGCGCGGGAGGGCGGCGGCTGCATTTTGACCTCCTGGCCGAAACCTGGAAGCGCACCAACCTCCAGTTTGTTCATCCCGGCTCCGCTGTCAACCTGGAACGATCCCTGCGGGCCGACGGCAATATCGGCGGCCATTTCGTCACCGGCCACATTGACGGCCTTGGAAAAATCACGCGCTGGGAACGGTCCGGCCGCGACCACGTTCTGGACATCAGCGCCCCTGCCGACATCATGCGCTACGTCATTGTCAAAGGTTCGATTGCCGTGGACGGCATCAGCCTCACCGTGGCGGCCCTGCGGCGGCGCAGTTTTCGCGTATGGATCATTCCACACACTTTGGCCGTGACCGCCTTGCGGGAGAGGCGGACCGGCGACGCGGTGAACCTGGAAGCCGACTTGCTGGGCAAATATGTCGGGCGCCTTCTTACTGGGGCGAGGTGAAGGTCACCTTCTGGTGCGGATGAATCTCGACCACGCGGGCCACGGAGATGAAGTTGGTCTTGCCGCGCCCGTCCACATAAGAATAAAAGCCGCCGGAGGGGTCTCGCGTGGGCTTTCGGACATTGATCAATTGCCCTCCATTGGTCAAGATCATGTCATAGCGCCGCGCGCAACCGGCCAGCACGCCGGCGGCCAGCAGCAGGGCAAGGATTGTTCGCGCGGGCAGAGCGCGTCCGACGGGCCGGGCGGCAGCATTGGGTTCCTGGGTGTTCATGGCTTCCTTCCTGTGTTGCCCCTGTGATACCCCCATTGGGGGGCGCTGACAAGCCCTCATTTAGAGATCAGATATTCCCAATTTCCTGATTTGTCAAGGAGGAGTAATCGTGACTTGGGCGTTGGCGCAGGAGAGCTGGTTGACGCCATCTGGCGTGATGATTTGGCAATCCACCAAGCGGACGTTTTGCGCGTCGAAAATGCCAAACGGTTTGTCGGCGGCGATGTGAACCCGCTGCAACAACACGTTAGTCACGGCCATTTCCGGCAAACCCCAGATCAATCCCGCCCTGCGGCCGGGCTGCACCGTGGCGGTGATGTTGCTGAAAACCAGGTCGCGGTACACCGGCGTGCGGGCAGCGACCGCGTTGCTCGGATAACTGGCGGCAATCGCCGGGGTCAGATCGTTGAGATCACGGAAGGCCCGGTTGGTGTTCATGTAAGAGCCATAAATCAAAATCGGGCATCCCACATTGGTCATGCGCAGGTTCAAATAAGATATGTTTTGCACCCAGCCTCCACGGTCGCGGTCGGATTTGATGCGAATGCCCTGCTCGGTGTCGTGGAATGTGCAATTGATGACCAGGAGGTTGGACACTCCGCCGGAAATCGGGCTGCCGATGGATACGCCGTGGCCGTAACCATAGGCGCAGTTGGTAATGAGAACGTCCGAAGTACCCCCGCCGCAGGTGAAATCATCGTCCCCAACACTCACGTCACAGTCTTGACATCAGCCGATCTGCCACTGATGGCAATATGAAACATCGGCGAGTTGGTCAGCGTGACCTTTTCGATCAGAACGCGGTTGCACGACGAGAAGGCAATCATGCGGGGTCGTCTGGCCCCAAACGTCCGGGCCAGAGGCCACCACGCCATGCCTTGACCATCAATCGTGCCCGGACCGGTGATGGCGATGTCGCGGAGGCCCGAACCGCTGATAAAATTCGCCGGGTTGGTGGCGCCGCCGGGATATTTATCCAGGGGCAACATCCGCAGCGTGGCGCCGCCATCCACCGCCAGGTTGATCCGGTTTGTCAAGCGGATTGGACCGCTCAAAAAAATCCCGGCCGGCACTTCCACCGTGCCGCCGCCGGCGGCGCCCGCCGCGTCAATGGCCGCTTGCATGGCCGCGGTGTTCGTCGTCACGCCGTCGCCAATCGCGCCATAATTTGTGATGTTGTAAATTCCACCCGGAATGACCGGCAACGCCGGAGCCACAGACCCCGAAGCCTGCGCCGGGGACTTAAGGGCCGCCAAGCCGGCTAGAATCAGGAAGAAAAGATTTCTCAGAACCATGGCGCAAAAATGAGGTTTCATCTCCGCGCATTATATTGGAAATTGCCGTTTAATTTCAACCTGAAGCCACGCTTCCAGCCGGGTCAAAAAGTCCGGCTGGCATGCATGAGCCAGTGCTCGACAATCGGGCCGCAGCAGAGCGCGGGAAAGAAAGTCAGGGCGGCCACAATGAGGATCAACCCAAACAACACAAAGGCGAAGGTGAGGTTGTTGGTGGGCAGTGTGCCGGGCGAGGCGGGGACCGTTTTCTTGGCGGCGAAGCTGCCGGCAATGGCCAGCACCGCCAGGGCGACCACGAACCTTCCAAGAAACATGGCGGCCCCCAGGGTCAGATTGTAAAAGTTGGTGTTCGCGTTCAATCCGCCAAAGGCGCTGCCGTTGTTGGCGGCACCGGAGGCGTAACCGTAAAGGATCTCGCTCAAACCATGCGGCCCTTGATTGGAGATGCCAGCCAGGCCGGCCGGCAAACTGCACGCCAGGGCGGTGCCGAACAAGATGACGGCGCTGGGCGCCAGCAGGGCGACGATGGCCCAGGAGGCTTCCCAGGCCTGTATCTTCTTGCCGAGGTATTCGGGGGTGCGCCCGATCATCAACCCGGCAATAAACACCGCCAGCAATACGTGCATCAGGATGCCGTAAAGCCCGGCGCCCACGCCGCCGAAAACGATGCAAGCCAGCATCAAATTCCACATGGGCATCAGACCGGCCAGCGGGGTGAAACTGTCGTGCATCGAATTGACGGCGCCGCAAGAGGTGCCGGTGGTGGCGACGGCGAAGAGCACGCTGTTCATCACGCCGAACCGTTGTTCCTTGCCTTCCATGAGCGGTTGCACATTGGCCATCAGCGGGTTGGGCTGCGACTCGGCGTGCCAGGCCAGGGCAAATTCTCCCACCAGCAAGACCAGCATTACGCCAAAGATGCACCAGGCGTGGCGGCCGTCTCCTATCATCACGCCAAACGCATACACCAGCCCCGCGGGAATAATGATCAGGCCCAACATTTCCAGGAAGTCTGACAGCGGGGTCGGGTTCTCGAAGGGATGGGCGCTGTTCTGGCCGTAAAATCCGCCGCCGTTGGTGCCCAGATGTTTGATGGCGATCTGCGACGCTGCCGGGCCAGTGGGAATGAGTTGGCTGGTGACCTGTTGATCCACCATCACCGGCACATTGGTCATCAGCGCGTTGCCCTTGGCGTCTTTCTGGGGCACAGCGGCCATCACGGGCGCGCCGTTGGAGAGCACGGCATGGCCTTGTGCGTCCAGTTGGGGCAAACGGACGGTCACGGCGATATTGGTCATCACCGGCTGCCCTTTGTCATCGGTTTTTGGGACTTGGGTGGTGTAGGGTTCCAGCAATTGCGCGGTGGCGTAAGGCCGGAAGTTTTGCACGACCCCTTGCCCGCACAAGGCGAGCGCCAGGAGGACCGAGAAAGGCAGGAGAACGTAGAGGGTGGAGCGCGTGAGGTCCACCCAGAAATTGCCGATGGTCCTGGCGGAGGCCCGGGTCAACCCGCGAATGACGGCCAGGAGGATGGCCATGCCGGTGGCGGCGCTGAGGAAATTGTGAACCGCCAGCCCGGCCATCTGGGTGAGATAACTCATCGTGTTTTCGCCGGCGTAGGCCTGCCAGTTGGTGTTGGTGATGAAGCTGATGGCGGTGTTGAGCGCCAGCGCCCAGGGGACGTTGTCGAAATGTTGCGGATTAAGCGGCAGCCACTTTTGGGTCATCTCCAAGCCCATGAGGGAGATAATCCCCACCACGTTGAAGATGAGCGCCGCCAGGAAATATCCCATCCAGGTCATTTCGGCCTTCTCATCCACGCCGCCCGCGCGCAGGGCCAGTCTTTCCACCGGCTGGAGGAGCGGATGCAGGAAGGTCTTTTGGCCTTGAAACACGCGCGCCATGAACCGGCCCACGCACGGGGTCAAACCGATCAGCAGCCCGAAAAACAGGACAATTTGAATAAACTCATTTGCCATCATTGGTGGTTGATAATAACCCGCCGGCAGAGGAGGCATTCATAAAAACAGGAGGCTGGAGTGTTAAGAAAAAGTAAAAAATGGCGATGGGTCCCGCCCTTTTTAAATAGCATTGCTTTGCGCTTGCGGACATTCCCGATTCCCACTACACATTCCAGCATCGTAAAGAAACACAACCTACTGATTGAAGATTATTGACAAGGCGGCTGGTCATGAAAAGAACCCTTTACGTCGTGGATGATCAGGCTCCGGTCATGGAGACAACGGTGTTGGTGTTGCGCAGGGGCGACCGGGATTGGGAGGTGGCCGGGTTCCAGGACCCGCTGGAGGCCCTGGCCGCAGTGAAAGCCAAGGCGCCGGACCTGGTGTTGACGGATCAACTGATGCCCGGCATGCAGGGCAGCCAATTGTTGGAGCAAGTCCGCGTCCTTTCGCCCAAGACCATTCGGATGATCATGTCGGGCTACGTGGCGCTGAGCAAGCTGGAGTTGATTACCTCCGCGCATCAATACATCGCCAAGCCCTTCGACACCGCCGGATTGCGCGCTTTGGTGAAGCGAAGTTTTGCGGCGCAGGAGCGGATTGTCGACCCGGGATTGCAAACGGTCGTCACCGAGCTGCGCTCGATTCCTTCGCTGCCGCAGGTGCATCATTCCCTGTTGCGGGAATTGGAGGACGACCGGACGGCCAGCGGCGCGATTGCGGGGGTGATCGCCAAGGATCCCGGGCTTTCGCTCAAGGTGTTGCATTTGGCCAATTCGCCCCTCTTCGGGCGGGGCTCCCTGGTGAGCAGCCCGGTGGAGGCGGTGCTCTGCCTGGGGACGGATATGATCGCGGCCATTGTGCTCTCGCAAAGTTTGTTCCGGCATTATGAAACATTGAAGCGGCCGGAATTGGATTTGCCCCGGGTCTGGACGCATTCGTGGGAGACCGCGCGTCTGGCGCAGCATCTTTGCCGGGAAATGCGCCTGCCGGCCAAGTCGGGGGAGGAGGCATTCCTGGCGGGCCTGATGCACGAGATCGGACGATTTATTATTATTGACAATTTTCCCGAGCCCTTCCAGGCGGCCTGCGACGCCGCGCGCAAAACCGGCTCCCCCCTGGCGGCCCGCCTGCGCGAGACGCTCCAGGCCAGTCCTTCGCAGGTGGGCGCTTACGTGCTGGAACTGTGGGGCATGCCCGGCGCGGTCGTGGACGCGGTTGGCGCTTTGGACAATCCGCAAGAGGCCCCGGCAAACCGTTTTGCCCTGCGGGCGGCCCTCTATATCGCCGACCACATCGCCCACGGCAAATTTCCGCCGGATTCATTTCCGCCCGAGGAGTGGAAGACCGATTATCTCAAGGCCATCGGCTGTGAGGATCAAATTCCCGTCTGGGAAGAGTTCTTTTCCAAGAGCAATTCCTAGCACAATAGCATGACGAACCTTGATGTGACCTACTTTTCCAGCGGTTTGGAGCTGGCGCAAACCGCCGCCAGAGACTGGCTGGGCTTGCTGCCAGGCTCTCCTTCCGCCCATCTGGTGGCATTTTCCGGCGGGCGCATTGCCGGCGCTTTTTTTGAGGCGGTCACCGAGCATGCCGTCCTGTCGGGCACTTCCTTCGAGCATGTCCATTTCTTCTGGGCCGATGAACGCTGCGTGCCGCCGGAACATCCCGAGAGCAATTTCCGCATCGCCAACCAGGAGCTGCTGGGACCCCTGGGGATTTCCCAGGATAAAATCCACCGCCTCCGGGGCGAGTGCGAGCCTGACCTGGCGGTCACTGAAGCCAACGCCGAGATCGGGTTGATTGCCCCCACCAACAGCGCCGGTCTGCCGGTGCTGGACCTCATTTTCCTTGGCATGGGCGAGGATGGGCATATCGCCTCGCTCTTCCCCAAGGCGCCGGCCTCCGTCCTGGAATGCGAATTGCCCTACCTGGCCGTCCGCAGTTCCAGCAAACCGCCTCCCATGCGGATGAGCCTGAGCTACGCTGCCATTGCCGCAGCCAGACAGGTTTGGGTAATGATTGCCGGGCCGGGCAAGCAAGAGGCCTTTCGCCAATCCCTCAGCCCGGATGGCACGACCCCGTTGGCGCGCGTCTTGCTGTCCCGCAGCCGCACGCGCATCTTCGCCGAAATGGCCCTCAACCCGAACCCGGCACCATGAGCTGACGCTCGCCAGATGTCAAGGGCGACCGATACTATTGACTTGCCAACCCCGCCAATCAAATTAAGATCATTCCAGAATGAAGCATCAGCTTGATTTCGAAAAACCGCTCGTGGAGTTGCAGCACAAGCTGGATGAACTCAAGAAGCACCCGGAAACCCATTCCGTCGGCATCGGCTGGGAGGAGGAGGTCGCCGCGATGGAAAAAATGATCGCTGAAAAGCGGCGCCAGATCTTTGCCGACCTGGGGGCGTGGGACCGCGTCAAAATCGCCCGCCATCCCAAACGCCCGTTCATGCTCGATTATGTGGCCCTGGCTTTCACCGATTTCTCCGAATTGCACGGGGATCGCCTGTATGCGGACGATCACGCCATGGTGGGTGGTTTCGCGCGGTTGAACGAGCACAAAGTCATGGTCATCGGCACCCAAAAAGGGCGCGACACCAAGGAGAATATCCGGCGCAACTTCGGCACCGCGCATCCAGAAGGCTACCGCAAGGCCCTGCGCTTGATGCAGTTGGCCGAGAAATTTGGCCTGCCTGTCATTACTCTCATCGACACTTCCGGCGCTTATCCGGGCATCGGCTCCGAAGAGCGGCACATCGGAGAGTCCATCGCAGTCAATCTGCGCGAAATGATGCTCCTGGACACGCCGATCATCGCGGCGGTGATTGGGGAAGGCGGTTCGGGGGGCGCGTTGGGCATTGGCGTGGCCGACAGGGTGTTGATGTTGGAAAATTCCTATTATTCGGTCATCCCGCCGGAGGGTTGCGCGGCCATCCTTTGGAGAGAACGCTCCGCCGCCGCCAAAGCCGCCGAAGCGCTCAAGATCACCGCCAAGGACCTGTTCGCCCTGGGCCTGGTTGATGAAATCGTGCGGGAGTCCCTCGGCGGAGCCCACAACGACCCCGCCGAAACAGCCGCCCTGCTCAAAGTCTCCCTGTTGAAAAACCTGGAGGAATTGAAAAAACTCTCCGGCTCCGACCGTTTGAAACGGCGCTACAAGAAATTCCGCGCCTACGGTCGCGTCGCCGAAAAGACAGAAGCCCTCGCCGGTTCCGCGCCGGCCTCGGCCTCCGCCGCGCCCTGGAAAGCCCTGGGTGAGAGTTCGGTCGTCCGGGTTTGACCATGCTGCCCATTCTCACTTTCGAGCCGATTTTCAAGGAGCGGATTTGGGGCGGACGGCAGTTGGAGAAGCTCTACGCCAAGCCCCTTCCGCCGGACGCTCCCATCGGCGAGTCCTGGGAAATCAGCGACCGTCCCGGCGATGCCAGCGTGATCGCCGCCGGCCCCTGGCAGGGGAAGACCCTGCGTCAAATCATGGAAGAGCGCCCGGCGGACTTGCTGGGGCCGCTGAAACCGATGCCAAAACGGTTCCCGCTACTGATAAAAATCATTGACGCGCGCGACGTGCTTTCCCTCCAGGTCCATCCCCCCGCGCCGCTGGCCGCCCAACTGGGTGGCGAGCCGAAAACGGAGATGTGGTATGTCGCCCAAGCCGGGCCGGAGGCGGAGCTTTTTGTGGGATTGAAAAACGGCGTCACGCGCGCGGAATTTGAAAAGCAACTGGCCTGCGGCACCGTGGCCCGCTGTTTCCATCGCATCCCCGTCAAGGCGGGGGACGCCATGTTCCTGCCCAGCGGCCGCGTGCATGCCCTGGGCGCGGACACCGTGGTTTTTGAAATCCAGCAGAATTCCGACACCACCTATCGCGTCTTCGATTGGAACCGTCTGGACGCCGGGGGCAAGCCGCGCCAGCTCCACGTGGCCCAATCGCTGGCGAGCATTGATTTCGCCGATTTCCAGCCGCCGCTATTGCCGGAGGAAACCTTTCCCGGTCATCCCGGAACCATTCGCCCTCTGGTCAAGGACAAACTTTTCCAGGTGAGCTTGCGGCAGATGCCGCAGGGCGCCTGCCTGGCCCTGCGCGGCGGACAGATGCATATTATTGGCGTGGTGGCGGGGGCGTTGCGGGTCAGCGAGCAGGGCGAAACCACCTCCAGGGCAGCGGGCGCTTTCTGTCTCATCCCCGCCTCTTGCAGCCAGACGGTGGTGCGGGCCGAAGCGGACGCGGCGTTCTTGCAAATTCAGTTGGGTTGAGCCACTGTCTCTGAGGGAGACTCTCCCCGACATGAAATTGTTTCTGAAACGCTGGTTTTTCACCACGGTGGCCGTCTTGGTCGCCACCCAGATCGTTCCCGGCATCACGGCCGACACACCGATGGGCCTGATCACGGCGACGCTGCTGCTGGGCATCCTCAACGCTGTGGCGCGCCCGGTGATGATTTTTCTCTCCCTGCCGCTGGTGGTGTTGAGTCTGGGTCTGTTTATTCTCTTCATCAACGCCCTGTTGCTCTGGTGGGTTGGCCACATGAATACCTTTCACGTGGATTCCTTCTATCATGCCTTTCTTGGTTCGGTCATTATCAGCGTGGTGACGATGGCGCTCAACATGATGACAAGCACCAAGGGCGCCCGCGTGGAATTTCGCGGCCCGAAACCGCCCTCCCCGCCCCCTCCCGGGCAGGGCGGCGGCCCGATCATTGACGTGTGAATCCAGGGACAATTTCAGGGCCCGTCCGGCGCGCCCATTCCTTCTGCTTTCATCCTCAACCGATAGGCCGCCCTCCACGTCGGGACTCCCTTTAGGTTAAACAGCCGTTCAAAATCGGTGGCCAGCGCCGCGAGGGGCTCGGGCGTGTGGGTTTCCTCAAAAAAAGCCGCCGCGCCGAACACTTCGCGCATTTGCGCAAAATAACCGGCGTCATCCGTCCGCACAAAGACCACCCCGCCGGGCGCCAAGGCGCGGCGGGCGATGCTGGCAAAACGCTCGTTGATCAGGCGGCGCCTGCGATGCTTGCGTTTGGGCCACGGATCGGGGAAATACACATGCAGCGCCTGGACGGATCCTTCCGGCGCCAAAAACTCCAGGAAATACGATGCCTCCATCCGCAGACACCGCAAATTGGCCAAGCCCGCCCGCCGCCCCTTGCGGTCAATTTTCCGCAGCCGCCCCAGCAACCGTTCCACAGCGATGAGATTGATCTCAGGGCACCGGGCCGCGTAGTCCACCACGAACGACCCGTCCCCGCTGCCCAATTCCACTTCCAGCGGCTGGCAGAGCGGGAACATTTCAGGCAAAGAGAGCCTGTCCAGGATCGAGGCTGGCTCATGGATCAAACTGGCGGGCGGATCTGTCAAATGGCCGGCCATGCAGGTTGCATCGCAAATAAAGTCACAACAATAGCTTGTGCTATAGCCCCGGCTTGGGTAAAAAACAACACCGAATGTGATGGTCTGCGGCGCATGCACTCGATATTCTGCAATTTTATTGATCGCTGGGCGATTCGTTTTGCCGCCGCCCGCGTGTCCCGTCGGACCGGGGCCGATCCACATTTGGAGATGGCGCAAAGCCTCCTGCAATCCCCCGATTTCTTCGCCGAAGGAACGCCGGTGGCGGAGATGACCTTCACCGGCGGAAAAAGTTTCCAGTTCCCCTCCCCCGTCCGCACCCCCTTCGCCGAAAACAACCTGGTCCACGGCAGCATTTCGCGCTGCGGCAGGAATTGGCGCCTCAGGCCGGCGGTGATCCTTTTGCATGGCTGGAACGACCGCCTGGGCTATCGCCACCGCCTTCCCTGGCTGGCCAAGTGCTATAATCGCCGGGGGGTCAACTCGGTGATGTTTGAACTGCCCTACCATTTCCAGCGCCGCCCGTCCCAGGCTGGCGCCATCCGCAACTTTATTTCCGAAGATGCCGGGGGCACCATCCAGGCGGCCCATCAGGCTCTGGCGGAGATCAACTGCATGGTCGGCTGGCTGCTCCAACAAGGCTGTCCGCGAGTTGCCTTGATGGGTTTTTCGTTGGGCGGCTGGCTGGGCGGATTGGCCGTTTGCCATGACCCCCGAATTTCCAGCGCCGCCTTGATCACCCCGGTTTCCCTGATGGACCGGATGATCAAAGAATCGCCCCTTTGCGAACCCGTCCGCCGCGCGCTCAAGGACCATCCGATGGATTTGACCCGGCTCAATCTGCCGTCGCACAAACCCAAATTATCCAGAGGCTACATCTTGCTGATCGGAGCAGAGCACGACCTTTTCGTGCCCCCGGAAACCACCGGCGAACTATGGGAGGCCTGGGGCACGCCCGAATACTGGATTCTCCCCCAGGGCCACATCAGCATATTGGCTTGCTCGAAAAAGTTGAAACGCGCCGCCAAATGGATTGGCTTGCGCTTGAAGATGCCCGATTCAGGCAGCGGCGATATGATCCGCTCGGCGGATCCATCCACATCCATTCACCTTCCGACTGCTCCCCTGGACACATAGGCGCTGGCCTTGAGATAAAATCGCAGGGCCAAATTCGCTCCCTTGCTGATGCCGACCCGTCGGGTGGCGACGAGCGGCCCGCGCCGGCCGCGAAATCGTCTCACCTCGGGATTGCGCGCCAGGAAGAGTGGCGAATGGGCGTCGCACAGGTCCGCGCCATCCAGCCCCCGGTCAATTTCCAGAGCGGCGCAAAGTTTTCCCGGCCCGTTGGTCAGCTCATCGTCACTGCGCCCAGGCCGGTTGGCCCGCAGAGATTCCAGGCCGAACTGCGCTTCCACCGCCCGGATCAGCACCGCCTCGGCAATTCCCACGCTCCGGCAGACGGCGTTGACGCAAAAATGGTTGCCATAAATAAAATAAACATAGGCCCGTCCTGGCGGGCCGAACATGACCCGGTTCCGCGCCGTTTCCCCCGCGAAGCCATGGCAGGCCGGATCCTCCTTCAGATAGGCCTCGGTCTCCACAATGGGTCCCCCGCGCAGCCCCGCCGCCGTGCGGCGCACCAGCCAATGCCCCAACAACCGTTGCGCCACCACTGCCGCGGACCGCCCATAAAATGATCTTGGCAACGCGGAAAAACTCATCGTATGAGACCTGCGCAAAATTGCCGTAGTGGCGATCTATGACCGCCCTGCTCTGAGGTCCATGAGTTTGCGGCGGTCACAGACTCCTCAATTGCCTGTCTTCTTGGAATTCCAAATCGCCATCGTGTCCGGCGTTCCCTGGGTGCGCACGCCGTTGTCGGTGAGGATTTCGTCCGTGGCCGCCACCATTTCCGCGCGGGGAAAGACGAGCGTCTCCCCGCCCACGCTGTCAAATTCGATGGCGATCATCTCGTCCTGGCAATCGCGCAGGACCTCCACCAGGTGGCCCAGGTTTTTGATGGCAATCCCATTGACCGTTTTGACCACCTGGGCAAACGGGCTGGAATAACCTTCGCACAATTTGTGCGGGAAGAACGGAGAGGACACCACCACCAGGCGTTCCCCCGGGAATGCCTCCCGGTCGGTCGCGCGCTTGACCATCGGGCTGCCCGAGCTGATGAGGGCCGCCGTCCAGCTCGCGCTTTCCCCGCGCAGACTGCGAAAGAATTCCCGCGAAGCCGTCGAGAAGACCATCGGTCCATACACGAAATAGGACGGGTAAGCGCCGTCCAAACCGGGCAGCACCAGGGGAACCTTGGACTCCACCGGCAGATCCACATGCAGCTCCTTGGCCGCCCGGACCAGGGTCAGGGGGACTTTCCCGTTCTGGGCGATGTTTTGGATCTGATAGGTGAAATTGACCCGCAAACTTCCCAGTTTAATCATGCCTTGATCATCCACCGCGGTCTCGCCGATTTTGGTGATCACATCCCACTGCCGGATCGGATAATCGGGGTCCAGGCTGAAAGTCCTGTTGACAATGATTCCGTGGACGGACTTGTCCAGCTTGAGGAATTTGCGCAGCGCCGGATTCTCCAGCGTTTGAAATTCCTCGAACATGGCCGGTTTGCCCTCCGCCTGGCCCGCCGCGACGTTTTTGAGAAACATCTCGATCTCCTCGCAGGGAATGATGTAGCCGATATTCTCGGCGTTGAGCAGATGACTGAACGCCAGCCCGATCATTTTGTCGCCCACCACGGCCGGGCCGCCGCTGTTCCCCGGATTGATGGCGGCGTCTATCTGGATGCGCAATCCGGAAACCGGGAAATTGTAAGGCGCAAACTCGATGCGGGAGACAATCCCCTTGGTGATCGAAAGACTGGAGCCTCCGGTGGGGTATCCATACACCATCACCGCGTCCTTGATTTCCGGCAGCATTTTTGCGCGGGGCAATGGAGCGTGCGTGTCAAAAAAAGTTTCGTCTTCCAGCTTCAGCACGGCCAGATCAATCCCCGGGTAAGCCGCGATCACGGTGGCGGAAATCTTGTCTCCGGCCTGATTGGCCTGGATTTGCACCTGGCTGGCGTAATTGACCACGTGGGCGTTGGAAAGAATCCTTTTCCCCTCAATCACGACGCCGGAGCCGGAGATTTCACTCGGCGATTCCTTGGTCCACGGCTTGAAATAATCCGGATAGCGCACCGTCGAGAACACCTTCACCACCGAGTTCTCCACCGCGTCGGACCCGGCCGCGGGCACGGCCGTGGCGGGGGCGGGGGCAGCCTCCGGCTTATTGTCCCCGGAGGCCGCGCGGCCGGAGATGGCGATCGCCAGAAGCAACACTGTCAATGCCGCCGGACCACTCGATTTAAGAGTCATACCGTGATGCTAGGCCAACCGGCGCTTGCCGCAACGATAAATGGGCGGCAACAGCGCTTAATCCGTGATGCCCTTTCGGGATGATCCACTATACCGGGTGTGTAGTTTGGCCTCCGGGAGGGTATTATATAGTAAGATGAAGAGGAACGATTTGCTCCACCGTTACGTGGATGACCGGTCCGAGCAGGCCTTTGAGGAACTGGTCAAGCAACATATTGACCTGGTCTATTCGTCCGCGCTTCGGCAGGTCAACGGCGATGCGCCTGCCGCGCAGGATGTGACACAAGCGGTGTTCACTGAACTGGCTCGCCAGGCGCCGCGATTGACGCAACACACCTCCCTGGCGGGCTGGCTCTATACGAGCACGCGCTATCTGGCCGCCAAGGCGCTCCGCGCGGAGCAACGCCGCCATTCCCACGAACAGGAAGCCCACGAAATGAACCAACTCCTCCACTCCACCGATCCCGACACAACCTGGCACGAACTGCGCCCTCTGCTGGACGCCGCCATGCACGATCTCAGCGCCACCGACCGCGAGGTGGTGCTGATGCGCTACTTTGAACGCCTTTCGCTGGCGGAAATCGGCGCGCAGCTGGGCCTCAAAGCCAACGCCGCCAACATGAGAATTGAGCGCGCCGTTGACCGTTTGCGGACAGCGCTCGCCAAGCGAGGGGTGACCTCGACGATCACCGCTTTAGCAATCCTCCTGAACGGACGCGCTGTTGCCAGCGCGCCCGCCGGGCTGGGTGCCCAAGTCAGCCGCGGGGCCTTCGCGGCATCTGGCGCTGGAAGCGCTTTGGGCTGGGGATTGCTCAAACTCACGGGCTTGATGAAAGGAAACGCGCTGCTGGCCGCATGCGCGGCGGTTTTGGTGGTTGGCTTGATCGTCGTGCCGAAATGGTTGCCAACCGGAACGACCGCGACCTCTGCCGCAATTTCCGCTCCAGCAAAGGCAAACGCGCCCTCGCCCCTTCGCATTGCCGCCGGCCCGGCTGGCGCGGCCCGTTCCACACCGTTTGCCGCCTCGAAGACAACTGACAGCATCACCCTCCATATAACCGCCGACGATACCGAAAAACCAGTGGCCGGCGCCACCATTGAATACTTCGGTGCGGCGTTAGGCGGTCGAAGATCGCTTGTAGCAACGCAATTGACCGCGACGGAAGAGGGAGTCTGCGTCGTTCCCCTTTCCCGCGACACTCTGGTCCCGCTGCTAATCCAGAGCCGGACCGATGGGTTCGTGGACATGACTGCGTCATGGGGTTCCGGCCGTGGCGAACGAATTCCGCCGCAATACACCTGGCGCTTGTTCCGTTCCGTGCCGATCGGCGGGCAAGTTTTGGATGATGAGGGCAAGCCCGTTCCCGGCGCGGAAGTTAATGTCGAGGAGGGCCCGGTCAGTATGGAGCAAATTGACAAGGAACAACTTCCGACGGATCCCTCTTCTGAACCGCCTCACTTCTCACCCGTAGCCCGGGAACAAACAGTGGCTGAGGCTGATGGTCGCTGGCGCATTGACCGGTTCGCAAACGAAGCAATCCCGACCCTCAGCATCTGGGCAACTCATCCAGACTACTTTACCGAGCCTGTTATCACGTATCAGAAAGGGAACATCGAGGCGACGAAACAACTCGTGGCTGGCACTCATGTTCTCCAACTGACTCGCGGCATAGCCGCGAAAGGCGTCGCGGTGGACAAGGAAGGCCATCCTGTCCCGGGAGTGAAGGTGGAAGCCTTCGCCGACATTGATGAGGAGTCGCTGAGGCCGCGACTGGCCAAGGATCAGGGGAATAGGATAAGGAGAGTGGACCGGATCGGAACCACCAATCTGGAGGACGGCACGTTTTTTCTGACTGGCTGCAGGCCGGGCACGAACCTGATTCGTGCGGAGGCGCGCGGTTTTGCCTTGGTCAGCGTGCCAGTAGCTCTCACTAACAACCCCGCTTCGCTGCGATTGGTTTTGAACCCCGGACATGTCCTCAGATTGCGCGTGCTGGATGCCAATGGACTTCCTGTGACCAATAATTTCGAGGTTGTGCCGCAAGCGTTCGAACCGGGAAGCGGGGCCCGGACGGCGGCCAGAGGCGGGCGCGGCTTTGGCAGCCGCCTAAACCATGGCCGCAGATCTGGCTTTGGTCCATTTGGCGCCCGGGGAACCCGCAGCCTTCTCCCGGACGCAGAGGGCCGGGTGGTGTGGGAAAGCTCGCCCGACTCGGAACTACAGCTTGACTTTCTGGCCTTCGGCCTTCCGTCAACAAATATGATTGTGCCGGCGGATGGCGAGGAACATGTGGTGACGCTGACATCCGCCCGTCCCGAATGAAACCTAAATCACAAAAGGGTCGCCAATCTTGGTTGGGCTTGCATGGCGGGACACCAAACGGATTCACGCTTATCGAATTGTTGGTGGTGATTTCCATCATTGCCATCCTCGCGGCCCTCTTGCTGCCCGTGCTCTCCAGGGCCAAAGCAAGGGGCGCGCAGACTTATTGCATGAACAACATCAGACAATTGGGTCTGGGCATGTTTATGTATCTCGGGGACAACAAGTCGGTTTTTGCCGGGTGCGCCTCGGGCGACATCTATGGACCACAGAAGCTTGATTGGATTTATTGGCGGGTGCCTGAAACCACGTTCCCCGATGGCTCGACCGCCTCTCTCGAGAGACAGCCCCTTGGTCGCTCATTTGGGCACCAAAGCAACCACCAATATCTTCCACTGTCCAAGGGACATTGACAACACCCAGAGAACGATCCGGGAGAACAGCGGAAGAGATGCCTACTATTACAGCTATTCGTTCAACAGTTCTGATGTAAGCAGGTCCGGCGTCAATCCGGGCATGACCACGGTTGTGAACCACGCCAGAACCGTTTTTCCTTTCAAGCTCGATCAAGTGGTCGCTCCCGCCAGGAAAATCATGACCGCTGAAGGCATCAGCTCGCTGCTGCCAACCGAAGCGCCCCCGCCAGCCGTGAGCAATCTCTCCGCTGGCTGCGTGACCTCCGGCGGCTGGGTGCCATTCAACGTCTCTACCCCGACAAAGATCAACAATTACCTGACCATCCGGCACGACGGCAACGCCAACGTCGCCTTTGCCCACGGCCATGTCCAGGCCGTCCCCTGGCGATTCGGGACCCTGAGCAACAACGCCGCCCCGACCTTTAACCGAAAATCGATGCACCGATCACAATTGCAAAAGACCAGCAGGACTGGACCTGGTTGCAACAACAAATCTCGACGTGGAAGGAGGGGAAAGGGGTCCCGCATAACCGCATGTTATCCTTCACTTCCATTTTTGGAAAAGAATTGAAAGGATGAAGACGATTAGAACTACAAGACGAAGTGCGCCATAGGCGCACTGGATGAACAGGATTCAGAAACGGAGGATCAAGCACTGACGGAGAAAATCATTGGTTGCGCGATCAAAATGCATTCTGTGCTGGGGCCGGGCTTCTTGGAGTCGGTTTGAGGTCGGCCTGCTCTTGAACTTCGGCACCGAACGTTTGGAATACAAACGCAAGAGCCGGACTTATCGTCAAAGGCAGCCTCCGAAAGATTTTATCCTTTGAGGTCCTCCCCATTTGTCCGACCAGTAGGAGCCTTTTTTTAACTTATATTTTCTGGCCTGTTTTCCACCCCATTTTGAACCGGAAGGAACTGGGCTTAAAACACGCTCTTACCGCGCAATTTCCAGCAGCCGATAGCCCACCCCCGGCTCGGTGATCAGCAATTCGGGCTTTGCCGGGTTGGCCTCCAGTTTCTCCCGCAGATGGGCCATATACACGCGCAGATAAAGGTTGTGCTCCGCGGCCTTTGGCCCCCACACCTCGGTGAGCAAATGCCGGTGGGTCATCACGCGCCCGGCGTTGCGAACCAACAGCGCCAGCAGGGAGTATTCGGTCGCCGTCAACTTCACCTCCTGCCCGTCCGCCGTCACCCGGCGCCGGGCCAGGTCCACCTCCAGCCGGCCCGACTGGAAAACGGGCGCTTGCGCCGCGGGTTTCACACGGCGCTGGGCCGCCCGCAGACGCGCCAGCAGTTCCTTGGATCCGAAGGGTTTGGTCACATAATCATCCGCGCCGGCGTCCAGCGCACCCACCTTGTCCTCCTCTTGGTCGCGCACAGACAACACTACCACCGGCACTTGGCTCCACTCCCGCAGGCGCTTGAGCACGGCAAGCCCTTCCAAATCCGGCAATCCGAGATCCAGCAGCACAATTTCAGGCCGGTTCTGCGCCGCCTGGACCAAACCCTCCTGTCCGGTCGCGGCCTCGATGACATGGTAGCCGTTAGCTTCCAACATGATGCGCAACAGGCGGCGCATCTGTAGTTCGTCTTCAATGACAAGGACAATCACCGATTTAGGAGGGCGATCGCTCACAAAATCAGGCAGTGGTGATGACAAGGGCGCCCGTGGCAAGCACCCAAAATGGCGCCGTTTTCTTTGAGCACACTGTTAGCATGAGAAATCCCAATACAAATTCAATATCACAGGAGCACTCCTGCTGTCCACGAGCGTTTCAACTTTTAATGGTATTTTGACGAAACATCCGGCCGTTTTTATCACCTGATTAGTATCATAAATCCGCCATGTTCGTAAAACTACAAGCTGAACAAAACAAACCAATCATCCTGTTGAGAACGAATCTTTGGGTTAACATAATGTTAAAACAAATCAATTATATGTTAATTATATGTTAAAATAAATAATTAATATATTTGTAACGTGCTATCAGATACACACTTGTGAACTTTACAAAAAAACCTCTGGCACCAGCTTTGCTAAAGAGGCGTTAATGGTTCAAAAATCAAAAAGCAGTTGGAGTTTGGTGGCGATGCGGAATCGCTGGCGGCGATGTGCTTGTCAAATAGTGACTGGCGCGTTGCCGCATCCAAAAAAATTAATAACCGATCATAAAAACATATAACAAAAGTATGGCCTCAGCGAATCCAGCCTCAGAGAAACCAACCACGATGAAACCCACGTTGGGCCTGACGGGCCTGACGATCAACGCGATGGCGCTCATCGCGCCGGGGGCGTTCCTATGGCTGACGTACCAGGAACAATCTCTGTATGGCGCGCCGACGGCCGGCTGCGCCATGTGGATTGGAATAGTCACGGCGCTGCTCTTGTGCTTCGCCACCGCCATCAGCTACGCGGAGCTCTCCAAGCTCTACCCCGGGGCGGGTTCTTCCTACCTCTTCGCCGAGCAGGCCTTCCTCTCCAAAACACACGCCTTCAAGTGGGCGCGCATCATCAAATTCATGACCGGTTGGAACAGCCACCTGTATTACTGGGTCTATACCGGATTGATGGTCGGGGTGACCGCCATTCTCGCCGGCTGGCTGGCCGGCCAGCTCTGGCCGGACACCTTCAGCGGAACTTACAACAGTCCCATCTTCATGTGGCTCTTCTGCGTCCTTTTCGCCCTGGGCGTGGGTTACATCGCCTACCGCGGTGTCAACGGCACCACGGCGGTTAATATGGCGATCAACATCATCCAGATTTCCGCGCTGGTCGTTTTCTCCATCATGGCCATTGCCTATCGCTCCAGCCATCCCGGCGGCTCGGTCGGCTTCCACCTTTCCAACGGAACCCCGGTCAATTATAATGTCGCCCAGGTCACCGTCACCGACACCAATAACAAACCGGTGCAAGCCACCTGGGCCGACAACACCCCCAAGGTGGATGACAAAAAGCAGCCCGTATGGCAGACCCAGGACCGGCAGGTTACCGCGGATGACTTGGACAAGGCCAAGAACACCAACGCCGTTGACCTGGCTGGACTGACCGCTCTGGGTGTCGGCGTCGGCGACCCTTTTCCAGCATGGAAAGCAGACGACAAGGGCAATACGATCCTGGACGCAAAGGGCGTTCCAACCCCCGACCCCTTTATCCTCAGCTATAAGCCCGCGGACGCGGTCACCGGATCGGGCACGGCGAAAGATCCAACCACATTCAACTTCCATAAAGATGCCAAGTCCGTGGTGGGAATCCATTCCTTCAGCGCCCTGATGGTGCAGGCCTGCGTGGCGATTCTTTTGCTGGTGGGTTTTGAATCCGTCACTTCCATGGGTGAAGAGGCCAAGAATCCCAAGAAGGACGTCGGGCGGGCGGTCTTGCTCTCCCTGGCGATCCAGGGCGCGGTCTGTTATCTCTTTGAGTATTTCGCCGCCAATTATTTCTTAAACAGCGGTTATACGCTCTCCAATGCCGGCGCCTCCGGCGCGCCCCTGGGCGACATGATGGTGCTGGTCGGCACCTGGGCGTTTGGCAGCTATTCGGCCGGCAAGGCCTTCATGCTCATTCAGGCGTTCACCGTGTTTCTTGCCTTGGTCGGCACCACCCTCTCCTGCATGAACACCGGCGCGCGCGTGACGTACGCGATGGGCCGCGATGAAGAGGTCCACGGAAGCTTCGGCGCCTTGCACGGGAAAAACCTTTCCCCGCACAGGGCCATCTGGACGCTGGTCGCGATCTCGATCGTGTTCGGCATCCTGACGACGATAATCTATCTGGGCGGCCAAAGCACGGATCTGGCGGCGTTGGATAAACATAACTTCTGGTACCGCATCGGCGTTTTCTCCGGTCATGCTTACACCTATTTACCCAACACGGTCCTGATCGTCACGCTGATCAGTAACTTCGGCACGTTCATGCTCTACATGACCACCTGCATTGTTTGCATCGTGGCGTTCCGCGAACACCACACCTTCCACGGGTTCAAGCACATGTTCGTGCCCGTCTTCGGACTCCTGGCCAACTTCGGGTGCATGTTGTTCTACCTGCTTGGCCCCATCCCGGCCATCGGCGTGTCGGGCATGAGCTGGCATGAGCCTTACATCGCCCTGGCTTGTTCCTTCGCGTGGATCATTGCCGGGATTATTTATTTCGTGGTCGCCAGCAAGTCCAAAGGAAAGGAAATACTGCTCACCTCAAAACCGGCTCCGCAAATGACGTGATCCTCTCGAGGAACTGGTTCGTTCCCCCCCCACGCGGCTGGCCTCTGGAGACAACCAAGGCCAGCCGCTTTCTCTTCATTAAGTCGTTCCCCTTGCTTGCAGCCAGTCCGGGCGGGCGACGGCGCGGATTATTCCTGTGGATTCCGCGGCGCAAAAGGCGTATCCTTGGCCCGTTGCCCATGCGCGTAAGATCGCCAAAAATGAATCTGCCCGCCCCCGCCCTGCTGGCCATGCTGCTCCTCGGCTGGCCGGCGACGGCCCGTGGCGCGGACATCGCCCAAGCCGAACGCACCGCCAAAGTCTTTTGCATCGCCACCGCCCATTTTTACGTGACGTTGCAACTGGGCAGCGATGGCCGCCTCTATCAAATCCCCTCCGCCCAGCCTCTCTCCGTGCCCGCGGGCGGCGGCACGCTGGATCGCGAAACGGAGTACCACCCGTCCTTTGGGGATGGGTTCATTTCCGAGCCGGCGGTGCAGGCCACCCACGCCGACGGCAACAACTCCACCGATTTGATCTACCTGACCAACCAATCCACGGCCCTGGACACCAACATCACCCTCACGCGGATTGAATTGAAGGACCGCTATTACCCGTTTTTTGTGACCCTGTGCCTCCGGGCCTATCACGACCAGGATGTGCTCGAAGAGTGGTCGGAAATCCACCATGAGGAGGAGGGCCAAGTGACGCTGTTTCGGTTCGCCTCCTCTTCGTCGGTCATCCAATCCAACCAGTATTGGGTGACGCAACTGCACGGCGACTGGGCGAGCGAAGGGACGATGGAGGAGGACAAGCTGGGCATGGGCATGACGATCCTGGACTCCAAGCTGGGGGTGCGGGCCGGGCGTTACCGCACCCCGTCGTTTTTGCTCTCCATTGGCCAGCCGGCCCGGGAGGAATCGGGCGAGGTTTATGGCGGCGCCCTGGAGTGGTCGGGCAGTTTTCAATTTGCGTTCGATGTGAACTGGCAGGGGCAATTGCGCGTGCTGTGCGGCATCAACCCCTTCGCCTCGCAATATCCTCTGGCGCGCGGCCAACTCTTCAAGACCCCGGCGATGTTGTGGACATGGAGCGACGCCGGGAAAGGCCAGGTCAGCCGCAATTTCCACCGCTGGGCGCGCCGTTACGGCGTGCGGGACGCCGCCCAACTCCGGCCCGTCGTCCTCAACAACTGGGAGGCCACCGGCTTCAACTTCACCGAGGCGCGCATCGTCTCCCTGTTCGACGGAGCCAGGGATTTGGGGGCGGATTTGTTCCTGCTGGATGACGGCTGGTTCGGCAACAAATACCCGCGCAACGACGACCGCGCCGGCCTGGGGGACTGGCAGGTCAATACGAACAAACTCCCGCACGGCCTTTCGTTCCTTGCCGACGAAGCCAGGAAGCGGGGCATCCGGTTTGGCATCTGGCTGGAGCCGGAAATGGTCAATCCCCGCAGCGAGCTTTACGAGCAGCACCCGCAATGGGCCATCGCCGAGCCGCATCGCCAGCCGGAACTGAGCCGCAATCAGTTGGACCTGGACCTCACCCGGCCCGAGGCGCGCGAATTCGCCTGGAAGGTGATCAATCAGACGCTGGGGTCCAATCCCGGCATCAGCTACCTGAAGTGGGACGCCAATCGTTACGTCACCCAGCCCGGCTCCACATATCTTAAGCCGGAGGAGCAATCGCGGCTGCTGATTGATTACAACTTCGCCCTCTACGACGTCATGGGGCGGATGGCGTCCAACTATCCCAACGTGACGGCGATGCTCTGTTCGGGCGGGGCGGGCCGCGCGGATTACGGGGCGTTGAAATACTTCCACACCTTCTGGCCGAGCGACAACACCGACCCGCTCCATCGCGTTTTCATCCAATGGGGTTTCAGCCAGTTTTTCCCGGCCTGCGCCCTCTCGGATCACGTGACCAAAATGGGCAATCGCCCCTTCAAGTTCACCCTGGATGTCGCGCTGAGCGGCGTCCTGGGCCTGGACATGGACGCAGCCAAAATGACCCCCGCCGAACGGGCGGCCACCACCGCTGCCATCCGCCTCTACAAGCAGAGCCTTGGCCACATCGTGTGCCAGGGCGACCTGTACCGGCTGGAATCGCCTTACCTGGGGCCGCGCTCGGCCATCAGCTATGTCACGCCGGACGCCGGCCGCGCCGCCCTTTTCGTTTATCAGATCAAGGACGCCGCCGATGCGCCGGTCAAACTGCGCGGGTTGGACCCGGCGGCCAACTACCTTCTGCGCGAAGTCAACCTCCCCGCGGGAGCGGTTTCCAGGCTGGCCGGCGACGGCAAAACGTTCGACGGCGCGACCCTCCTGCGCGACGGCCTGGCGCCGAATTGTCAAAAACAATTTGATAGCGCCGTCGTCGAATTGAGCCGCCGATAAGCCGGATGGTTTTGGGAGACACGACGACACGACCCCCGGCGGGGATTTTGCTTGCGCCAAGCCGGCCAACTTGATAAAACAAAGCCATGACCAAATTTGATGACTGTTGTGCCAGGTGGTGTCCCTGCCTCCTGAGCCTGATGCGCATTGTTCTTGCCCTGTTGCTGCTGCAGCATGGCGGGCAAAAAGTTTTCGGCTATCCGACGATTAGTTCGGGCGCGGCCCCACTTTCCTCGTTGCTCGGCATCGCGGGAATTGTGGAGTTGGTTGGCGGGTGGCTCCTCCTGATGGGCATGTTCACCCGGCTGACGGCGTTACTCCTCGCCGTGTTTATGGCGGCCTCCTACTTCATGGTGCATGCGCCCGGCGGATGGTGGCCCATCCATAACCAAGGGGAACTGGACGTGGCTTGTTGTGTGGTGTTCCTTTATTTGTCCGCGGCAGGCCCAGGCCCCTGGAGCGTGGATCAATGTCGTTGCCGCAAGTGTTGCGCGACGCCTCCTGCCTCCCCGCCGCCGCCGGGCGAAAAGGGATGAGCCAGATCGGTTGGAGGAGCGAAGGCGGAAATCCGCCGCTGCGAAAGCGGCCCTTGGGGGTCTGGAGCCGTTAGGCCGTTAGGACCCGCGTAAACATTGGTGTTTTTTGACTTTTGACCCGTTAGAACAGCCGTTAGCATCCTGTCAAAAAATGGATTGCCGCGAAAATTGTTCTCTGGCTTGTAAATTGCTTTTTCATAGAAGTTATTCACAGGAGATTTAGGCCGGTTTTGGGGACATTAGTTGCAGAACCCATGACCCGTGGGCGAG
>JBEKOF010000051.1:0-21878 GCA_049522055.1 Verrucomicrobiota bacterium | reverse complement strand
TCAACCGATGATGAACAAACCGGGACAACGCGACTTGCCCAGCCCCCTTTGGGGGCTGGGCTTTGGCCTCCTCTGGAGGCCACAGTCCAAAGCCCCGCCCTTTGGGCGGGGATTTTTACTGGCGAAGCTGGGCCAAGGCCGGCAAGCCGATCGTGAAGGAGTTCGAGGACGAGTTTTTCGTCCGGCACGCGCTGGTGCTGGACACGTTTGAGGAGGAGCCGAACAGCGAAATTCTGGAGGAGGCCGTTTCGGTCGCGGCCTCGTTTGCCTGCACGGTGCTCACGCAGGAGTCGCTGCTGGATCTGCTTTTCGTGGGCAACCAATCCTATTGCTTCACCGCCGGCCGCGGACTGGCGCACGCGGAGCAAATGCTGGAAATACTGGCATCGGTGAGGAATTGCGCGGACCAGAAATTTGAAACGCTGGAACAGCTTGTGCTCAACCATATTTCCGCGGTGAGCGGCTGCATCTGCGTGTTGCAACGGTGGGACGAACCGCGGCAACATCTGGTGAAGGCGTTGCGCGCGCTGGGCGTTCCCTTGCTCGCGCTGGTGGTGGCGCGTCCGGGCGAAAAGCCGGCGGACGCGGGACCGCTGCGCGGCGAGCCGGGAAGTTTTCACGTGCTGGAGATGGGGCAGATCGAGGCGCAACTGGCAAAATTAAAATGACGGAGAACGCGCCAACTTTGCCGGCCCGCGGGAGAAGAACGCCGCCGTTGCTGCTGCCGGCGGCGCTGTTGTTCTGGGGCTGGCAGAGCGGTTTTTTTCCGGCCGCCGTCGTGATGGGAGTCGCGCTGGAGAGCGCGCGGTTGCTCAAGGCGCGGTGGGAAGTGACGGAGGAGGATTTTCGCCGCATCTGGAGTTTTTGCGCGCTGCTGGCATTCGCGCTGATCCTTTACGCTTTTGCCACCAACCAGACCGGCGGCGGATGGAGCGGATTGCGGCATGCGTCCACCGAGGCGGCGGCGCGCTACGCGAGCGTTTCGGCCACGGTCTTTCTTCGCTGGCTGCCGATGATCTTCTTCCTGTTCGTCGCGGCGCAGGTGTTCAGCGAGCGGGAAACCGTTCCGTTGTCGGCGATTTCGTGGTTCATCCGGCGGCGGCGGAAAACGGGCGCGGGCGGGGAACAATACGCGGACGTGACGTATCCGTATTTCATCCTCTGTTTGTTTTCCGCCTCGATCCACGCCAACGAGGGGACACACTCCTATTATTGGGGACAAGCCGCGCTGTTGGCCTGGGCCTTGTGGCCGCTGCGTTCGCGGCGTTTCGGCATCCTCGCCTGGGCGGGGGCGATGGCCGCAGCGATCGGGCTTGGCTTTTGGAGCCAGGGCGGCATGGGGGAATTGCAACGGCTGCTGGAAGGTTACGACGCGCGGTGGATGGCGGCTTTTTTCAGGCAACGGACGGATGCGTCGCAAAGCGCGACGGCCATCGGGCACATCGGCCGGTTAAAATTGTCCGGACGAATCGTCATCCGGCTGAAGACAAAAACGGGCGGCCCGGCGCCGGCTTATTTGCGCGAGGCCAGTTACCGCCATTATTATCCGCAACAGGAGACCTGGCTCTCCGGCGGCACGCGCAACGATTTTGCCAGCCTTGCGCCGGAAGCGGCCAATGAAACTTCGTGGACGCTGCTGCCCGGCAGCGCCCGCACGGCGGTCGTCACCATCGCGTCGTATCTGGACGGCCGCTCCAAGGAGACGGGCGACCCGGAAGGACTGCTTCCGCTGCCAAGCGGGAGCAGACGACTGGAAGAGCTCCCGGTCTTCACGCTGAAAACGAACCGAACGGGGGCGGCGCTGGCCTCCGGCCCGGGCCTGGTGATTTTCGACGCGCGCTACGCCGCAGGGGCGACTTTTGATGAGCCGCCCGATGAGAGCACCAATCGCATGGATCTAACCGTGCCGACCAACGAAGTTCCGGCGCTGGATCAAATCATTGCCGAAATGAAACTTGCCGGGGCGGCCGAACCGGAGAAAATGCGCGCCGTCCAACAATTTTTTGCGGGCAAATTCAGTTACAGCACCTGGCTGGGGCCGGAGAAGGTGGCGCGCACCAACGAGACGGCGCTGTCGCGTTTCCTGTTGCGGAGCCGCAGCGGGCATTGCGAATACTTCGCCACGGCCACGGTGTTGCTGTTGCGGGAGCTGGGAATTCCCGCGCGTTACGCCGTGGGTTACGCGGTTCATGAAGCTTCCGGCCAGGGCTGCGTGGTGCGCGAACGCGACGCCCACGCGTGGTGTCTGGTCTGGAGCGGGGTGAAGAAAACGTGGGAAGATTTCGACACCACGCCCGCGTCGTGGGTGGCGGCAGAAGCGGGACGCGCGCCGGCCCTGGAGTGGTTTTCGGACTTCTGGTCGGGGGTGCGGTTTCAAATCGCAAAACTGCGCTGGGGACAGTCCAGTTTGCGTCAATACATCCTCTGGGGGCTGATCCCGGTGCTGGGGTTGCTGCTGTATCAAATCATCTTCCGGCGTGGACGCGCGCGGCGGCGGCAGGCCAAAAGCGGAGAATCCGGCGCCGCGGCTTTCCGGCCGGGGCTGGACTCGGAATTCTACCTGCTGGAACGCGAACTGGCCGCGCGCGGCGTCCCGCGCCCGCCCGGCGAAGCGCTTTCAGACTGGCTGCCGCGCACGCTGGCCGATCCCGCCCTGGCGGATTTGCGGGAGCCGTTGCGGGAATTGTTGCCGCTGCATTACGCGCATGTTTCGACCCGCGCGGCTTGAGCGGCCCGGAACGGGAGGCGCTGGCGCGGGAAGCAAAAATATGTCTGGACATGTTGTCGCGCCGGCCAGTATTCCACGGACGAAACAGAGGATGAATCTCGGCGAATACAGTTTGTTGGCGCTCAGCTCGTTGTTCGTGATCCTGGATCCGATTGCGGTGGTGCCGGCGTTCATTGCGATGACGCCGCAGGACACGGCGGCGGCCAAATTGCGGATGGCCCGGCTGGCATGTTTTGTGGCGGGGGGAGTGCTGACGCTGTTTGCGGCGGCGGGAAATCAGATATTCAAGGTGATGGGCATCACGCTGCCGGCATTCCAATTGGCGGGAAGCCTTCTGCTGCTGCGCATCGCGATGGATATGTTGTATGCCCGGCGGTCGCAAGCGCGCGAAACGGAGGAGGAAGTGGCCGCCGGGGCGGCCAAGGACGACATTGCCATCACGCCGCTGGGGGTGCCGATGCTGGCCGGGCCGGGGTCCATTTCGACGGCGTTGATCCTGCTCAACCAGGCCAAAGATGTGTGGCAGGTGGGGGCGCTGTTTGCTTCGATTGTGGCGGTGTGCTTTGCGGCCTACTGGATTTTTTGGCTGGCGGTGCGCGGGGCGCATTACCTGAATCCGTTGGCGCTCAAGCTGGTCACGCGGCTCTTCGGGCTGCTGCTGGCGTCGGTGGCGGTGCAATTCATTTTCAACGCCCTGGAGCAAGCGCCCTTTTTGAAGAAGTGAACTCCCGGCAAAGTTTGCATGAAGCAGTCGAATAAGAAAGCCCCGCGTGATTTTTTTGACGCGCGGGGTTATTTTGGCGTGTCCGCTCCCTGCGGCGGCAGGGACGTCTTGGTAAACGGCATCTTCTCGTCCGTATGAACCGGGTTGCCGGTGGGATCAATGATCCGTGGAGTAATGAAGACGATCAGGTTCTGCCTCTCGGTATTCGTCTGCTGCTGCTCCTGGCCGGACCCGCTCTCCTGCAAGGGTCCGCCCAGAACAACGGTCTGCCCATCAAAAACGGTTGTGGTTGCGGTTTGCGAAAAAATGCGGAAACGGGGCACAGGCGCCGCAGCGTTGGTGGCCACACCCATTGGCAGACTTGGGACTGCATTGGATTTGGGCGCAGCTTGCGGCGGTTTGTCGAAACCGAGGAATTGCCGGTAGGAAGCCTTGAGGACTAATTGGATGGAAAAGCCATCGGCCAAAACGGTGGGAAGAACGTCCATCACCGGGCCCTCTTCGAATGTGTTGGTGGGGTTGCCCGGTCCGGCAGCGTTTGATCCCAAGGTAACACCGGTGGGCAAATCCACGAGATCAGTCACGCCCACACGGGCCTCTCCTCCACTCGCGGTTGATACTCCCATGGAGAGGATATCCGAGCGTTCGCGTTGTAGAATAGCGTTGAAGACCATGCGGAACTGCTCCTCGTTCAAAATGCCGGCAAGCAAACCCGTGCCCACCGGTTGGACTGCGGGGCCTGGCGGGGCAGCCGGGCCAGGATTGGTTGCGGAAGGGGCGGGTCCTGGGAAGATGCCAGATGGAGTTGCCAAGGTGGAAGGCCCTTGGCGCCCAGGCGTCCTGACGGAGGGTGCTCCGATGGCGTTGGTGGTGGTTCCCAAAAGCAAGTTAAAGCCCGCCGCATTGTTGGACTGCTGTGTGATGATGGCGAACTTGACGTCAAGCCGCACTTCAGGGGGGACTTTGTTGAGCAGTTCTATGACCTGTCTCAGTGCCTCCATATCCTCCAACTTCGCCCGCACCAGCAGGCCGGCGCGGTCACTTATAAAAAGAAACGCGCCATTAGTGTTGGGCAGGTCAATAATGCCGAGACTGGACAGAGATTGCCGCAACAAAGAGGCATACCAGGAATGGTTGGTCGTTCCAGAGAGATCCGGCTGCGTCCCTTTGGCCTCGCTGGTGTTATCCGGTGGCGGGAGGAATTCCGGAAACGCTTCCTGCAATCTTGGAAAGAAAATATCGGGATCAATGTGAAACGTCCGGGTGAACAGCACAGCCGTCCCCTCTGGCCTTTTCGAAGGCAACGGCACTGGCTGGTGTGGAAGGTTGGCAAGTGTTTCTATGGCCCGTTGCACCGAATCCAGATCCTGCCTGGTCGCCCGAGCCAGAATGTCGCCGCTCCTCGAATTGAACAAAGTGAAGGCCCCCTGATTAGTCAAGTTAATCCCCAAGCTCGCAAAATATCTCCTCAGCATGGGATTGGCTTGCCGGACGTCTTCTTGCGGAAACAGGCGCTGCAATGCTTGGACGAAAGAATTGGGTTCCACGTGAAATGACCGCATTTCCAGCCAAGCCGGCTCCTTTTCGGCAATCCCGGCGCTGACCGGTCTTGGCCGGGGCTGGGGCGCGGGTGCGTCAGGCGGCAGAGCGGAATGCCAGACGGTTGCGGCGGGCGAGGAGTCCCAGGATTGGCTCAAGCTGGCCTGCAAAGTTGGCTGCTTGTCGGCGCCGCGGTTTTGCAGACAGCCGGACAGGGCGATGGCGGCGGTGGAAATGGCGATGATCGCGCCGATTTTTGCGGCTTGGGCGCGCCCGCCATAAGAAGGTTGCCACGCCGTGTCCGCCAAGCACAGGAGACGCTGGACGCGTTCGGCCAGGTTGGAGCGAAAACCGCCGCCTTCGACGCCCAGCCAAGTCGCGCCGGGGAGTTGGGTCATTTGCCGGCCCAAAGTCACGAGGCATCCGGCCAAGGCGGCGGGGCCTTCCGGGAAAATCGCGGCGGCTTCGTCGGCGGCCAGTTCGCTGGCGCGATGGAGGCGTCGTCTTGCCCACCAGGCTTGCGGATGCCACCACAAGGCGGCGCTGCTGACGTCCGCCAGCAAATACCACAGGGGATCGCGCGCCGCCAAGTGGGCCAGCTCATGGGCCAACATGGCGTCCTGTTCGGCGCGGGTGAATTTGGCGGCGAAATCCACAGGCAAGCCGACGCTGGGCCGGAGAACTCCAAAGGCCACGGGCGCGGTCAGGCCGGGAGATTGGAGCAGGGAGATTTTCCGTCGGAAGTCCAGACGTTGGAGGATGGCGGCAACGCGGCCGGGCAAATCGGCGCAGGCGGGATGGAGCCGGCGGCGGCGAAGCAAAATGAAAAGAATTTGCGCCGCCGCCACCCGGCCCAGAATGACCAAACCGCCCGCCAGCCAGAGCAGGCCGGGCCACCAAACAGGCCGGACGATTTCAGGTTTAACCCCGGCCAACGGGGTCGAGATCGGTGAGGACGCGATGGAGAGCGAGGGCGATGGCAGCGGCAATGACCTGCGTTCCACAGGGCTGGTCCAGAGGGCGGGTTTTTCTTCCGCGCGCGCGCGGCCAAAAAGGAAGGAGGCCAGGCCGCGGCCAAAACCGCTCAATTCCGAGCCGGTCAAAAGCAGCAGGCAAATGAAGGCGCTTTGCCACAAGGCGCGCCGCCAATAGGCGGCCCGGATGAGCCGGTCCAGGAGCCAGGCGGCCGCCACGACGCCAGCCGCCTCCACCGCCAGGCGGATGAGGAGCCGGGTCCAGAAGGGCAAATCCGGAGGCATCATAATTTCCTTTTTTGTTCGGCGATGAGTTTTTCCAGCCGCTCCAATTCCTGGCGGCTGATGTCCTGGGTTTTGAGCAGGTGGCTGACCATGTCGGCGAGGCTGCCTTCGAAGAGGCGTTCGATGAAATGCTCGGACATTTTGCGCGCCACCACGTCCTCCCGGACCAGGGCGCGGTAGAGGAACTTGCGGTCGAGTAGGCGATGTTTGACCAGGCCGCGCGCCTCCATTTTGCGGAGCATGGTGGCGATGGTGGAGTGGGCCAGACTCGCGTCGGGGGAGACGGCGGCGCGGACCTGGGCGATGGTGGCGTCGGGGCGGTCCCAGAGCGCCTGCATGATCTTAAGCTGGAGTTCGCCGAGGCGATGGATTTTTGGATTCGTCATTACGATTACCACGGTAATACTAACCGGGTAATAGCGTCAAGAGAAAAATGCTTGTTCAAGATGTCATCCCGCGCGAGGCCGTTCCTTGGTTTCCGGCCCCCCGTCTCCAATCCCCCTGCTCAGTCGGCTTCCAGGACGATGGTGTCATACATAAGGCCGGAGCCCCTGTCGGTGAGGGTGAGTGTGTTCCCGCCTTGCCGCAAGGCGGAGGCGGGAAAGGTGAACTCGTTGCGGGCATAACGGCCGCTGCGATTGGCGGCGCGGCGGACACTGGCGTCGTCGTTATAAGAGAGGTTTCCGACATTGGCGCCGTTGATGGCGGCGGCGACACTGCCTCCGCCGCCGGCGATGGCAATGGTGAGGTAGCCGTTGCCCGAATAGGTTCTGTCGAGATTGAACTTGACGGTCCAGACGCCGGTTTTCTGGGCGTAATACCAATCGGTGGCTTCCTGGCTCTGGCCGATGGTGAAGGTGAGGTTGGTTGGGACTTGGGAAATCCACTGGCTGGTGCGGGGCTGGTCGCCGAATTTGAACTCGCCGGCCATGCGGTCGGGTTTGCCGATTTGCCAGAGAAGGTTGGGATGCCAGGGAGGATCCCAGGCCACGTCGCCCAAATCCAGCGTGTCGCCCGCGACCACGACGCCATCCCGGGCGAAGGATTGGGTGACAGGCCCCTGGGTTTGCCAGGCATAGAGGGTGTAAGTGCCGGGGCGGACCGCGGGCAGGGTGAATTGGCCGTTGGGGCCGGCTTTGACGTAATAGATATAATCGCCTGACTGGGTGTAAAGGACGCTGGCGCGGTCCGGCGCCGCGCCGCCGCCGCCCCCGCCGCGGCCGCCGCCGCGCCCGCCGGCGGCGTTTGTCGGCTGGCCAAGGATGATATAGGCGCCGGCAGCCGAACGGTCATGGGAGATTTTCAACTGGCCGGTGACGGTGGTGCGTTTGAGCGGGTAAAGGGGTTCTTCGACCCATTGATAGGGCCACTTTTTTTGTTCGGCTTCGGCGGTTTTTTTGGCGTCGGCAATGATGGCGGCCTGGGTGTCGCCGGTGTTGAAATAAAGATACCACGGGCCGTGGATTTTTTCGCCGGCGCGCCCCGAGGCGGTGCCGCCGCCGCTGAAATGACCGCCGCCGATGTAATTGAGAATCAGGGCGTCCTGGTGGACGGCCAACTCCTGGCGCAGAGGTCCGCCGGCGTAGGATTCGGTGCTCACGGGGATGAAGAAGACGCCGAAACCGTGGCCCAGATGCCCCCACAGCGGCGTTTGGGAGTAATAGAGGCAATAGTCGTATTTCTGGTAAACAGAGCCGTCGGGAAGTCTCCAGGTTTCATCGCCGGCGTTTCCCCGCGGCGAGATGGACTGGAGGAAGGCATACTTGGGCTGCTGGCCGATGCGCTCGCCGGAATAGGCCCAGTCCAGGATGTCCATGTCGAAGCGGTACATGGTGCGCATTTCGCCGCGGAACTGGCCCTTGATGATGACGTAGGGATGAATGCCGCTTTCGCCCTGGAGCATGACGTAGTGGTCTTCCAGGTAGGGGGAGTTGGTGTCAATCAGGGCGAAGTGGACCAGGCCGGGGGTATTCTTGACAATTTTGACGACTCTGGCGTGGAGGTAGCCGCCGCTGGCGTTGTAGTCGTGATAGAAGGTGCGATGGGCGTCGGTGTCGCGAGGCTCGACGCCATGGAGGTTGTGGGCGAGTTCCCGGCCGTTTTTGACGACGGAGGTGGCGCTGATGTCATTTCGGGCGTCCGGGCCGAAGGTGATTTTGAGCAAGCCGTTGTCCAGAATGAGGGCCTGGATGTCATTGGGGCTGTAATCACCGGGTTTGGCGGGTTGGCCGTTGAGGGTCATTTGCACATCCTGCGCGGCAAGAACCGGGGAGGGGAAGACCGGCGCGAAGGCGGTGAGCAGGAAGGCGCAAAAGCGAAATGCAAATCTCATGGAATAATGGATCGGAGGAGCGTGGCGCATGGGTGGTAAAATATGTTCCGCGTAATGGTGAAATTCAGATGAGATAATGTCAATGCTTTTGGCGGCCGATTTTATGACACGCCGCCACCGGCGTCCATGATGGGGCGGGCGACGGAAGAAGGGGCGATTTGGGACAAGGAGCGGATTCGCGGGCAAATGCGGCGGCTTTTTTTCCGGTCACCCGCCGGACACAATGCGATAAACCGACAGAAAGCTTTGCGCCATGCGGGCCGGGGAGAGATATTCACGATTCCTTTGCAACGAGGCCGGACTGACCAGGCCGCGAGAGAACAGCGGGTGGGTGATGGCCTCCTGGATCATCGCTTTAAACTCCGCCTGCTTTCCCGCCGCAAAGAGAAACCCATTTTCCCCCGGAAACACGTAGTCCGGGATGCCGCCAACGTTGCCGGCGACGACGGGGACGCCGGCGACGACGGCTTCCTTGACGGCATTGGGGCTGGTGTCAGCCCGGGTCGGAAGCAGAAAAATAGTTGCCTTGGACAATTCGAGCGCGACCTCCGCCGGGGGAAGGTCGGATTTGAAAACAAGCCGTCGCCGCAGCTCGGGTGACGCTGTTCCCAGCAAGGGCGCGACGAAAGGATCGTTTGGCGCGCCGATGAGGAGCACTTCGAAGCGAACATCTGGAGCCAGTTCATCAAGAGCCTTGAGGAGCAGGTCTGTTCCCTTCCTGTAACCCAGCGCGCCGTTGGACAGAAACCGGATGGGAGCGGTGGCGGGTGTTCGCCGGACTTGGTGGAAGATCCATTTTGGCGCATGCTCAATTTGATGGACGGAGAGGTGCGGATGCCCTTTTTGGAGCCAGGCGGCGGCAAACTTTGATTCCGTGCTGACGTGCCTGCCCCCCGCCAGAGCCATTTTTTCCACCCAGACACCGAACCTCTGGTAAGGCCCCAGAGGAACGACTTGTCCGTACCAGCTCAAGAGGCCCTGGATGGTGAGGAGAGAAGGATGATTCAAACGGTTGGCCACCAAAATCGCCCCCTGCTCGCTGCCCCAGGCGTGGACGAGGTCCGGTTTGATTCTCCTTAACACGCGGCGGATCAGAATGGTGTCGAGCCAAAAGAGCGTGGAGGCCCGGGTGCCGCCGCGGTACTTCAAAAGATGGAAGGTCACGCCGTTGCGCTCGAAGGAAAAGCCGCGGGGGATGTTCTTGCGCAAGATGATGACGTGCAGCCTGAGGGCGGCGTTCTTCTCAAATTCATCCAGCAACACCATCTCCCATGTCGTGGGAGTGGTGCGGGGAAGCGCGCGCAAGGAGTCTGGAATATCCGGCAGCCACTCGATGGGAAAATCGGATATCCATGCCACAGTTAATGAACGATGCGCCGATGTCGAAATCATGTTGCTGAAAAAGAATGCCTTTCAGACAGGGCGCGGTAAAGAGAAACAACAGCGCGGAATCAAACGCGGAGCGCGAGAGAGCCTGGAAGGCAATTGATTTGCTTTCCACCGCGGCGGGTCCCATTCTGGCGGCGTGATGTTCAAATTGTGTTTTCAGAGCCGCCCTTGGCGCGGTGGAGGGAAGCGATGAACGCGCCCCGCCATTCCCAATCCAATCATCATGTCTCGGATTAGGCGATTTGCCCATTCTTTGCTCTCGGGCTACATGCAGTTGGGGGTGAACGTGTTGTTCACCCTGGCCTCGGTGCCGCTGGCGCTGCATTATCTTTCCACAGAAGAGTTTGGACTCTGGGCCGTCACCACCCAGATTGCCGGCTACCTTGCCCTGATGGACTTTGGCCTCAGCGCAGCAGCAGCTCGAATTCTCATAGACTACAAGGATCATCCGAAGCGTGGCGAATACGGCGGAGTGATCCAGACGGATGTATTGGTGGGATTATCCCAAGCCGGGTTGATCTTCCTGGTGGGAACCCTGCTGGCGTTTGCCATTGGTCCGCTGCTGCACATTCCGGCGAAACTGCAGCCGCAATTATTCTGGCTGGTGATCGGCCAATGCGGCATCACGGCCACGATGTTTGTCACGCGGATCATCGCGCATGTGCTCAACGCCAATCAGCGCTTTGATATTACCAATTACAGCGGGGCGTTCGGGCTGGCTGCAAGCTACGGAATCATGTGGTGGGGTTTCGCCCACGGTTGCGGAGTGTTCAGCCTGCTGTGGGGACAAGCCGCGAGTGTGATGACAGCTTTGACCCTGAATTGGACCGGGTGTCACCGGCTGAAATTGTTCCCGCGGCGGGGCGAGTGGGGACATCCGACTTGGGCGAGGTTTCGCGAACTGTTTGCCTTCGGACAGGATGCCTTTCTGTACGCGCTGGGAAACCAATTCATCAACTTCAGCCAGACATTGCTCCTGACGCGGCTGATCGGCCTGGATGCGGCGGCGGTCTGGAGCGTGTACACGCGCGCTTACGCTCTCCTGGTGCAGGTGATCGCGCGGATTTTCGATTTCTCATCCTCCGCGCTGGCGGAGATGATGGTCCGGGGCGAACGGGACCAATTGTTGCGGCGCTTTCGGGAAATTGCGGTGTTGTCGGTGAACCTGGCGGTCGTCGCGGGAGCGATTTTCGCTGTTGGCAACAGCGCGTTTGTCCAGGTCTGGAAGGCAGAAACAGTATTCCAAGTCCCGTGGCTGGCATGGAATGATTTGCTCCTGACCGTCTGGCTGCTGATTCAAATCACTGTTCGTGTGCATGCAGGGCTGGTTGGCCAGAGCAAGGCGTTTCGGTTTCTGCGGTTTGTGTATTTTATCGAGGGACTTGCATTTATGGGGCTGACTATTCTGTTGCATCGCCACGGCGGCATTACGATGATGCTGATCAACTCGATCGTATGCAGTCTTTGTTTCACTTTCCCATACGGGCTGTGGCGCACCCACAAGTATTTTCATTTAAGCTGGCGCGAATTGGCTGGCTGGCACCGGACCACCCTGGCGCTGGCCGCCACGGTGGCGCCGGTCGCGGCCCTGATTTGGTGGTTGGCCCGGAATCTGCGTCCGCTGCAACATTTGGCGGCAAATTGCTTGTTTTTGGGAGTCTGCGCCGCTTTCCTGTTTTTGCGTTATGGTTTGCCGGATTCGTTGCGCGAAGAGGCGTGTGGCTTTGCTCCTGGTTGGGCCAGGAGCATATTCGCGCGCAGGGGCATCGCCAAATCGCAAGACTAGGGCGGGTTCAAGCTGCGAGAGTTAAAGCGATGATGAACCTGTTTCTCCGAATGTTTGGCGACCAAACTGTCGTCCCTGCCTCCGCGGCGGACAACATCTATGTGGCGGTTTATGTCCATGCCCAAAAGCCAGGCAGTGAAACGGCGGGGCCTTGAAAATGGCCCCAATCAGAGGACCAAGGAACGGAGGCGCGCCACTCTGCCCAGGGGTCTGATAATCGCGTAAGTGATTGCCAACACCAGCGGGGAGAACAAAAGAGGGTTGCGGGAAAGAGTGTGCCCGAATGGCAGGCGCAGAAGCACTTCGATCACGTAAGGGTGAAACACGTACAACCCAAGAGAATACAACCCAATCCGGCCCGCCAACCCCCACTCAAAATCCGGACGCGCAAGCGCCATAAGCATAATTCCCACCGCATAGGGAAGAGTGCCCAGCAAATACTCGTTGCTAAAAAGCGGCCTGGCAAACGCATGAAACAAAAACAGGCCTTCGGCCAGATGCATCGTGAGACCCATTCCCATGAGTGAGGCCCCCGCAACGAGCGGCACATTCAGGCGGCGCTCCTGAAGCCATGCTCCGATCGCGAAAAACAGGGTGCTGACAAACGGACCATTCCTCATATCAAAGTGGGTGTGAAAACCGAGTTGGGTCGGAGAGTAAGGCCCGGAGAGCAGCGCGACGCCATAGAAGACGGACCCCACCAGCAGAGCAATGCGTATATCACCCAGTCGCAACGAGAGCCAAACAATGCCCGCGGCTTGGAGAAGCGAACTTAGAAACCAAAGGTGATAGGTGAAGCCGGTGAGCAAAAATGAACGCGGGTGGCGGGCAATATTCCCCAGATGTCCCAAGATCGCCGGGCCGATTCCATCCGGGGAACCGCCAAGGAAAGGCGGCACGACCGCGTAGAAGAGCGCCCAGAAAAGGAATGGCTTCAGAAGCCGCCTTGCGTAGGATCGGGCCAGCATCAGATGGTCTGGCTTCTGCCGCCACGCGTGCCGGAAGAAGAAGCCGGCAGTGAGAAAAAAGCACGGCACAGCAAACCGGCAGACCTGATTGAGAATCTGGAATGCCCAACCCATGGCTGGACAATCCTGGGGCTGAACTGAATGCAGGATAATCACCGCAACGATGGCGATCCCCCTTAGTGCATCCAAACTTTTGATTCTCGACATGGAAAACGCGTTTCGGCGACGCTCTCATAACAAGCAACGGACGTTCTCCAAGTTTTGCGGGAACCGCAATGAAAAAATGCTCGCGGAAAAGTTTTTTCGACGTACCGTGATCCGGCTTTATGATTACTTTTTTAGTGGTCGGGCGAAATGACGGATATGGGGTCAACCTGCATAAACGCACCGCCATCAGTCTTAATTATATGGCCGGTTTATGCGCGGAGACCGACGATGAGATCATTTACGTGGATTGCAACACTCCGGCGCATGAGTTGACGCTCACCGAATCCATCGCCGACACGCTGACGCCCGAGGCGAGGGCGCGCCTGAAAACCTATCGCATCACAGGGGAACAAATGGAGGGGGCGATTGGGAAAACACCGCTGGTTTTTTCGGATGAATTATCGCGAAATGTCGGGATTCGGCGCAGTAATCCGAGGAACCCATGGCTGCTGTCAACCAATTGCGATATTTTGATCCACCCTTTGGGAAAGAAGTCCATTCAGGAAATCCTTTCGGGGCTGAAGCCGCGGTTCTATCTGTGTGCGCGGGTGGGCATTCCCATTCCCCAGTGGCAAAGCCTGGATCGGGCCAACTTGATTCAGATCAGCGAGTTTTGCGATGGGGTCATTAGCCAGGGGTTCCGCCTTGCGCCGGAAAAAGAGCAGCCGTGGCTGCGGTTTGCCTCGGTCGGCGATTTTCAACTCGCGCCGCGCGGGCAGTGGTTTGAAATACGCGGTTGCGAAGAGGGAATGAAACTATGGGGCCACAGTGACGCCAACAATGCCAAACGTTTGTCCCTGCTCAACGGCGGCGGGCGCACGCCGGACTTGACGCATGAATTTGCCGTGATGCATCTGGACCACAACCCCGCCGTTTCCGTTTCACACGAGAAAATCCTGGTCCACAATGACTGGCAAAAGTGGATTGAGGAGGTCCGCGAACCCTCCTCGCAAAACAGCGACGCGTGGGGGCTGCCCGACCTCGAATTGCCTGCGATCCAACTCCAGCAAAATTGCGGTCTGAGCGCTCAAGCGATTTTGCGCAGCCATCGCCGGCGCCGGAGCGCCTTGGCCGGGTTGCGGCTCAAAGCCAAAATGAAGCTCTGGAAAACCGCCAGCGCCGCGGCCAACTGGCTGGAGAAGAAGTCACACCAGAGCTGAAACATCCCGGATCCACAGTTCCAGAAGCCCCAACTCCGGCGCCGGAATAAACCCCTTGGCAACCAAGGCCTGGTAACATTGCCGGACATTCGCGCAGACCGTGTGGCATTCCCGTCCTTGTTGAAGAGGCAGTCCTTCGAGTGTTTGGCGGATGGCATCATTGTTGAGGTAGCCCGGGATTTCCTGTTGGAAGTCCCGCAACAGATTGTGCTCGTTGCGTTCCTGATATATGGTGGCCCTCGTAAAGCCCAGGCAGGAGTCCATCTCCCACAGACACCGCTGCGCCACAAAGGACCGCCAAATATCGGTCATGCGGAAGGTGCAGTGGCTGGGCAGGTAGAGCAACGGGAAGGCCGGTTTAAACCAGGTGGTGTTTTGACTGTTGAAGGGACACCAGCACCCGGAGTCAAGAAGAACGGACGGCCCGTCGGCGAAGTCAATCGGAAGGGGCATGATGAACCGGTAAACCGCATCCACATCCGGGTTTTTATTGGCGAGTCCTTGCTGAATCAGGCATTCCCTGGACTCCGAATTGGTCCCGGTCTCAGGGAGCGGAGCCTCCACGCACTCCAGAGGAAATCCCCGCGGCCAAATACGGCTGGAACTGAACAGAGCATAAACGTTCAGCCATCCTTGGGCTTGCGCGCGACGCCCCGACAAGATGGGCGACCGGGGTTCCCAAAACCCGGGCAAGGGCAGATTATCATCGTCCGTTTCAACCAGGAAACTGGCGCCCGATTGAGCGGCGAGCAGATAGCCCAAATTCTTGCGGGCATAATGCCGTTCGGGCAGCGACTTTGCGAGGCTGAAGGCAAGCTCGCTCTGTCTGGCGATGTCATAAAACCGGGTGGCGGGGAGTTGGTAATCGCGCGGGCCGCTCCGGTCGCCGATGACCCACAATATGCCGCCCCGCTCTTCCAGCGACTTGGCAATGGCCGCGGCTCCAGGGGTGGGTGGAAAAATGGTGGTAATTACAATCTGCATAATTGGCGCGTATTACGCCCCCCAGGGCGGGCGCCGGTCAAGCCGCATTTGCGAAAACGGCCCGCAACTTTGGAACGGAGAGCAAAGATTCACGTTCGCGGAATCGGGTTTCCCATCACGATCGAGATGCAGCGCATCAGCCGCCTTTTCACGGCAACCGATATGGGCACGGGCCGCATCCTGGCAGCGTGGTTGAGAATCAAAGCCCGGCCATTGAAGCGCAGATTAACCAATTGACGTTCCAACTCGTTGAGTTGGACAAGCACGGTTTGCTCGTTAAAAAGAGAGCGGGCCACTGTCTGCGCTTCGACTCTTTTCTTGTAAAGCAAGTTCCGATCCGCCGTGGCGGCAAGGAGGGCGTTTGCGGCGTGGGCGGATGAATGCGCTTGATACATCCAGCCGCCACCCTGCCCCAAAAGGTAGTAGATACCGGCCCGTATCTCCGGAGCGACACAAGCCGTGCCGCAGAGCATCGCTTCCACCATGGCCACGGGCAAACCTTCCGAGCGCGAACAAAAAAAACAGACATCCCGCTGCGGCAACTCCCGCGCCAAGGCCGCCGCATCCAGCCATCCGTGAAAGACAACGTCGGCCTCACATCCCCGTTTGGTGATTTGATCCTTGAGGGAGGCCTCCGCGGGGCCGGAGCCGTAAATATGCCATTGGAAAAGACTTCCGGCCTTTTTGCATCTGGCAACCGCGTCCGGCAGCCAATGAACCCGCTTGAGAAATGTTTCCAGCCGGCCCACGAAACAGATTTGGAGCGCCGACGCTGGTGGGCGCGGGTTGGCGCCGACATCCGGAACCGAGAAAAAAACCGGAGCGATTCGGTAAGGGGCCATCAGATTGCGGCCAGGATGGCCTTGGATCAGGCGAATTTGCTCCAACACATCGGGGGTGTTGGCTGTAATGGCCTCCGTGTAACCGTCCATTTGCCGCAGCCAAAGTGGGATATCCACATATTCATTCTGTTCCAATGAGGAAATGTGGCGGACGCGGGGACACTGGAGAAATCTCAGCACATCATATTCGTCTTTCCCGGAGATGGAGTAAATCAAATCGGGCTTGGTCCGTTCGATCTCGGTTCGATAGACGGCGATCCTCTCGCGCCACGGTGACGCGGCCGGAACAACCGCATAGTCCCGGAGAATTGGATCCTCACAATCCGACCCGACAATCACTGAAACTGCGTGACCGTGCGAGCGGAAGAAATCCGCCAATTGAGAAAGCAGGGAGGTGCTGCCGCCCCGGCCGGGAAAGTGGGTCAGGAAAGTCAAGCGCATGGCAGTGACATTACAGAAGTGAAATCCGATTGCCTATCAATTTCGTTTCCTTTGGATCCACCGCCAGTCCCTGGCTCGAAAAACAGGCTTCAGGATCGGGATGTTTGCCTGTGGAGGTGATGCGAAGCCATGATGAGTCCAAGGCCTTGGCGGCCATTTTCAGACCCGCCGTGGAGCGAAGGCCAAAGTCACCCTAGCAAACGAGGTAGCGGTGAGGCGGATCATACGAGGTATCCGCGCGCTTCAGGAACAGCCCTCGAAGCCACTGGACGGAAATGGATTGCAGCAGCCGCTCATTCCCGGTCAACTGGTTTGGCCGGCCTCTTGAAACGGACCAAACTCCATCTCTCGGGCCCGGTTTGCACTCTTTCTGTGATCGTCTCCTGATCAACCAGCATTCCGCCGGTCTGCTTGAGCCATTGATCAAACGCGTCCGGGTTGGCCCCCAGAAGGCTGTTCTTGACCACCACCCACTCCAGATCGCGATGCTGCACTCGATTGGATTCTGTCAGAAGCTCGACCCGCCGCGCGCCATACGGACGCCACAGCGAGGTCTCCATGTCGTCAGCGTCAATCAGCCCAATCACTGAGGCCGAGGGCGGCAGATGTTGGCGGATGGGGGCAAAAAGATCATTCCGGTCCCGGTAAGTTTCATACACGTTGTAGGCGCGGGCGATTTGCCCGCTCCGCGGAAACCTCCTTTGAAGGGCTTCGAAAACTTGCCCGGCCGGCCAAAGCGGACGGGATGGAGTCAGCGCCAAAGGGATTAGGGCAGTCATTCCAGCCAGGAGGCAGAGTCTTCTCCACCAGCGCCGCCGCCCCAGTGTTTCTTGAGTTGGATGCAGCAACAGCGGGAGAAGCAGCAACGGATAGTAAGCCGCCAGCAAACGGCCTGTCGCCGGAGCGCCTATTTTCATCATATAGGCCAACATCGCCACCCAGGCCGCCATGCCGATGATCAGACCCCGCCGTATGGCCGGAGACCAAGGAGCCGCGCGCTTCTTCCGCCGGTGCAACAGGGCAAAGGCCGCAGCAGTTCCGGCGGCGGCCGCGATTCCCAAACCCAACCCGGCGCTTTCCTCCTGTGGCATTTCCCCAAGCTGCCAATCCAGGCGCGGAAAATCCTTCTGCAAGGAGGCGCGAACGCCCTTTGGAATCCGCTCCTCAATCGCGCTGGATAATTGGCGGGCGAGCGGGAAAACCGGAGGCAGCAGAGTTTGCGCAGCCAGTTGGATGCTGTTTCCCAAGATGCCCATCAAGGGTTTTTGGATGGTCATGCCCTCCAGATTCCGGGGATCGCCGCCCCAGTGTCCGGCGAACTTCTGGTTCAGCAACGCGGTGGGAAGGAACGAGATCAGCAGGCTGACCATGATCGTGATCGCGTTCAAGGCCGGACGAAGGCGGAGCAGGCGCCAGGCGGGCAATGTCGCGCACGCCATCGGCAGGAGCAGCGGCAGATTCCCCGCTTTGACTCCGGTGGCCAGCCCCGCCGCCAGCAATGCGAACCGGAATTCCTCTCCCGACCCGTCGCGTCCGGCCCGCAGGCCGCAGGCGGTGGCGGCCAGCACGTAAGTCAACGCCAGGATGTCATTGCCAACGCTGCCGGCCTGCATGATGTAGCAATAGCCCATGGGCAACAGCCACATCCACATCCAGGCCGCCCGTTTTGCCACTCCGGCAGCCGCGCAGGCGGTGAAAATCAGACCCGGCGTCAAAAGGAAAGCGGCCAGATTGATCAAAAAGAAAAAGCGGTCACTATGCGTCAAGAGGAAGACGGGCATCATCAGCCATTCAAAATCGGTTCCGCTCCGGTTCATGGCCTGCGTTGGCGTGGAGATCCAGTGCCAGCCGGATTGGCTCCACCAATGCAGCAGCCGCGGGAAACGATACCACAGCGCGTCGTAATTATTGGGCGCATAAAGAGCGCCCCCCAGCAATTCCAGAACGGCTGCGACCAGAAAGACGAGCGGAAGACCGCGCCGAAAACGGCGCCGGAACTTCCTCATCCAAATGCGACAACCCGCGTATTTGCCCCCTCCCGCGCGCGATGGCCGGTCCTGACGGCGCCAATACACAAAGGCGACGCCCGCCGGCGCCGCCAGGGACAGATAACCCAACCCGCCAAGACAATGCAGCGCCGAGAGCACCCAGCCGGCGACGACACACGCCGCGGAACCCAATATCCAAAGTTTGACCAAATTTGGCATGTCTTGCGCTGAATCAGTCTCGGGAACAAGTCATTGGCTCAAGTCCTCCATGTTAGCTGAATCGCTTGGGCCTTCTAGCCTGAGCATTTATACACGTTTTGCGTGGACGTGATCGCGAACCCATGGGTCCGGGTGATTCTCGCGAATGCTGACCGCGAAGCCGTTGGACCTCAGGAAACCAACCACCAAGGCTTTGGTCCGGTAAAAGTCATTGGATTCGCCGAGAAAATCATGGCAGGCAATGCAAAGCTGGGATATGTGTTGGATCATGCGCGGCATTCCTTGGATGGCGAAGCGTTCCGCTCCTTCGATGTTCATCTTAAGAAAGTCAATGTGCTCAATCTTCTGCTGCGCGCACAGTTCATCGAAAGAACAAGCCGGCACTGTGAGGGACGATTCATGGTGATCCTGGAACTGGATGATGGTGTTAGCCTGGTAGCCGGTCCGGCTCTCAATGGAGACCGTGCAGGTTTTGTCCATAAGCGCATGATGCAGGGCGGTGACGTTTTCGAGGCGGTTGTAGCGACAGTTCTTTTGCAGCAGCCGGAACGTTGCTGGATGCGCTTCGACAGACAAAACCTTGCCTCGTTGGCCAACCGCTTGTGAAAAAACAATTGCGTCATCGCCTATGCCGGCGCCAATATCCACAATGACGTCGCCCTCTTTCGGTTTGTAATGCTGAAACCACCACTCGCGATACATGTGGAGCACGTCGTCCAAGTCCTTCTTCCATCCGGCGACCTGATCTGCGCTCCAGTCGAAGGTGGCCGACTCCGCCAAGTAGTACGTGCCGATCTGACGCGTCCAGGCTCCATTGTAGAAGATATGAACATCCAGGCCGGTTTTGCGTCTCGCGTAGGCAGTCGCGGCATAGCCGAGAATGCGGCGAAGGCCGGGACGATCAAACCCCTTGATGATTTGTCTGTAGATGGTCATGACTGCTCATAATGTCCTCCTGGGTGACGGGTTCCAACAAAAATCATCCCAGCCAAAAAGAAATGCCTCAACTGCTTTGGGCCAAACACAGGCGGGGGAGGTGGGATGCGCGCATGAACGGCGCCTGGCGCCACGTTGTCGAGAACATTCGCCCGGGAGAAAAAAGGGGCAATTATGGTTGCGGTTGGAGGAAGGCATTTGGTAAACTGCTTCGAGTCGAATAATGTCAAATTTGCCGCGAATTTTAATTATTTATGCCATTGCCATTCCTATGGCGTTGGTTTTGGGATTCGCCTTGAGCGATGTGGGCGGATCCGGCCCGAATATGATCAACTTTGGTGTGGTGGGACTGGTGCTGTTCGTTTTGGCGCTGCCCATTATGCTGCATGCGTATCTGCCCATCCTGCTCTTCTGTTGGAATGCCTCGCTCATTGCGTTTTTTTTGCCGGGCGCGCCCTCTTTATTTTTGGTGATGGCGTTTGCCAGCTTCCTGCTTCTGGTCGTGCAGCGGGGAATGAGTCCCGGCAGCCGGTTCCTTTCGGTTCCCTCCGTCGGCTGGCCCGTGGGGTTGCTGGCGCTGGTGGTGCTGATTACGGCCCAAGCCAGAGGAGGCATCGGGATACACGCTCTTGGATCCGGTTCGAGCAATGGAAGGAAGTACATTCAATTGCTCGCGGGGGTGGCCGGCTATTACGTGCTGAGCAGCCAGGAGATTCCGCGCAAGCGCGCGATGCTCTATGCATCGTTGTTTTTTTTGGGAGGCGTCACCCCGATGATCGGCGATTTGATTTATGTCGCAGGACCGAGATTTTACTGGATGTATAACTTTCTTTCTTCCGGACAAGCCGTGACATTGGCCAGTGCCGAGTCTATCACTTCCTTGGGAATTTTTCGCATTGCAGGATCGGCGGAGGCTTCGACGGCCCTTTGCTGCTTTATGCTGATCCGGTATGGAATCAAAGGCATTTTGGATGCGCGTCGTCCCTGGCGGTTGCTGTTCCTGCTCACCTTTTTTGTGGTGGGACTGTTTGGCGGCTACCGGTCCCAATTGATCCTCATCGGGCTGTTCTTTTTGCTTCAGTTTTTTTGGGAAGGCCTTTGGCGCACTTGGCTGATGGCGGTGGTGTTGGCCATGGTCACGGTGGCCGCTGGCGTCCTTATTGCCTTTCCGGACCGGTTGCCCGAGTCCGTGCAACGCAGCGTCAGTTTCCTGCCTGTGAAGGTGGATCCGTCGGTTTTGGCGGACGCCCGAGCCTCCGTGGAATGGCGGGAGGACATGTGGCGGGAACTTGTGCCGCAGATCAGGACGTACCTTTTGTTGGGCAAAGGCTACGGTTTCACGGAGACCGACTTCTTCATCACCATGCAGATGGCCCAAAGCTACATGTTGCCTTCTTATGAGCCTTTCATCCTGACAGGAGAGTATCACAGCGGCCCCTTGTCGCTGCTCATTCCCTTTGGCATCTTTGGGACCCTTGCCTTCCTTTGGTTTTTGATTGCCGGGTGGCGGGTGGTCTGGCTCAATTATCGCCATGGGGACCCGGACCTGCGACTGATCAACACGTTCCTGCTGGCGTTTTATTCAGCGAGAATGATAATGTATTTCACGATATTTGGGGCCTTCGAAGTGGACTTGGCTACGTTTACAGGAGCGGTCGGTTTGAGCATCGCCATAAACGGCGGCTTGAAGAAGCGCAATGAGTCCCGGAGGCTCCTTCGAGAGCCTGCGCCTGTGCCCTTGCCAAGGGTTCAGTATGCCCCATGGTTCTAATCGGGCCACTATGACTTTGCTGCTGGATCATCGAGAATGGCCCCCGTCATCGCCTGGACGTCAGCGCCGGAGAAGCCCGGCTGGTTGGCCGCCGGATTGATTTCTGTCATTGACGGGAGGGGCGGGCATTTGTAGGTTGTGTTCTTTAGGATCCAGAGTAGCTCAATGGTAGAGCGCGCGGCTGTTAACCGTGATGTTGTAGGTTCGAGCCCTACCTCTGGAGCCATTTGTAATGGCTTGTGTCGCAGTAAGTTGCGGCAAGGAGGGCTGGCCACTGTCAGTGAAAGTGTCAGTGAATCGTTTTGCGGCACGAAAACCGCTTACAATTCGCCAAAACTCCGCTGAAACTCGCCCACTACTCGCTAACGCGAGGGGACCGGACTGGTTCACGATTCGGTGAATCAGATATGAAACAACGATTCATCTTGTTCCGGCGAGCGCGCGTTTTTTACAGCGAGGACACGACCACCCGCAAAGAAACCAGTCTCCGCACGAAGGACGAAGCCGAAGCCCTCACGCTCCTGCATTCCAAGAACGAGGCCCACCGGCAGCCCACCCTCAATCTCCACATCGCCCGCGCCTACCTGACCGCGAGCGACTCCGGC
>JBEKOF010000050.1:0-21919 GCA_049522055.1 Verrucomicrobiota bacterium | reverse complement strand
ATCTTGGCTTTGGCAGCCATTTTGGTGGATGATGATTTTTGGGTATTGGTATTATTGTGTTTCATACAATCTTGGTGTAACGCTTGGGCGCTCACCTGCCAATACCCATGTCATCTACCTCGTCAATTTAAGTGGCCACTACTTTTTTAAACCGCTTTAGCCTTGATTTTCTGGCTTGCGTCGGGGGGCTGTTTTTGAGAAAAGAACCGGGAACCAAAAACTCCCCAAAATATGAAACGAATGCTGTTAATCATCGTCTGCGCGGGCTGCCTGAGCGCGGAGGGGCAGAAATACGAGCAACTGGCCCTGACGCCGCAGATGGGCTGGAACAGTTGGAATAAATTCCAAGGCAAGGTGAGCGAGGATTTGATCCGGCAAATCGCCGACGCGATGGTCACCAACGGCATGAAAGAGGCCGGTTACCAATACGTGAACATTGACGACCTCTGGCAGGGAGAACGCGACGCGGAGGGGAACATCACGGCCGATCCGACCCGGTTTCATTCCGGCATCAAGGCGCTGGCCGACTATGTGCATGGGAAGGGGTTGAAGCTGGGGATTTATTCCGACGCCGGCACCAAGACTTGCGCGGGACGCCCCGGCAGCCGGGACCATGAATTGCAGGATGCCAAATCGTACGCGTCGTGGGGGGTTGATTATCTGAAGTACGACTGGTGCAACGCCGAGGGCCTGCGGGCGCCGGAAACTTACAAGAAAATGAGCGAGGCGCTCCGGGCCGCCGGACGGCCCGTCCTGTTCAGCTTGTGCGAATGGGGCAACAGCCAGCCGTGGACGTGGGCCAAAGAGGTGGGGCAGTCCTGGCGGACCACCGGCGACATTTACGCCAATTTCGACAAGAACCGTCCGCACACCGGATACAGTGAATACGGCGTGATGGAAATCCTGGATCTGCAGGTTCCGTTGCGCAAATACGCCGGTCCGGGCCACTGGAACGATCCCGACATGCTCGAAGTGGGCAATGGGATGTCTGCGAGCGAGGACCGCGCGCACTTCACGTTATGGTGCATGCTGGCCGCTCCGCTGATTTCTGGAAACGATTTGCGCCAGATGAAACCGCAGACTCTGAAAATCCTCACCGACAAGGATGTGATCGCGCTGGACCAGGACCCCCTCGGCATTGAAGCTTTGAGGTATTCGAGCAAGGATGGCGTGGAAGTTTGGTTCAAGCCGTTGACGCATGACTCGTGGGGGATGTGTGTGCTGAATCGAAACCAGGACCCGCGGCAGATCTCCTTCGACTGGAAGAGCGAAAAGGTGGCCGACGAGATTTCCAACCGGCAAACCATGTTTGACACCATCACCTACCAGGCGCGCGATTTGTGGACGAAGCAGGTTCTCGGGACGACCCAAGCCCCCCTGAACGCCGAGGTGCAGGGACACGACGTGCTGGCGCTCCTGCTCACCAAGTTGTAATTCTGTTCCCAAACCCGGCCCATCACAGATCTCCAGGCCAAATGACCAAAAGCGCTTTTCAACGCCAATTGAAACAACTGCAGCGGCGGCAGGATCAACTGCTCCGGCGCCGCAATCCCCGGCGGGAGGACGGGAACGGCATTTTTGACCGCTATCAATACCCGGTGCTGACCGCCGGGCACATCCCGCTGTCCTGGCGTTATGATTTGAGCCACGCGACCAATCCACACTTGATGACGCGGCTGGGCGTCAACTCCGTATTCAACGCCGGCGCGATGGAATGGAAAGGAAAAGTGGCGCTGATGGCGCGCGTGGAAGGCTGGGACCGCAAGTCCTTTTTCGCCGTCGCGGAAAGCCAGAATGGGGTGGAGGGATTTCGCTTTTGGGATTTCCCGGTGCGGATGCCCGAGCGGGATGCCGGGGAGACCAATCTCTACGACATGCGGCTGGTGCGCCACCAGGACGGCTGGATTTACGGGTTGTTCTGCGCCGAGCGGCACGACGAGGCAAAGCCGGAGGATGTGGCCGCGGCCATCGCCCGCTGCGGCATCGCGCGCACCAAAGACCTCGCCCAGTGGGAGCGGCTGCCCGATCTAAAAACCAAATCGCCGCACCAGCGCAATTGTGTATTGCATCCTGAATTTGTAGAGGGCAAATACGCCTTCTACACCCGGCCCATGAGCGATTTTTGCGCCACCGGCTCCGGCGACGGCATCGGCTGGGGTTTGTGCGATGACATCACCCACGCGGCGCTTGGCCCGGAGCGGATCCTGGACCGGCGTCTCTATCACACCATCAAGGAAGGCAAGAACGGACTCGGACCGGCGCCGCTGAAAACAAGACTCGGCTGGCTGCATCTGGCCCACGGAGTGCGGAACACGGCCGCCGGGATGCGTTACGTTCTTTATTTATTCCTGTGCGATTTGGGCGACCCGGCCCGGGTCATCGCGCGGCCCGGCGGCTACTTGATGGCTCCCGAAGGCGAGGAGCGCGTCGGGGATGTGTCCAACGTGCTCTTTGCCAACGGCTGGGTCGCGCGCAGCAACGGCGAAGTCTTGATCTACTACGGCGCTTCCGACACGCGCACGCACGTGGCCACCAGCACGGTGGACAAATTGCTCGACTACGTGCTCCACGCGCCTGAAGACGGGCTACGCTCAAAGATTTGCGTGGACCAGCGATGCCGGCTGATTGAAAAGAACAGCGGACAGGCTTAGTTTGGATTGCGTCAGTCGTTCGCCTTTTCCACGACCAGCATTTCGACAGGCTCGCGGCTGGGAACAAGTTCGAGGCCGAGTTGATCGAGGAAGACTTGATTGATTTCCTGGGGACCAAAGGCTCCCGTTATAAAGTCGTAATTCCCGGTGAGTCCGGTTTTGTCAATGACCGGCTGTGGCACCAGGCCTTGGATCAAGTCCGCAAATCGCGCGGCGGTGATGTTGTGGTTGTGGAGGCCGATCTTCTCGGGGTGCCGCGCAGACCACTGCTCCCATGAAGAGTTGTCGGCGGGAGTCAATCCGGGCGCGCCGGAATGGTTCAATTTTAGAAGCAACACGTCGGTATCGCGTGTTTCAAAATGCGCGGTCCAGCCAAACACGCGTTTAATTTCGGCTTGGAATCGCTCATAGGGACGATCCGGCACCGTGACCAGATAATCAACATAAATCCTGCGCAATTCCTCTGGAAACATGGCGCGAGAGTCGGAAGCACAACGGTAGGCCTTGAGGATGGCGTCTATGAGAGAGCAGCCCCTGCCAATTTCCCTTGTGCCATCGGTCCTGCCGAGCACGGTGCCTTGCTTCATTGGCCGCTTGGGGTCAAATTTGTAAAAATGCGAGGGTTGAATGGCCACCATCGGCGGCGCGGTGGAGACGTCACTTAATTCAGGGTCTTGGAGGTATGAGTCCAGCGAAGCGGGATGCATTTTTGTCACGACCAATGTGGTGGTTCCAGACACGAGTAGGAGGCCAGCGGCGGCCACGATTGCAGTTTTTGCTTTTGTCCATGCCATAAGTTTCAAGGCTCCTTTGATGAGGGTTAAAGTCGAACTGCTGGCCGCCGCGCCATTGGCAACGGCCACGGCCGTGGTTGCGGTTGCCAGCGCGACGGGGGCGGCTTGAACGGAATAGGCGGACAAGGCGCCCGCGATCGCCGCCGCGGACAAGGTGACGCCGCGTTTGGAAAAGAAGGCGCGGAGTTTGTCCAAGCCCCGCGCCACCCGTTTTCTGGCGGCCTCCTCGTTAGTGCCCAAAGCGGCCCCGACCTCCCGCAAGTTTTTGTTCTCAAAATAGCGGAGCAGCAACGCGTCGCGGTCGGTCTGTCCAAGGCGATTCATGGCCTCGTCCAGCACGGGGGACAATTCCTGCCAAACCGCCTCTTGCGAATCATTGTCAATAGTGGATTGCATGTGTGCCTCCTGTTCGCGGCGCTGACGGTGGAGTTGGGTTCTCATCACATTGGCCGCCGTAAAGCGGGTGGTGCGATAGAGCCAGCCGGGAAGGATGGTTCTTGGGTTGAGCGAGGCGGCCTTTCGCGCCAGAATGATGAAGACCGCCTGGGTGATTTCCTCCGCCAGAAGAGGATCGCCCACCTGCCGCAGCGCGGACGAATAGACCAGGCTGATATGCCGCGCCACCAGGGTGGCAAAGGCTTGTTCAGAGTGGCGGGCGGCATATTCCCGCAGCAACTCCATGTCGCGTTCCATCATTCACCTTATACATGTAAGCCCGGTCGAAAAGGGGACAATTTATTTTGGGCGAACGGCGTGAGTGCCAGCGGAAAGGCCGCTCTTTGGGCACTGGGCATAGTTGGGGCGAAAAACCCGCTCGCACCGGCACATTTCTTGCTCTATTCTCAGTTCTATGAATAGCACAAGACTGTCCTTGGATGCCAAAGCATTTCGGGCACAGAAGGGGCTGGTTTTGCTGGCAGCCATCGTTTGGATGACAGCGCAGGCCACGGGGCTTCTGGCGCAGGAAAGAGGTTCTTCGATATCCTATGGCCCTTCTTCCAGCGGCCTGATTGGATCGCCCATGACCGGGCTTCCCGGCGGCAGCCCCGCGGGAGCCATTGCGGGAACGCCGTCCACCAATCTGCCTGGCGGAACTCCCTCTGGAGCCAGCATAGCGCCACCGAGCGACAGCCCCGGCGACGCCCCTTCCAGCGCCATAATCGGACCGCCCCTGACCAATTTACCCGGCGGCGCCACACGGGGAGCCATTGTGGGAACAGCGTCCACCAATCTTCCTGGAGGAGTCTCGTCTCGAGGGATCATAGTGCCTCCAGGCGCCAGCGCCGGCGGCGCCCCTTCCAGCGCGATAATGGCGCCGTCCATGACCAAACTTCCCGCCGGCGCTTCTAGTGGAGCCATTGTGGGAACACCGTCCAGCGGTCTTCCCGGGGGAGTGCCGACTGGAGGCGCCGCAGGGGTCCCAAGCGCCAGCCTGACCCGGCCCAACAACTCTCCAGCGGCTCCGGCAAAGGCGACGACGACAGATATTCCACGAAGATCAATGATCATCATGCCGCGAACCAACAACCTTGTGCTGAGGACCAACCGCCCTCCGGCGCGGACTGTCAGCACTGTGCCGCGGAGCAACAATGCTGCACTGCGGACCAACAGCGCTGCATCGCGGAGCAGCAGCCCTGCATCGCGGACCAAGAGCGCTGCATCGCAGACCAACAACCCCGCGCCGCCCACAAACAACGGCCCGTACACCAATTGGTACCATCTCTGATTTGGCCGGAGACAGTATCGCGGGGAATGATGCCGAGCGTGTCGCGGGCGGAGCTAGAGATGGTACCAGATGACCGCAATGAAGAACACGACCGCGGGGATGACCAAGAACAGCGCCAGGCCCATGCGGGCGCAAACGCCGCCCCAAAAAACGTAGCGATGCGCGGGATTCCACCGCCCGCCCTGGCCGCGTTTGACGCGCCGGTATTGCGCTCTGGAATAGAGGGCCATGGGGATCCCGATGAGAGGCAGCAAACCGAGCAATCCAAACACAAAACAGCGCAGAGATCGCTCGATCATCTCTTTCTGGCTCAGGAGCGGGGCGGAGTTCATGGCGACGGGGGCTGGTTGGTCACGGCGCCGGCGGCGCGGAAGGAGTTGGTCGAGGAGTGGGCCAGCCGCTGGATTTGGCGCTGGTCAATGATCTTGACACGACGTCGCAGCGCGTTCAAAGTGACGGTGTTCGCCGCAGCCAGGGCGACCATGATCGCCAGCAACACCAAGATGATCATAACAGCGGAGCCATCGCGGGATTGGCGCGGCGGGCGGGCAATGCAAGAGGTGGTTTTCATCGGATGACCGCCGTGCCGGCGGCGCTTTCAAAGGTGAAGAGCGGCCGGAAGCGGGCTTGCCGGCGCTCTGTTTTCAGTTCGAGTTCCCAGCGCCAGGCCGTCACCCGCCCGCGCAATTCGGATTCCATTTGCGAGGATTTGACGTTGGCCAGCCAGAGGGAAGGCGGGCGGCTGGAACCGGCCTGACGGCGGACTTCTCCATTGGAAATGGTGTAAATGACCTCGCCCGTGGAAGCGGGGATGCGCAAGCGCACGGCCCCGCCGGCGAGTGTCTGCTCAATCGGCCCTGTGGCCGCACGAACGTCGCCGCGCCAGCGCTCGCCCACGCTCAGGGCGCGCTCGATGGCGTCGGCGTTGCGGCGGAGGGCCTTGCTGTTGTCCCAGCAATCGTAAAATGTCAAGAAGGCCGATCCGACCACCACCGTGAGCAACGCCATATAAACCAGCATTTCCATCAGCATGATGCCGCTTTTGGAGGAGGGATGGGTTCCGCGGCGAGTATTCATGGCACGGTGACCTCCCGGACGACGGAGCCGATGCCCGACTTTTTGGCCGACGACCATTCCAGGCGAAGATGGTTGCCCGAGCGGGTGAGAAGAAACTGGCCGGGCGGCAAATTGGTCGCGGCATTGGCGTGAACAGGGTAGGGAACCGGGCCTTCGGGCAAGTCGCGCCACGGGCCAGCGGCCAGGATTTCGATTTCGCCATCCACAATTTCCATCGCCACCGCCTGCTGATATGTCACGCGAAAAAGTCTGGCGTCGGAGTTGAACGCAAAACCCAGCGGGAACACGGCGATGGTGAGCATGGCCATCGCCACGACCACTTCGACGATCAACATGCCGCGCTGCCTGGCAATAGGACGGGATTGGATCACCATAAAACGCCCTCATTAATGATGGAGGTCAGAACCATGAAAACGGAAATCGCGACCGCGCCGACGAACAATCCGCTCCACAAGACCAAGGCGGTGGTGATGCCGTGGGCCGCCGCCTGCTCTTGTTGGAAGGCTTTGGCGTCCAGCGAGTCGTGCCAGCCGGAGAGCGCCTTGAGGAAACCGGCGCCGCCATGAAAAGCGTTGGTGAGGCGCCAGCCAAATTCGCCGGAGTCATCCATGGACTGGACGGCTTGGGCCAACTTCTGGCCTTGTCCCAAAGCGGCCACCGCGCGCGCGGCGCGCCGGCGGAAGACCTTGTTGGCCGCGCAATCGGCGGCCAGGCCCACCGCCTCCGGTTCGGGGACGCCCGAGTCCAGCAGGATGGCGAGCATGGTGGAGAAATCGCGCTGCATGCGCTTCCGCCGCCACGGCAACCGATAATGAATCCGCTCCAAAACTGGAAACCACGCCACCATGCGCGGACCGCCGACATAAATCACCGCCCCCAACCAGAGCAGTAAGAGGACGAGGAGTTGCAGGCGGATCAAATCCGAGAAATGGTCCTGAAGAATAAAAACCATGGGAACCCGGTTTCCTCCAAGGCTTCCCGCTGCAATTTCTTTGAACTTTGGGACGACGACCACTTGCAGCACTTTGGATATGAAGAGGGAGGCAGGCGTGATGCATAAAGTAAGAATGACCAGGTAGCTGATCGCGCCCCGCGTTTGAGAGACAGCGTCTTTGAGCAATTGACGGCAGGCCGGCAAAACCCTTCTGAGGTCGCCGATTTTTTGGCCGGCCCTCAACATGGCGGTGATTTGCGGCGGCAAAAATCGCGGGACTTTTGCCAGCGCGTCCCCGAGCCGCAGATTTTCCTCCAGCCATGCCGCCAGCAGGTGAAAGTGAGGCCCCATGGAAAGGTCGCGGCTCTGGGCCAGGGAAAGCAGCGCTTCCTCCACCGGCACGCCCCGTTTGAGGGCCGTTTCGATGACATCAAGAAAGAGGCGCGCCCGTTCCGCCCGGCGCATGGGCAAAGTGATGAGGAAATGAATCAAGGCGAGAATGCCGATGGTGAGCGCAAAGCAAATGCCCAGCAGCATGGCCGTGATCAACGATCTGATTAAAATGTCAGAAGAAGAATCCATCGTTAAATCCTATTTTGCCGTCTCAACTCGATCCTCCGATCGCGTTCATAAATGAAATGAACATGGCAAGCACGGGCTGCACTTGCGACAGGATCACCAGCCCAAGCACCAGGATGGAACAAGGCAATGCCGAATAGAGCAAGGTTTCGACGCGGTAGGAGGCGCGGGACTGATACACTTCGGCCGCGCGCTGGAAACCCGCGGGCAGATCCTCTCCCGACTGCCCGGCCATCCAAACGAACAGCGGCGGAAAAACGCGCCCGCCCGCCGCCATTTCGGAGAATTTTCCATGCCCTCCGGCGAGCTGTCGCCGCCAGGCGGTGATTTCAGTTTCGGCGGGGGTTCCGCGTTCCAATTGTTCCACCAAGCCCAGGGCATTGTCCAGTGGCACGCCGCTTTTGAGCATGAGCGCCAGAGCCGAGGCGACTTGCGCCAGGCTGGCCTCTTTGAAGGCCGGCAGCCGCCAGCGCAAGGAGCGCCGGACTGTCGGCGAGCTTACGGCCACCAGAAGAACCACCGCCGCGCAGCCCAACAGGGTGGGCGCCAACCAAAGGCCGATAAACATAGGCGGAGATGCACCTCTTCCAATCCCATAAAATATTTCCTGAAAGGTCGGAGCGGTCCCCCGAGCCATCGCTTTCAACAGGAAGGTGAAAAAGCACGACAACAAAAACGCGGCGAACAGGACAATCGTCGGATAAACCATCAGGCCTTTGAGCCGTGTCCAGATCAGTTGGCGGCGCTGGTAATGATCGGCCAGCAGGGTCAGGACGCCCGGCAGGTCGTTGGTTTGCGCGCCGACTTGGAGCATCTGGCGGTAGAGGTCCGGCAAATGACGGAGTTGGATGGCCTCGCGCAAAGGCATGCCTTTGGCCAAGTCGGCCCCAAGGGCCTCCAATTCCTGACGCAGCGGGCCTTGGCGCATTTCGCCACAGAGGCGCTGCATGGCGCCTTCCAGGGGGAGGCCGTCGCGCACCATGGCCGCCAATTGCTGGTTGAAGAAGGCGAATTCGTCGTAATTCATAAGCCGAAGATCCGTTCGTATTCCGGTTGGTTGGTGATGCCGCGTTGGAGGAGCGCGCGCGCCGATTCTTCCAGGGTGCATTGCGGCGCCACCGATTGCAACTGGTGCGTCCGGATTTGCGCGCGCAAGGCGTCGGTGATGCGCAACCATTCCACCAGAGGCGCCCGTCCTTGATAGCCGGTCTGCCAGCACTCCGGGCAGCCGGTCCCCAGGCATTTCCGGCAGAGCTTGCGCATCAGACGCTGGTTGAAGACCAGGTCCACCGCCGCCGCAATGGCCGAGCGGTCGGGGCACATCACCAGCAGCCTTTCGAGCACCCCTTTGCACGAACCGGCGTGCAAGGTGGAAATGACCAAATGCCCGGTCAGCGCCGCGCGCACGGCGATGCCCGCCGTCTCCTCGTCGCGGATTTCGCCGATGACAAAGGCCTGGGGGTCCTGGCGGAGCAAATGCCGCGCCGCCTTGGCAAAATCCAGCCCCCGGGCTTCGTTGACTTCGGTTTGCATCACCCCGGGCACGATTTGCTCGACCGGGTCTTCGATGGTGATGATGTGGCGTCCGCCCGTTTCGGCCAGAGCGCGCACGCAGGCGTAGATGGTCGTGGTTTTGCCGCTGCCCGCCGGGCCGGTGAGCAGCAGCATTCCCGATGGCTGGCGGAGAAACTTCCTCAATTCCCCCGCCGCCTCGCCGCAAAATTCCAGTTCCGCCAGGCCTTTGGCCGCGACGGGATTAAAGAGCCGGAGCACAATTTTTTCCCCCGTCACGGTGGGATAGGTGGCCACCCGGATGTCGCTGCGACCATGGACGGCGCGCTGGTCAATGCGTCCGTCCTGCGGCATGGACTCTTGGTAAGTTTTCAATCGCGCCAGGAATTTAATGCGGCCAAAAACCCGCTCGGCGATGTCGGGCGAGAATTTCGTGGCGGGAGTCATCAGGCCGTCGAGGCGGAAGGAAACGACGGCGGCGCCGTTTTCCATTTGCAAATGGATGTCGCTGGCCATCGCCTGCTCGGCTTGATGGATCAACTCTTCGACGATCATCGGCACGGAAGACTCCGCATTTTCGGCCGTCCGGATTTGCTCTGTGGCATCGCTCATGGCGGGTCCTCAATCAGCCGGTGCAGGCCGTGTTCGTCTTGCATGAGAGCGCGGACGTGGTCGGGGAAATGCTGGATCGTGCGGCGGAGCTCTCTTTCATCTCTTAAGAAAGCGTAGCAAACGGCCCGCTCCGTGCGGCTCTGCCAGAGGCAAAAAGCCGCGGCCAGACAAGCCAGCGCCAGGCCGGCGGCCCAGGCCAGGCGGGGCGGCGCCATGCGGCGGACGGGTTGTGGGGCAGGGGCGGAGCGCAATTGGGCCAGCACCCGTTGCGGGAAGGCGTCCCAGAACTCCTGCCCGCGCTCCGGAACGCGCAGTGCCTTCAATTCTGACTCCAAATCAAAATCTTTCATGTGTCAGCCAGCCCTTCACTTTTCTCCGCGCCACGAAGACCCGCCAGGAAACAGTGGTCTCCGAACAACCCAAAACCTCCGCCGCCTCGGCGTGATTCAAACCGTCATAGATGGTGAGCATGATGGCGGCGCGCTGTTTGCCGGGCAGTTTGAGCAACGCCGCATGGAGGCGCCCGTTGAGTTCGCTGCCCGCCGGGGGCGATTCCCAGGCTCCCGCGCCGCTCTGCATCTCGGCCCAGTTGGCGTGGACCTCCACCCGCAGCTTTTCCCGCTGACGCCAGTTCAGGCAGAGATTGATGGCGATGCGATAGAGCCAGGTGGAGAATTTGGACACCGCCCGGTAGGAGCCGAGTTGCCGGTAGGCGCGGAGGAAGGTCTCCTGCGCCAGGTCGTCCGCGTCGGCGAGCGAACCGGTCATGCGATATGTTAGCGAATGAATCATGCGTTGATGCTTGCGTATCAGCGATTCGAAGGCCGCAGGATCGCCATTGCGACTTTGCGTCAGCAAAGCCTCGTCTGGGTCGCCCGTGCGGTTCTCCATCAACTCTTCTGACCAGCGAGGTTGGAAAATCCTTTGAAATTTCTCGCCGAGGGGCTTGCCGGGCTCCATTTCAATGTCCCTCTCAACGCAGGGTGGTGATGCCAAACTCCTCATAAAGCGACCCGGCAGATTGCGGCCCAAATTCCTGCCACAGTGCCGGTGCGGTAAAAACATCCTACACCGGTTCCAAAGGATTTGGAAGCAAAATCCGATTCATCAACCCGTTCCGGGCGATAGACAAATACGACTTGAACCGAGTCTCCATTTGTGTAGTTTTGCAAGGCATGAAGAAATGGCGGGGGTTCACCCTGATTGAACTGCTGGTGGTCGTCGCCATCATCGCCATTTTGGCGGCGTTGCTGCTGCCCGTGCTTTCCAACGCCAAAGCAAACTCCAAGCGCGTGGCGTGCTTGAATAATTTGAAGCAACTGGGCGCCGCCTTGTTTGTTTACGCGGGCGATTATGCCGATCGCATACCCGGTTCCTATTACAATCCCCAAACTCCTCCCACAGGCGGTGGAGATTCAACCTACTTCCTTTATCAAGGTTCGGGCGTCACCGGAGATGCGGTGGACCCCGCCATCACGCCGCCAACAAATCATGGGCTGCTTTACACTACGGCCGTGATCCAGAATGGCCATTGCTTCTATTGCCCAGGCATTGCCTCCGACTTGGGGCCGCAATTCGATTACCAAACTTATTTGGCCACCGACGACGATCAATGGCCGGCCTATTCACCCGAATGGCAGACCACCGGCACAGTTGTCGGTCCCCGCGTCCGTTCAGAATATGGCTATTATCCGCAGACCAGCCAGCCGATTGGCGCCGGCCCGGCCTCTGGATTCATCGTGGCAAAAAAAGGAGCGGAAATCAGCCCCTCCCGGCCCTTGCTCACCGACATCATCTACGAATGGACGCAAATCACCCATCGCGCCGGCAGAACACCGTCGGCCATCAATATAGTCTGGGGGGACGGTCATGCGAGCACGTGCGGCAGTCCGGCGGTGTTGAATCAAGGAGCCGCCTATTGGAATGTCGCGGCCGGTCTGGGCGGTGGTCCTGGGGAGCCGGGCAAAGACCAGAATTTTCTCAACATCATGGCTGCGATGCAGCCTTGAATGATTACTGGCCCAAGGCGGCGAGTTGTTCCTGGCCTTCCAGAAGGTAATCCAGATAATAACAAAGGCGCGCCTTCATTCCATTGCGTGAAACGATGGCGTCAATCAACCCGTGCTCCAAGAGGAACTCCGCGGTTTGAAAACCGGGGGGCAGCTCCGCCTGCGTGGTGTCCTTGATCACCCGCGGCCCGGCAAAGCCGATCATGGCGCCGGGTTCGGCCAGGATCAGGTCGCCCAAGCTGGCGTAACTGGCCGTCACGCCCCCGGTGGTAGGATCGGTGAGCACGCTGATATAAGGGAGCCGGTTCTGGGAGTGGTAAGCCAAGGCGCCGCAGGTCTTGGCCATCTGCATGAGGCTGAACATGCCCTCATACATGCGCGCGCCTCCGCTGGCGGAAATAATAATCACCGGCAAGCCGCGGCTGGTGGCTGTTTCGATCAGACGGGTGATCCTTTCGCCGACGACCGACCCCATGGACCCGCCCAAGAAGCCAAAATCCATCACCGCCAGCGCCACCCGATGCCGCCCCATCCTGCCGATGCCGGTGCAGACGGCGTCTTTGATGCCGGTTGATTTCTTATGCTGCTCCAGCTTGGCGGCGTAAGAGGCCGTCCCGGTAAACTTCAACACGTCTACACTTTCCATCGAGGCGTCCACCTCCTCAAACGAGCAGGTTTCCACCAGGGCATGAATGCGCTCGCGGGCAGAGATGGGAAAATGGTATTGGCATTTTGGGCAGACTTTCAGGTTTGCGTCCAACTCCTTGTCGAAGATCATGGTGGCGCACTTTTTGCACTTGGTCCAAAGGCCTTCCGGGATGTCCCGTTTGCGGGACTTGGAACTGCCCAGTTTGGGCTTCTTGGCGAACGCCGGCGGCACAGCGCCCGGGAGAGGGGTGACGGCCGGTTCCAGGGTTTCGACGCCAAGAGTTTTGCGGACGAAGGACGTTGTGTTCATAATTGAAACCTGATTACTCAATTCCATCAATGCCAACAATGATCCGGCACAACACACTGCAACACACTTTAAGGTTAAACTGCCAGCGCCCCGCCCGTCAAGCCCGCCCGGGCCACCGTCCAGACACAGATGTCGCCCGCGCCGGCCTGGCGGAGGGCCCTGGCGCAGGCGTTGGTGGTCGCGCCGGTGGTCAAGACATCATCGAGCAAAACAATCTTTTGACCATGCAAATCTTCATTGCCGCAAAAGGCGAAGGCCTGGCGGACGTTGTCGGCCCGCTGCTGGCGAGTGAGCCTGGTTTGCGTTGTGGTGGGTTTGACACGGCGGAGGAGCCGTTCGTTCACCGGGATTTTGGCGGCGCGCCCCAGGCGGGCGGCCAGACGGGCGGCCTGGTTGAACTCGCGCTCGCGTTTTTTGACGGGATAAAGGGGCACGGGCACCAGGAGGTCCCATTTCTCGGCCGCCAGGGCAGGGGAGGCGATGGCAACCAGGAGGCCGGCCAGAAAGGGTTCGAACCAGAGGGCGCGGTTGTATTTGTAACGATGGATGACATCGAGCATCAAGCCCCTGGCCATGACCGCCGAACGGGCGGAGCGGAAATAGAGTTCGACATCCTGGCAATTGGCGCATTGGAAGGGCTGGGTGATTTCGCCCTCGAAGGGCAGGCCGCACCGCTGGCAAAACGGAGCGGTGACGAAACGCACGCCGGACCGGCATCCGGGGCCGATGTAGCCATCCGCCGCGGTCGCGCGTTCGTCCCGGCAAATCTGGCACACGGGCGGGAAGAAGAAGTTCAGGCCGGCGTCCAAAGCGGATGTCAATGCGGATGGGATGGCGAAGGTCATCTGGCCGGGGGATTTGAAGCAGGGGCGGGGCGGCGGGAGTAAAGCATGAGGAAAAGGAGGCCGGCCAGGATGAGCAATGGCAGCCAGCCGTCAATTAATTTGTCGCCGCCCCAAAAGGCGCGGGCCGGACCGGGCGATTGGCGGGTCAGGAAGCGGTAGGATTTAAGGCAAAAAATCCAGCCGGCATGGAGGCCGATGGAGAGGAACAAAGTGCCGGTTCGCTGGTAAGCCAGAGCCAGAATCGCCCCGGCCACCAGCAGCGTAAAGAAGGCGGGCACCAGGGCCAACCCATCGGGCGGGGTGTGGAACATTTCGGGCAACACTTCCAGGCCGGAGAGCCAGCCGATGCGGGCCGGCGCGGGGGCCTTTTGCAGGAAATGGACGGAGGCATAAATGGCGCTGCTGAGGAGCAAGGCGACGGCGACCGGGAAGGATTTTCGCAGCACGCCAAAAAGCGCGGCGCGAAATATCAGTTCTTCCAGAATGGCGACCAGGATCGCAGCCAGCGCGGTGTCGCGCAGGTAGCGCAGGAACTCCGGGCCGGTGTGGGAAAAGTTCAGGGCGCGTCCGCCGCAGAGCGTGGCCAGAAGCGCGACGGCAGCCAGGGAACCCAGGCCGATGGCCAAGCCGGCGGCCAGATTGCGCAACGGGCGGCCGGTGTTGGCTAGGCCCAGCTCGCGGCGGCTGAGCATCCGGCAGTCGCGCAACAGGGGCCAAAGGCCGAGAACGGCCAGGCCGAGAATGGAGCGCAAGACGAACCGGTAAAAAGGGTTTGCGGCCAGGGCGGCCCATGCGGCCCAGTGCCTGGCCGCCCCTTGGGCCAGGAGATAAAGCCAAGGGGCCAGCAGAGCGCCGCCGCCAAAAACCAGGGCGATGTAGATGAGCAAGGATCTGACCGGCCGCATGGGAGAGCATTAAAAAACGCTTTGCGGAATCCGCCAAGCATATAATCATGGAGTCCGGCATTGATGGAAAGCACATGGAAACCAACTTGAATGAAAATGCGGGCAAGCCGCCGCCGCAGCCGGGCCGATTTGGGCGGTTCTATTTGCAGGAACTGATCAACAGCGGCGGCATGGCCGACATCTGGCTGGCGACGGACGCGAAGGGGGAGGCCTTCGCGCTGCGGCGGCTGCATCAGAACCTGCGGTTTAATTTCACGGCGCGCCGGCGCTTTGTCCGCGGGTGCGAGATCTTGTCGCAAATCCACGAGCACGACAAGGTGATCGGCTATTTCGAGCACGGGAAAATCGAGGGGTCGCACTATTTGCTGATGGAATATGTGGAAGGCTCCAACCTGAGGCAACTGCAGGGCCGGAGCGATCCCACGCTGGGGGAGAACCTGGCGCAAATAATGATTGACATGGCGGTGGCCCTGGAGCATGTGCATCAAAGCGGGTTCCTCCACCTGGATTACAAGCCGGAGAACATCCTGGTCTCGCGCAACGCCAGCGTGCGCCTGGTGGATTTCGACCTGGCCCGGCGGCTGCCGGAAAAGCCGAAAAAAATGCCGGGCAATCCGGGCACGCCCGCCTACATGGCGCCGGAGCAATTGCAGCGCCAGGGCATAGACCAGCGCACGGACATCTATGCCTTCGGCGTGACGGCCTACGAGATGCTCACGGCCGCGAAGCCCTTTCCCGGCGAAAGCCCGGAGGAGATATTACGCCGGGAACTCCAGGACGAATTGATCTCCCCGCGCCAATACAACGCGGACCTTCCGCCCGCGCTGGAAAAGATCATACTCAAATGCCTGCGCCGCGACATGGCGGAGCGCTATCCCTACATGAGCGTGGTGGTGCGGGATCTGGAGCAGGCGTTGTATGTTTGACATAAAAGACGGGGAAAGGACGAGGGCGGGGGAGGGGAGGGCGGGGGATTATGCGATGAAAAAAGCGCAAATCGAGTGAAGTTTAATGTTGCATTCTTCTGGCGGCAAGGTAACAAAGAGGCATGGCAACAAAATCTAAAGCAAAAAGAAAACCCAGCGCAGCCTTTATGAAGCCGGTCACCCCGGATGAAAAACTGGCCAAAGTCGTTGGGGCGACACCTCTCCCGCGCACCGAATTGACCAAGAAGCTTTGGGCGTATATTCGGAAGAACGGGTTGCAGGACAAGAAGGTAAAAACCAACATCAATGCTGACGAATCCTTGCAAGCCGTCTTCAACGGCAAGAAGCAGGTCAGCATGTTTGAGATGACCAAGCTGGTGTCCAGCCACGTCAAGTAGAGTTGCAAGGCTGTTCGCCCGCCTGGCGCGCTGCCGGAGCCGCCAGGCGCCCTATCGGGAGCACCCGCCAGTTAAGTTAAGCCGAACCGGCGCGGTTTGGCCCTTTGAGAAAGGGCGCAGGTTTGCCAATGGGAGCCGGGGGGTTTTTGTGCCCGCAAGGCATCAATTCTGCCCTTATCCATGGGCAGGCTCGGGCATTTACCGCCATCGTGTCACCAACGCAAGTGCTTTATTGCGTGTGGATTAAAAGCGAAACGGGGCCCGGTCGTTGAGCGCGAACCGAACCCCGCCCAATCCGCACCCGCGGATTGGTGAGACACGCAGACTTGGATAGAGCTAGATCCGTGCCGGGCGCAGCATTGAGAAAAACGAAACGGGGTCCGGTCGTTGAGCTCGAACCAGACCCCGCCCAATCCGCACACGCGGATTGGTGAGACACGCAATTGTGACAACAGCTAGACTCGTGCCGACCTCATTTTTGGGAGGAGCAAAATCGCAAGGCCTGCCACCTCACCTCGCCTGATGGCATCAAAGTGAGGGATCCCCGGTCGGGGTTTTCGCCGGCATCGGGCCAGGGCGGAACAGCGCCTCCCTATGGTTGGAGCATCTTCTGCTCTTTCTCCTTCTCCCATTCCTTCGCCAATTCCTTCTCCACCATCGCCTGGAAGTTAATGCCGCCGTTGAGTTTTATTTCCCGCTCGTAGACGGTGCGGACGGTAAGCTCATAAACCGCCGGGCTGCCGGCGTAGGCGTAACACCGCTGCCGGATCTGCGCCACGCGCCGGCCGGCATCCACGAGCAGTTCGTAAGGAGTCATGGCGGGGATCTTTTCCGGATTTTTCGCGGAGGCGGGTTCGACTTCCACCACCCATCCGCCGTCCACCGCGCTGGCCCGGTAAATAATCTGCTTGACAGAGCTGGGGCCGCGCGTCAGCGCGTGGAGCAGTTGAATGACACCCTGGGCATCATTTGTGGTTGCGGCCGCCATGTGCTGGCGGCTGAGGAAAGTCATCGTGGGGGTGACCCAATATCCGGCTTTCTTCCTGGGTTGGGGATTCTCGCGCAAGGCGGTGGGGAGATCCAGGGCGCCGCCTGAGGCCGAAATCAGCGCCCGGGGTTTGGCTGGCGCGTCGGGTTGCAGCCTGGCTCCCGGCAGGTATTGCTGCACCAACTGTTTGAGTTCGATTCCGTTGGTCCCCGCCGCCACTGATCCGACCGGGGTGGATAAGAGGATCGCCGTGATGAGCAGAAGCATTCTCGCATCTGTTTGAGTTTTCATGCTGCTATTTTACTCCTGCGAACCTTAAGGGGACATGAAGGCCAGAGTCCATTGCAAAATTGCTTTTCGTTCTTGCTCGACAGGAATTCCTTCCGTTTAATCATTGGTCATGAAATCAAAGATTGTGCTGCCGCTGGTTGTTTGCGCCGTTTTCTTCTCCGACGATCGGCTGCGGGGGGCTGCGCCGCCGTTCACGCCACCCGCCTCGCCGCGGGTGACGTATAATTTCAACCCTGGATGGAAATTCGCCTTTGGCGACTCGGCCGGAGCCGATCAACCGGGGTTCGATGACGCGGCCTGGGCCAGCGTGAGCCTGCCGCACACTTGGAACGAGACGGACACCTATCGCGCATTCATCAGCCACGGGGGCGGCGACCAGGGCGAGAAAATGTTTGGCGTGGGCTGGTATCGCAAACACTTCCAGCTGCCCGCCGGCGCGGACGGCCAAAAGGTCTTTCTCGAATTCGACGGGATGCGGCAGGCGGGGCGATTCTTCCTCAACGGGCAGGCGATCGGCAAATATGAGAACGGCATCACGGCCGTGGGCCTGGACATCAGCAAGTTCGTCAAGTTCGGCGGGCAGGACAACCTGCTGGCGGTGAAGGTGGACAACAGTGTCAACTATAAAGAAGAGGATACCGGCACGGCCTACCAATGGAACGGAAAGCATTTCAACCCCAATTTTGGCGGGCTGAACCGGGACGCCAAACTGATCGTGGCGGGCAAGATTTACCAGACATTGCCGCTCTACGAGAATCTCAAGACGACCGGCATCTACGTTTATCCAGAGGCCATTGACCTGAAGCAAAAGACCGCGGAGGTGAAGGTGGAAGCGGAGGTGGTCAACGAGACGGAAGATTACGCTTCCATTACGCTTTCCGCCGTGGTGGTGGATGCCGACGGGGTGGTGCGGGCGCGACTGGAGGGCAACACTTCCGACCTGGTGGCCGGCCAGTCGGAAGTATTCACGGCCTCCGGCACGCTGGCCGGCGCCCGCTTCTGGGACGTGAACGATCCGTATCTTTACCGGGTTTATTCCATGCTGACCGTGAACGAGAAAGTGGTGGACGTGTGCGAGACGCAGACCGGTTTTCGCCAGACGGCGTTCAAGGGGGGCGCCGGCACAGGAGGTGTCTGGCTGAACGGGCGATTTCTCTGGCTGACCGGGTATTCGCAGCGTTCGGCCAACGACTGGGCGGGTGTGGGCGGCGCGTATCCGGACTGGATGCACGATTTGACCCTGGCGTTGTTGCGCGAGAGCCATGGCAACTATCTGCGCTGGATGCACATCTCGCCGCAGCGGGTGGACGTCTCCGGGTGCGACCGCTATGGCATTGTGGAGGTCTGCCCGGCGGGGGATCAGGAAGGCACGGCCCACGGCCGACAGTGGGAGCAACGAGCGGAAGTGATGCGCGATTCGATGATTTTTTATCGGAACAATCCGAGCATTTTCTTTTGGGAGGCGGGCAATACGGTGGTGGAAACCAACCAGATGGAGGAGATAGTGGCCCTGCGCAAGCAATGGGACCCGCATGGCGGGCGGGTTGCCGGGACGCGCGACAATGATAATGCGAACGCCAACAAGGCGCTGACTCCGTACTGCGAGTATTACGGGGTGATGATCGGCCAGGCGCCGCAGACCGATTTGATCACCAACGATGATATTTTCCGCGGCTACAGCATCGCGCGCCGCGACAAGGCGCCATTGATCGAGACGGAAGATTTTCGGGATGAAGCGGCACGGGGCATTTGGGACGATTACTCGCCGCCGCATTTTGGATTCAAGCCCAAGGCGGGCACCATCGGCGGCCGTCCGGTGGACACTTACCATTGGACTTCCGAGTCGTTCGCCCTGGCCGCCGCCGTGCGCTACACCAGTTACGTGCGCAACCGGATTGACAACCCCGATCCGGCGCATTCGAAATGGTCGGCCTATTGCTCCATCTACTGGACGGATTCCGACGCCGATGGCCGGCAGCAGGGGAGCTATGTGCTCCGGGTCAGCGGCAAGGTGGACGGGGTGCGGCTGCCGAAGGAGATTTTTTGGGTTTCGCGCGTGATGCAGAGCGAGCAGCCGGACCTCCACATCGTCGGGCATTGGAATTATCCCGCCGGCACCAAGAAGACCGTATATGTCGCGGCCACGCATTGCGACCAGGTGGAGCTGTTCCTGAACGGCAAATCGCTGGGGGTGACAAACAAGACGACCCAATTCGTGGATACCTTCAATGGAGGAGGCCGGGTGCCAGGCTCCGAGCTGCTGGAGAACATGGACACGGGTTGTGTTTACGCGTTTCCTGATGTTGCCTTTGCTCCGGGCGCGATCAAGGCCGTGGCGACGCAGGGCGGGAAGGTGGTCGCGCAGCAGGAAATCCAGACCGCGGGCGAGCCAAATGCCATCAAGCTCACGCTGCATACGGGGCCGCAGGGGTTGCGGGCCGACGGCAGCGACGTGGCCCTGATTGACTTCGAGGCGGTGGACGCGCAAGGCCGGCGCTGTCCGACGGACGAGGCGAGGGTTGATTTCGAGATCACCGGGCCGGGGATCTGGCGCGGAGGGTTCAACGCCGGGAAGCTGGATTCCACCAACGAACGCCATCTGGACACCGAGTGCGGCATCAACCGGGTGGCGATCCGCTCGACGCTCACGCCGGGCACGATCACGCTGACCGCCAAACGGGAGGGTCTCAAGCCGGCCACCATTGAGATCAAGTCGGCGCCGGTGGAGATCACCGGCGGGTTGTCCATGGAAATGCCGCCGCGGTTGCCAGGGCTTTTGCCGCAAGTCCGCGCCACCGCGCCATGACCTGCGCCATGCGGCAGTCCTGCTAAGAACGGCTGAGACGGACAGCCGAACAATCAGAATTGACCATTTGGATGTTTGGCGATACGTATAGAGGGCGCTTGGGAAGTGTTGTTTGAATTTAGAGTGTCGGAGAGGTGGCAGAGTGGCCGAATGCGGCGGTTTGCTAAACCGATTTGTGTCAACTCTAAAAAATACCCTCAAACACCCATAAAACACTGTGTTTTCAATGGTTTTGTCGCTGTTCTGATTGTTGGGCTTGTAACATATAAGGATGGTATTTTGGCACGAAATCTGTCGGCAAATGTCGGCAACTTTTCGCCGGTTTTTCCAACCGCTGCCCTTTTTTTCGTCCACTTTTGCCGTTCTTTTGTCTACACGCATTCTCGGCGTGGCGGCCGATTTTGCTCTGGTTTCTCCCTGCCATGCGTGCGTCGCTTCGCTCAAGCGACAGTAGCGCCGCCTGACTTGGCCCCGGCGCGGCTGGTCATGGGGTCAACTCGACGAAACCCTAAATGCCGTCTTTCCCTTGCCTCGGCTCCTTCTTTTTCACCGCTTCCGCTCGTTGAGTGGAGGCAGGGCGTTGACGATCTTCATCGTCTCAAGGCTGACTGTGATTATGCTTTTCACCAGGTTGAGCATGTATTTTGGCTCCTTGTGCTCGCGCCCCCAATCGTTCGGGTCGTTTTCGATCTGGCTGTCCGGGTCTTTCGTGCGTTGGTAGCGGTCCATGATCCATTCGATGGCAGGCTTGCCGTTGACAACGTATTCATACGCGGCCAAGGGAATCCCCGTGAGCGTGATGTGGCTGTTGTAATGAATCACCGATTTGTCTGTTTCCTTCTCCTTTTTCCCAAATCGCATTTTCTCCACCAGGTAAAGTTTTTCGCTTTCCAGCCCCAATTCGTCCCGCTGCTCCTTCACGGGGTATGGCTTGGCACCTTCGTAATTCAGGTGGATTTCCGCGAGCTTTCGCCCGGCCTCGCTCCACGGCCAAAAATCCTTTGCAAACGGAATCCGCGGCAGCATCTTCCCCAAATCGGCGGCGAAGCGTGTTTTGTATTCGGGCGAATGGAGAATTCCATAGACATAATAAAAGATGTCCTCCTTGGCGATCTTCGCGTCTTCGTATGCGGCGCCGTACTTTTCCAGCGCAAAATCGCTCACGTTTGGACGGCCTTGCCTTTCCGCCTCGCACACCCTCATTTGTTGGTCACTTTCCTCCACCCTCGCGTACGTGTACAGAGGAAAACACTGGCCCGTGTGCGCCCTTTACAGTTGACTGCAAAGGCCGGCTGACTGCTCTGGCGGTCTGCACCTGGGAAGCACCGCGCGGAGCAGATGCGCGGCGTAGCGGCGTGCCTCGCCCATGTCGTCGCTCCATTTGAAATGGGCAATGCCCCAAAAAAGAAAATCGCGCGGGCGTGGCGCACATCGAGCGCCGGCGGGTGGAGATCCGGGTCCATTGGATGGAAACCGCCAATTTGATAGCGTCGTTCCGAAACATCTTCACCGATCTTGACCCGGACTGTCACTTCGCGCGGGCCTGACTGTTTTGTCGCGGCGAACACCGGGCCAAGAAAATAGTCGCGTGGAGCGCGAATGATGTCGGGGTGGTGGCGGGGGACAGACAGCTCGATTGGTTGGATTGCGGCACTGTCCCCGATGTCCTGCATGGTAGGACGATTCAAAATGGATTTTGGAAAAGACGCAATACCGATTTGCCAGGATTGAAAGGCGGCGAGTCGCGGAATTGAACAATGGTAGCTGCCAGTGACCAATAAATACAATACTGGACAGTGAAAAGTTCATGCAGCCAAGTCCAGTTCAAAGATTTGACGATTCGAGGCCCTTTGCAGGGCGATTTTGCGGGCGAGGAATTTCTTGAGGGTAATGGCTTGAGGCGAAAAA
>JBEKOF010000049.1:0-21935 GCA_049522055.1 Verrucomicrobiota bacterium | reverse complement strand
CCCTTGGTACAGCGAATCAGTCCAAGTTCCCAGCCTCCCGGCTCCAGTGTCCGGTTACACGTTTTCGGGCTGGGACAATTTTGAAATGGTGTTCGCCACCAATGCGGATATTTCGGCCCAGGATCCGACCGATGTAAATACGGATCCGTTCGCAGCGGCCGGCACTAATACCTCCCAGATCACCACCAACACCCTTCCCAACGGCAACTTTGTCCTCACATTTTCCGGCAACGCCCTTTCTCCGAGTACGGGAACCAACACAGTAGAGTTTGGTCTGACCGGCACTGTGAGCGCCGCGCCGCTGTTTCAGTACTGGACTGGCGAGGAAATCAACAACTCGGATAGTAACCTGGATTATGCCGTCACTTTGGGCTTGACAGGAGTTGCAAGCACCAACGGAGTTTCCGACAGTCCGACGGAGATCAATTACGAGACCATTTTCGTCGAATACATCCAGGGCGGCGTGGTCGGCGGATTGTGGACGGAAATCCCAATCGTGGGATCCACCCCCTTGACGCCTACACTGACGAGCGGCTTGGCCGACGCGGCCAATCCCATCGTGTTCCTGGTCGCCGGATACATGATCACCGCAACGCCTCTTGCGGTGGAAGATCTCAATTTGACGAATGATCCGCCGCCGGGTTTGCCTGGGTCCGTATTCACCCCAATGGCGCTTCCTCCTGCCATTACGACAGAGCAGATCCCGCCCGTGTACTCGCCGCCATTGGCCAATCCCGTTGCCGTTTTGACTCCGGAGGGTGTGGCGGTGACGATCAATGTGCTGGCCGCCGATTCTGATCCGAATTCGCCTCCGCTCCTCCCACTGACAGTCACCGCCTGGACTCAGCCTGCGGCTGGGGGGACCGTTACACTGTCGGGAAACGACGTCATTTTCACGCCCAGTGCGGGATTCTTTGGAACGGCCACTTTCACTTATACCATCGCGAACAGCGCAGGATTGACCGCGACCAGTACTGTGACGGTAACCGTCGTGTCGCCGCCGCTGGCCAATCCGGTTGCCGTTTCGACTCCAGAGGACATGGCGGTGACGATCAATGTGCTGGCCTCCGATTCTGATCCGAATTCGCCTCCGCTGGTACTGTCAGTCACCAGCAGCACTCAGCCGGCGGTTGGGGGGACCGTGACGCTGTCCGGAAACAGCGTCATTTTCACGCCAACTTCGAGCTACGTTGGAAAGGCCACTTTCACTTATACCATCGCGAACACAGCAGGATTGACCGCGACCAGTACTGTGACAGTGACCGTGACCCCCCTGCCGAAGCCAGCGGTGCTATTGATCATGACCGGTCCCTGCGCCGCACCGTGCGACCAGACCATTACCTACACCTTCGCCGTGACCAATACGAGCCAGGCCAGCGAGACGTTGACAGTGGTGGATCCGCTGCTGGGCGGCACGATCTTCTCGCAGGCCGGCGTGGCGCCAGGCCAGGGCTTCCAGTTCACGGCCACATACGTTGTGCCATCGGGCTCCAGCAAAGTGGTCAACACAGCTACAGCCACCGGGACGGAGGTTGACGACGCGTCAGCAACCAGCACGGCCACGGTGACGACCATCATCACCACTGAAAACGTGATCAGCCAGATTTGCGGCAGTTTCAATCCGATAAATCCGGGCAACTGTTATGTCTGGTTTAACTCCCACATCAGCGCCAACCCGGGCAAGGCATGCACGATTTATTGCCAAAATGCTTCGGTCGTCCTGACCTGCAACAATGGAAAGACCTACACTTATCCGATGCCCAATGGCCAAATCGTCTTCACCCCAACGGCCGCCAGCGGCAGTTGTGCCTACGACGGCGCAAACTGGAGTACGACGCTGCCCATCGCGGGCGACGACGAGATATTCCTCTCCTGCTTGGCCATTCCGTGGAACCCGGACTTCGCCAATTGCAAGTCGGTTTGTTGGACGGGAACGTTCAGTTGCGACACTGCGGGGATCAATTGCAACTGGCAATGGAGCGCGGCCTGCTATGACGCGGCCATCAGGAGCTGTAATTCATTCGGTGTCAAGCCCTGCCATCAGAACCCGGACGGTTACCTGGCCGGCGACGCGGTTGGCGACCATGCGGGAACGCCCGAGAATTGCACCTCGCTGTGCCTGGGCGGCGCCTGCGGCGAGGGTGGTGGCAATTATACCGGCTCGTGGGTCGGCACATCCTCCTGCTCGTTCATTTCCTGCCGGACGCGGCCGTAGGCATGCGCAAGAAGATCAACCAAGTGCGCAGAACCCTTGTAAGTGGGATAATATGGGCATTAGCGCGCAAGATTGGAGGCGCGGCGTTGAAGCTCTTCCAGGAAGGCTTTGCCCACCGGGTTCGGCTCGCCATACCACAAGGCCCCAAGCTCGACAGGCTGGAATCCATCCAGCGGAAGCATTCGCAGGCCGCGCGGGAAAGGCCGCTTGGGAATGGCCACCGAGAGTCCGATCCCATAACCATCAAGCACATAGGTGTTTGTTACTTCGAGCGAACTGGCCTCCACGCTGGGCGGCCAATCCACACCGAGCCGCGCCAGGCCTTGCTGGAAGTTTTTGGAGGCGGTTTCTGTCGGCGGAAGACAGATGAGCGGTTGTTCGATCTTGTCCAAAGCCCATAAATCCGTGGCGTCCTTGATCGGGCTTCGGCGGGGAACCAGCAGGACCAGCGGCAGGTGAAGGAGCGAAACCATCTTGAGACTGGCGGGCGGATTGGTTTCCAGGGGAGTGAGGGCGACATCAATCTCGCGCTGTTGGAGCCAGGTTTCCAATTGGGGTTGATAGCCGGATCTGAGGGAGAGTTTCAACCGGGGGAATCGCGGGCGCAAGGCCTTGAGCAAATCAGGCAAATGATCCCGAAAGATCAACTCCGGCGCGCCAATCCGCAGATGGGGCGCGGCGTCCGGATGCAGTTGGGCAGCCATGGTCTCGAGGTTGGCAAAAAACGGTTGAATGAATTGGTGGAGTTTCACTCCGGGCGGAGTGAGGGAAAAGGGACGGCGTGTGAATAATTTGACGCCCAGATCGTCCTCCAATCGCAGGATTTGGGCGCTCAGGGCGGGTTGTTGTATGCCATAGGGCATGTGGCGAATGGCTTCGCTGATGCCGCCGTGTTTGGCCACGTAATAAAACAGCTCGAGATGGTGGATATTCATGGTGGAACCATAGTCCAGCAGCATCGTTTTTATCAATACCTTCACAAGTTTTTTCAATTAACACCCCGGGCCGGAGCAGGTGTATCTTTCGGATATGGTTTTTACAATGCATCGCGCCCGATGGATCGCGGCACTCGCCCTGACGCTGCCGCTCGTGATCTCATGCGCCCCCCATAGCGTCCTCACCCCGGCCCTGGTTGGTCATTGGGGCGGAAACGGCCGGATCATCGTTTCGTGGTGCCGTCAAAAGAACCTTCCTGTAAACGTGGACATTCATGCAGACGGGAGCGTGACCGGCACAGTCGGGGACGCCAAACTCTCGGAGGGCCGCTTTCTCAAAAATCGTGGTTGGCTGGGCCGCAAGCTGAACATAGAAACCGACTACATTATCACGGGCAACCTTGATGGAGCCATCGTGGCGGCTGAAGGCATCACGCGCAAGCGAGTGATGATGCCGTGCAATTATGACGGCCACTTCATCAAAGGGGCGGTCGACACCAGCGGCACATGGTTCGGCGGAAAGAACAGCATGGTGCTCACCGCGGGCCTTCAATTAATCCACATTCATTAATTCATTTACAATCAAGTTGCATGGAGGAAGAAAAATATGAACAGCCTGATGACAAACCAGTCGGTCTTACTTTGCGCTCTGCGGTGGTCGGCAAGGGTGTTGAGCATCCTGGCGGTGGGCGTGGTTCTTATGTTCGCCTTTGGGGAAGGATTGAATTTGTCGCGTTTTACCGCCCGCGAGTTGGTATTATTCGTATTCTTCCCGTTCGGAGTTTGTCTGGGGATGGCGCTGGCCTGGCGGTGGAAGGGTTTGGGCGGAGGCATCACGGTTGGGAGTCTGGCCGCCTTTTATCTGGCGGATCGGCTTATGTCGTCAAGTTTTCCAAGGGGCTTTGCTTTTGCGGCGTTCGCTGCGCCGGGATTTCTGTTTCTTCTGTGCTGGCTGTGGGGACGTTCAAACACAAGGCTAAAGGCTGAAGGCTAACATGGACCGCAGGCTACCGCGCCAAATGGCAGGCGGCGAAATGGGCGGGGGAGATTTCGCGGAGGGCGGGCGGCTCGATGCGGCAACGGGGTTCGGCGATGGAACAACGGGGATGAAAGGGACAGCCTTTGGGCGGGTCCAGCGGCGAAGGCATCTCGCCGGGCAAAATGATGCGCCGCGCGCCGGTGGCAGGATTGATTTGTGGCACGGCGGAAATGAGGGCTGTTGTGTAGGGATGTTTAGGGGTTTGCACCACGGCTTTGGCGTCGCCGCATTCGACCACCTTGCCCAAATACATCACCATCACGCGCCGGCTGATGTGCTCGATGACGGCCAGATCATGGGCCACAAACAAATAGGCCACCGCCCGCTCGCGCTGGAGGTCCTGGAGCAGATTGATGATTTGCGCCTGGACGGAAGCATCCAGGGCGCTGACCGGTTCGTCGCAGACAATCAATTTGGGCGAGACGGCCAGCGCCCGGGCGATGCCGACGCGCTGGCGCTGGCCGCCGCTGAATTCGTGCGGGTAGCGGCGGGCGTGGACCGGGTCCAGGCCGACAATTGTCAACAATTCGGAAATTCTGGCCTGGCGCAGGGCAACGGTTGGGGCCAGACGATGGATGTCCAGGGACTCGCCGATGGTCTGGCCGATGGTCATGCGGGGGTCCAGGGAACTGAAGGGATCCTGGAAAATCATCTGGCAGACCCGCCGCCGCGCGCGCATTTGCGCCGCGCCCAAGTGGGCAATGTCCTCGCCCTCCAGCCAGACGCTGCCGGCGGTCGGCTCGATTAATTTGACGATGGCGCGGCTGAGAGTGGTCTTGCCGCAGCCGCTTTCGCCGACCAGCCCCAAAGTTTCGCCAGGCTCGATGGTGAAACTGACATCATCCACGGCCTTGACGCTGCCCCGCGCGCCGCCGAAAATGCCGTGTCGGAGCGGGAAATGGACCTTGAGATGGCGCACTTCGAGGAGAGGTTGATGTTGGGGGATGGGAATCATTGGGGGAAATCCTGAATCCAGTATGGGCAGCGCACCCAGCGGCCGGGTTCCACCTCGATCAACTGGGGGGCGATCCGGGAACATTCGGGGCGCGCCCTGGGGCAGCGCGGATGGAACCGGCAGCCCTCCGGCATGGCATCCAGGGCGGGGACGCCGCCAGGGATGGAAAGGAGGCGTGCGGGCTGGGCGCCCAGCTTTGGCACGCATTGGATCAACGCGAGCGTGTAGGGATGCAATGGGCGGCGCAGGAGGGGGCGCGCCGGAGCCATCTCGACGATTTGCCCGGCATACATGACCGCCACGCGATCGGCGATTTGGCCGACGATGCCCAAATTGTGGGTGATGAGGAGCAGGCTCATGCCGAGGCGCTGGCGCAAGTCCTTGAGCAAATCGAGAATCTGCGCCTGGATGGTGACATCGAGGGCGGTGGTGGGTTCGTCGGCCACGAGCAATTTTGGCTCGGCGGCCAGGGCCATGGCGATGAGGATGCGTTGCAGCATCCCGCCCGACATTTCGTGGGGATAAGCGCGCAGGCGGGATTCCGGGGCGGGAATGCCGGCCATTTTTAGCAGGTGGATGACTTCCGCGTCGGTGGCGGAGGCGGGGCGGTGCAAATGGAGCATCTCCTTGATTTGGGCGCCGACGCGAAAAACGGGATTGAGGGAGGCGCCCGGCTCCTGGAAAACATAACTGACAACCCCGCCGCGAAGGGCGCGGAGTTGGTCGTTGGAGGCGCGCAGGACTTCGATGCCATTGAGCACAATGCGGCCGCCGGCATAATGGGCGGGCGGGGAAGGCAGCAGCCGGGCGATGGAGAGGGCGGTGGCGCTTTTGCCGCAGCCGCTTTCGCCGACCAGGCAGAGGGTTTCGCCAGGGGCGATGGAAAAGGAAACGCCGTCCACCGCGCGCAGCCGGCGGCCGCCCGAGGCGAAATCAATCCGCAAATTGGTAATTTCCAGCAAGGCGGTGAATTGAGAAGGTTACTGCCCGGCGGCGCGGTCCACGTCGAAGCCGCGCTCGCGCATGCGCTGCAATTTGTAGATCAAGGCGCGGCGGCTGATGCCCAACTGCCTGGCGGTGGAAGTGCGGTTGAAGTCCAGCTTGCGCAGGGTTTGGAGCACGGCCTGATATTCGATCTCTTCGAGATGCTGGGCCTCGGCCTCGTCCAATGGAGCGGGGGAACCGGAAGCGGGCCGAATGCGGGCGGGAAGATGCTCGGGCATGATGAGTTCGCCGCGGGAAAGGAGGGCGGCGCGCTCCATGGCGTTGCGCAGCTCGCGCACGTTGCCGGGCCAGGAGTAGCGCTCCAGACAAACGTTGACCGCCGAGGAGAGCTTGGCGCGGCCCTGGGTGAATTCGTTAAGGAAGAGATGGGCCAGAGGCAGGATGTCCTCGCGGCGCTCGCGCAAGGGGGGCACATTGACTTCGAAGACGTTGAGGCGGTAAAAGAGGTCCTCGCGGAAACGGCCGCTTTTGACCTCCTGCTCCAAATTGCGGTTGCTGGCGGCCAGGATGCGGGCGTTGACGCGAACCTCGGCGTTGGAGCCGACGCGCTGAAAGCGGCCATCCTGGGCGACGCGCAGGAGTTTGGCCTGGAGCGGCGGGGACATCTCGGCGATCTCATCCAAGAAAATGGTGCCGCCATCGGCCATTTGGAAGCGGCCGAGACGCTGGGCAATGGCGCCGGTGAAGGCGCCCTTTTCGTGGCCGAAGAGTTCGCTTTCGAGCAAGTTCTCCGGGATGGCGGCGCAATTGACCTTCACCAGCGGGCCGGCGGCGCGCATGCTCCAGGCGTGAACGACGTCGGCGACGGCTTCCTTGCCCACGCCGCTCTCGCCGGTGATCAGGACGCGGCTTTCCGAACGGGCGATCAGGGCGCAGTCGCGGAACAGGGCCTGCATGAGGGGGCTGACGGCGATGATGTGAGAGGGGAGTTGCTTTTCGTCCGAGAACTTGACCGGAGCGGTTTGGGAGAGGCCGGTGGCCTGCCGGACGGAGGCGAGCAATTCGTCCAGGTCAATCGGTTTGGAAAGATAGTTGACAGCGCCGTCGCGCATGGCCCCCACGGCGTCGCGCACGTCGGCATAAGCGGTGACCAAGAGAATGGGCAGGCCGCCGCGCGCCTGGCGGGCGCGGCGCAAGGTCTCCAACCCGGAGAGGCCGGGCATGCGGACGTCGGAGATCATCATATCCACGTTTTCGGAGCGGAGGACATCCAGGGCGCGCTCGCCGGAGGGGACGACGACAGTTTGGAACCCCTGACTGCTCAGAAAGGAATCGAGCAGACTGCGCTGGGCCGGGTCGTCATCCACGATGAGGATGCGCGGCTGGGCCTCGATCTTTGAAACATCCGCAGGCAATTGTTCACTAATCCTTGCCGGAAAGCTTGACGTGGGCAATGCGAAAAAGAGCGCCCGCCGGTTCGTTGGCCAGACAGGAGATTTCCCAGCCATGGGCCTGGACGATTTGCTGGACGACGGAAAGGCCGAGGCCGGTGCCTTCCGGGTGGGTGGTGAAGTAGGGCTTGAAAATCTCGGCGCGATTGGACTGGGGCACGCCCGGGCCGTTGTCGGAGACCTCGATGAAGGCCTCCTCGTTGTTGCGCTTGCTGGCGCGAATGCGGATTTCGCCTTTGGCGGGGACAGCCTGGACGGCGTTGAGGACCAGGTTGAAGAGGGCCTGGCGGAGGAGTTGTTCGTCGGCCTCGATCTTGAGGGGTTCCATGACGATCTGCAACTGGATGCCTTTTTCCTCGATGTCGAAATTCAAGGTGCGGGCGACTTCGCCCACGACGGCGGCCAGATCGGTGGGGGCGCGGCGCACTTCGCGCGGACGGGAGTAGTTGATAAACTCATTCAATTGCGCGGTGACGCGGTCGGTTTCATCAATGATGTCGCGGGTCTTGGCGCGGATTTCGGGGGAGGCATCCTGCTGTTTGGAAATGATCTGGGCCAGGCCGCGGATGATGTTCAGGGGGTTGCGGGTTTCGTGGGCCAGGCCGGCGGCGGCGAGGTTCATTTCCTTGAGATGCAAATTCATTTCGCTGGCGCGGACCAGGCGAAGCTGGAGATCGGAAGACTTGACCAGGCTATGGTAGGCCAGGCCGCCGGCCACCACGCCGGCGGTGCCCAGCAGGGCGATGATGAACCGGATCACAAAATCGGCGGCGTCGGCATCCTGCACCGGCTGGGTGGACATGCCGACGAAGAAGTTGTGCGCCCCCTCCCTGTCGCTTAAGTTCTTGAAATCATCGGGACTCATCCAGGTTGGCCGGACGAATTCAGCGCCCCGGCCCCTGCCCCGGCCAAACCTGCCCCGGCCCGGCGCATTGGTGCCACCGGAGTTTCCATTGGTCGGCGCGACGGCGGCGGGAGGATTGGCGCCGGAACCGGCCGGCGCATTGGTTCGCATTTCCACATATTTCTCAAAGGGGAGGATGATGAGATCGGAACTGAGGTTGGTGCCCAAATCCACCAGGTTGGGCAGCCAGACGATCGGGGCGGCCCAGTTGGGACTCTGCATTTCTTCAGTGGAAAGAGAGAGGTTGGTGGGCGCGGTGGCGACAATGTTGCCGGCGCGGTTGACCAGCACCACGGAGCGGAGCTCGCCCGAATTGGTTTCGCCCGGCCGGACCAATTGGCTGATGGTGGATTCAAGCTCTTCTTTGTAAATGACCAGTCTGCCCGGGCGGCGCAGGATTCTCCCGCAGGTGATGGCCACGCCGCGGGCGCGCTCGACCAGGAGGGCGCGGGCGGCCTTTTCGACGCGCAGATGCTCGGCCACCTGCCAGGAGATCAATCCGGTCCAGACGGCCAGAAGCATTCCGTAAATCGCCCAGTTACGTCGCGATATCATCTGGGTGCGGGTGACTCCGTCCCCATTGCCGGCGAGATCTCCGCGTCGGGCGAATCGGGATCAATGTAGGCGTCGCGCTCGTGTTGCGGAAAGGATTTCATGGTGGATTTTTGCAGCCGGCTGGTTTCATCGCGGGACATGCTGGCCAGTTCGGCCGGGGTTTTGACAACGTAAGGCGTCACAAAAATCATCAGTTCGGTGGTCACGTCGGCCTTGACGGTATGCTTAAAAAGGTTGCCGAGCAAGGGAATATCGCCCAAAAAGGGAACCTTGTCGGCGGTGGTGGTTTTGCTGTCCTGCATCAGGCCGCCGATGACGACGGTCTGGCCGTTGGGGGTTTCGACGACGGTGTTGGCGGAACGGGTGTTGATGTAGGGGGTGCTGAAATTGCCGTTGGTGCCGCTGGAAATGAGGGTTGATTGACCGGTGGCAACCTCGGAGATTTGCGGGTTGAGGATCATTTCCACATCGCCGTTGGGATAGATGTAGGGAGTGACGTTCAAAATAATGCCGACACTGGTGTAGGAAATGACGCTGGTGACCTGCCCCAGGGTGCCAAAGTTGACGCCGGTGATGAGGGGCACTTCCTGGCCAATGACGATGTTGGCCGGCTGGCCGGTTCGGGCCAGAATGGTCGGCCGGGAGAGGATTTTAGCCGTTCCCTTTTCCGAAATAAACCGCGCCGTGCCCGCGAAGTTATCGCCCGCGATGGTAAAGAAGCCCGCGCCCGGATTGCCAGGGTAGCCGGAAGATTGCACCAAGCCCTGGGCGGCCAGGCCGAACAAGTTGCTCACACTGATCGTCTGGCTGCCGTTGATTTTATGGGTGAGGCCTCCTTCAATGCCAAAATCCAGGTCATTATTATAAGTGACCTCCAGGAAGACGACTTTGATGAGGACTTGGGAGTGGGGCTTGTCCAAGCCCATCAAGGCGCGGACGACGTTGGAATTATTGACCGGATCGGTGGTGTAAATAATGCTGCCGCTGACGGGGTCCATGGTCAAGGTGATGGGGCCGATCTGGCCGTTGGGGACGTAACCCGCGCTGGTGCCGGTTCCCAACCCCGCGCCGACACCGCCGCCGCCACCACCAAAACCGCCGCCGCCGCCGCCGCCGCGTCCGCCGCCGCCGCCGCCACCGCCAAACCCACCGCCGCCGCCGCCGCCGCCCGCGTGCGCGGAGAAGAGGGCAAGACAACAGCAGACCACGGCTGCGAGCAGGCGAGTAATCAATGGCTTTTGATTTATGGGAATCATATTTTTGTCTTTCGAATTAATTGGGTTAGCGCAGCCCGGTGGTGCCGCCGCCACCGCCGCCGCCGCCGAGACCGGTGCTGTTGAGGCTGCTGCTTGAAAGCACCCCGCCATTTTGCGCCGCCTGGGTCATGCGCTGAGTCAAGGCGCTGGTCTGGGTGGTGGAGGAACGGGAGGTAGTGGAGCCGAAGAGGTCCTGCAGCGGACCCTGCATATCGGTCACATCGCCATAAGTCGGTTGAAACACATAGACCTGCATGGCGCGCGCCGGGTTTGCGTCCAAATCTTCAATCATCTTCTCGATCTCATTCATTGTATCTTTGGAAGCGGTCACCAGCACCGATTGTGTGCGGGCATCCGCCACGGCATTGACGGTGACTTGCTTCTTGAGGCGGTCGCTCATGGCATTGGCCGCCGCCGCGGCGCCGCCGCCGCCCCTGCCAGCAAACGTCGGCCCCCCTCTATTTCCTCTGTTCCCATTGCCTTGTTGAGTGGACTGCATGGTGGGATCGGGGAACAGGGTATAAAGCTCATTGACGACATCGGTGGGATCGGCGTGATGCAGGCCGAAGACCTTGATGAGGACCGTGTCTTCCTGCGGAATATCCAATTTGGAGATGAGGTTGGAGATGCCGGGCATGATATCCACAGGGGCGCTGACCAACACGGCGTTATTCTCGTCGTCCGAAACCGCGTTGATGTGAATGGCCGCCCGCTTGGGATTATCCTCCGCGTTGGCGGCGGCGCCGCCACCGCCACGTCCGCGTCCAAACATTGTAAAGAACGGGTTCCCGCCTTGAGCGCCCGTGGTGGTATCCGTCGTCGCGAACACGTCCTTCAACTCCTGGGCGATGGCCTTGGAATCGGCGTAAGTGAGCAAAAAGACCTCCAAGTCGCCGTTGCCCGAACTATCCAGGGCCTCGATAATCTCGGCGAAGTGGCGCACATCGGAGTTGCGGGCGGTCATGATGATGGCATTGCCGCCCGGGTTGGAGTTCATCTCGGCGTCCGGCGGCCTGAGGGTGAGGAGGTCCTTGAGCACTTCGGTTGGATTGAGCGAATGGAGCAAGATGACATAAGTCCCCACCGCGGAGTCTTGCGGAATGGACGTATAGTCGCCGTTCCAGACGTTGATGGGAGTTCCCGCGCTGATTTTGGCCTCCTCGATCGTCTCGATGGTGAGATTCTTTCCATCTTGAATCGCCGTCAACTGGGCATCGGCCAGGACTTTGTTGAGCAGGACAACCAGGTCATTGGTGCTCAAAGGCTGCAGGCTTTCCACATCAACCGTCCCGGTGACATTTCGCGTGTTGGCTTTGCGAATGATGGTGTAGCCCGCCGCCTTGCTGAGATAATTCAACGTCTGGTCCACGGTGAACCCGTGAACATCCAGGATTAGCCCCTTGTCCGCCACGCCTGCGGTCGCGGCCGAGTGGGTCCCCTCCGCGCCGGGCGGGGCCACTGGTGCCGGGGGTGTGGCGTTGGTCTGGTCTGCGGCGAGCGCCGGGTTGGCTTGGTCGGCCGGCTCGGCCCCCGGGCTCTGGTCGGCCGGCGGCGCGGGGACGCCGGGAGGCGGAGCGAGCGGCAGGGCCGCGTCTTCGCCAGGCGGGGGCGCGGCCGGGGTTGCGGTATTTGTTTGCGCCACAGCAATCGCTGCGGCTCCAAACCAACCGGCGGTCAGGCCGGCCAACAAGATGGATGATAAGTTTTTCATAATTATTGATTCTCCTGTGCGCGGCGCGCTTGCAATCTTGCCAGCACCGCCGGGTCAACCGGGGCGGCCGGGGCGGCCGGCGTCGTTACGGTGGTAAATCCACCCGTGCCACCAAAGCCTCCAAAGCCTCCTCCGTTTCCGCCAAAGCCTCCTCCTCCTCCCCTGCGGCCTCTGCGGCCAAAGCCATTACCATTATTATCCTGATTGCCATAACCTCCACCCGTGAAATCGTTTCCCTGGGTGTTATCGGCGACAGGTGTCTGCACATATTGAACGCTCGCGGTGGTTTCTGTCGAGGAGCGAACAGCGGTGGGATACACGGTGGTCATATACTTCACCGCCCACGGCCCTCCATCCGCCCGGCTGAGTCCAGTTTCGGGCTTGAGAACGATTTTTTGATTGTTGGTGCTTTGCGGGTCTGTCAACGTGACCGCGTTGGTAGTGATTTCCGCAATGAGGAAGCCGTTAATGGGGTCGCCCACGTCATACACTCCCGAAACCGACACGCCATCACCCGTAAAAAGCGCGTCAATCCCTTTGCCGACTTTTATCCCCGGGCCGCAGTACTTGAACGACTCGACATTCCGTGGAACCGGTCGTGGAGTGTTGGTAAACCCATTGCCACGATAAGGCTGGCGCCTGGGATCAAAAATGTTCCGCTGCCAGATAACGTCAAACAAAGCCAAACTCGGCGGCGACCCGGCGGCCGCGCCGGCCTCCGACGTCGCAGCCGCGCCGGCGGCCGGCGCCGGCGCCGCGCCCGGTGCTGACGCCGCAGCCACTTTGGCCGGAGCCGGAGCCACAGTCGCGGCCGGCGCGGGAGCCACAATTGGGGCCGGCGCCGGAGCTACAATCGGGGCCGACGCCGCCGTCGGCGCCGCGGCCGGGCTAATGGCGGGGCTGGAGGAATTGGTTTGCTCCGCGGCGGCGATCCCGCGGACCGCCATGAACAGGAGCAAAGTTCCAGTGCTGAGAAGATGATTTTTCATTGAGTTGTGTTGGTTGGAGAGTTGAGCAGAATCAAGCCGCTGACCGTCAAGCCGAGGGCGAACTGAGTTCCATAATCATCGCGGGTGTTCAATTCCACCTCTTCGACCTTCAACCCCATGGGACTGCTTTCCACGGCATAGAGAAAGCGCTCGATCTGCTGCACATTACCCGTCACATCCGCGCGCCATTCCTCGTTCTTGTAATTATCCGGATCGTCGCTGTCCTTGCTCTCCGGCTTCTGGCCCACCAGAACCACGCCGCTGGAGCCTGCCCAGCCGGAGAAGGCTCTGAACAACTGGCTCTCGGCCGCGGTGGGATTGGCGGAAAGAGTATTGACGTACATGTGATTCCAGCGCTGCTCGATCAGGTCGGCGCGGCGCACCATCACTTTTCCGCTTTCGATGCTTTTGCGCAGATCGGCGATTTTCTTCTGGCGCGCCTCCCAAACGGCGTACATGGGCGAAATGACGATCAAATTGAGGAGGTAAAGCCCGACGCAAACGGCCACGCCGATCAAGAGATATTTCTCGCGAGATTTAGTTTCCATTGGATGTGTCTCCTGAGGGTTGCCACTGATAATTCAACGAGTATTGGATCTGGGGCGCATTGCCGCGCGTTTCGGCGTGAAGGCCCACCACGCCGTCGGATTTTCCCAACGCGTCGCGCATGGCGTTGAAGGCCTGCAAGGTCTGGGCCGTCCCCTGGCACTGGACGTCGGTGAGGTCGCGGATGTCAATGTTCTTGGCGATGACCGTTCCGTAGGAGGGCATGGCCAGGGTCAGATTCCTCCAAATCGCCAGGGCGCGGCACGACGGGTCAAACCAGGCCTGGTATTTGGCGATTTTCTCCTGGTCCTGGGTCAGCTCGGCGACCTTGCCGGAGATCTGGCCCCATTGGGAATTGAGGCGGATGAACTGGTATTGCTGCCAGCCGAACGCGGCGCCCGCGCAGAGCAGCAAAAAGGCCGTGGCACCCCCCGCGTAGGCCAGCTTCTGGGTGGACAATTTGGTGGAGACAAACTGCTTCCAGGGAGTGACCTTGGGCGGGAGAAAATCCGGTCCGACATCGCCGCTCTTGACATAGGCCGCAGCCAGGGCGAGCACCGGTGAGGCGGCCCATTCGGGGGCGGGGGCGCTGAGAAATTGCGCGTCCGCCGGGCGGTCCATCGGTTCGATCCTCAATCCCATGGCCGACAAGCGGGGCGTCATTTCGGCGATGAAGGGCCGGGTGGTCTGCTCGTTGCCAAAGATTTTGATCGGCCCGGCGGCCTCGGAAAATCCGCCCGGCAACTGCCCCAGGGTGATGCGCAGCTCGCGGGCCACCAGATCGGCGGAAACTTTTCTCCGCGCCCCTTCCGTTTCCACCGCGGCGTCCAGCGACCGCAACGCGATGACCCCGCCGCCGCCCGAGACCTGCAACTCCAGCCCATGATTGCTCAGGGCCAGGGTGAGCACGCGCTGATTGGACTGCTGGGAGGGGCTTTGCATGGCGCTGATGCCCATGGCAAAGGCGAGGGGCTTGAGCTTGGCCGCCTTGAGCACGCGCTCCAGAGCGGCCAGATGATTGCGCGGCACGGCCAGGAGCGTAGCGAAATTCTCGCCGTTGGGGGCCTTGAAAAGCGAACGGGTAATGAAGAGCGATTCGTAGCCGGAGGGAAAACCGCGCTCGGCCTCGATTTGCAGGTAACTGTCCAGGTCCGCCTCCGGCATTTCCGGCGTCTTGGTTTGGAGGGTCAACACCCAGGTGAGCGGCAGGCAGACCACGCAGCGCCGCTCGCGAACGCCGCCGCTGTCCAGATGATTGCGGAGCTCGCGGCCCACCAGTTCGGGGTCGCCCGTCAGCGGCGAGAGGGCCATGTCGGCCGAGACGGTCTGGCGCACCTGGAGGGCGGCGCCGCTGCGCCGCACGACCACCGCTTCGAGCTTCTCGCCGTCGAGCGCAATCCCCAGCACCGAGGAGGCGCGTTGTCTTTTAAAGGGGTTCATCATTTTAAGTTTCCTGCCAACAACTTGTCATGGATATTGCGGCCCAAAGCCCATCCCAGGTAAGTGAGGTCCTGCCGGTAAACGATCTGCGGGACGCCGCTGCTGCAATCGAAGACGAAGCGCACGCGCCGATAGCCGCGCCCATGGGCGCCCACCGCCGCGATGTCCGCGGTGAACTGGAAGGAGCGCGAGGTGACCCACGGCCCGGCATTGGTGATGGCGGTGTTGCCGTAACTGGTCAGGGCGTCTCTGAGCCAGGCCATCGAATTCATGCGCCCGGCGTTGGCCTGGCGGTAGGAAAGGACGGCCGGGGCGTAGGTGTAGCCAATGCCCGGAATGCAGGCCAGGGAGGTGGCGGTGGCGGTGTTGACATTGATCAACCCGACCGTGTTAGGCCCGATGAGCATTGGCTCGATGGTGATGAAGTCGCTTTCGGTCATTCCGCTGCGATTATAGAAATCCAGGACGCTGGTCGGCGCCGTACCTCCGGGACCGGTAAAGGGCCTCATGTAAGTGCTGGCCTGGGAGGAGGAAAAATTGCTGGACAGAAAACTCTGCAAGGAGGAGGTGCTGGTGACCAGCACGCGGTTGGTGGTGCCAAAGTTGGCAGGCTCATGCGTATAGACGGTGACGTATTCCAGGATGCCCGGATCCAGGTTGCCATCCTGATTGTCATTGGGCGGCAGCTTGGCGCCATCATTCTCATTGGGGTCCAGCGCCCCGTTCATGTTGGCGTCCTCTCCGTAGAGCAGGTCAATATTCATGCCATAGACCATGCTCAATTCGCCGATGGTTTCATAATTGGCCAGCTTGCACAAATAGGGGGGATTGAGCGTCGAATAAGTTTCCGACTTGGCGCCGCCGGTGCTGGGGGTGGTGCTGCTGGTCCGCCAGTCGTACATGGCGGCGTCCAGATTGGCCGTCATTTGGGGCAGATCAATCAGCAGATTGGTGTAGTTGTTATAGACGGCGGCGTTGAGATTGGCCTTGGAGGCCTCATCCACCAGGCCAAAGGAAGGATCGGGCGAGCGGTGCGACACCTCGGTATCATTGGTGTCGCGCCCGATGAACCAGAACATCCCCTCGCCCACCTTGACCGCGGCGACCAGGTAATTGTTGGTGGAGGGGAGCATGTTCGGGTTGCCCAAATTGGCGAGAATGTTGCTCGCGTAAAGCGCCCCGCCTTCGATGGCCTGATCGGCTTGCAGACTGGCCACCTGGCTGTCCGCCGCCCGCAACTCCATTTCCATGGAGTGGGCGAAATAAAGCGCCACGCTGACCAACCCGAAGGCAATCCACATCACCACGATCAGCACCGAGCCGCGAGCGGCGGCCGGCGACCGCTTCCGTCCTCTAATTTCGCCCGGCTTGCGGCGGTCACAGACCGCTACAGATTTTCGAGTTGTGGGCAAAATATTCATTGCAGCGGGGAGTCGGTATTGGTTGTCACCTGGACATCCAGCGGAATGACCAGTTCATACTTTGGGCCCAGGCCGCTTCCCCTGGTCTGCGCCGCCATCTGGATGTCCATTTTAATGGCGTAGGGCAAATTGGTTTGCTGGGTGGAATCCCACTGCGGATCCCATGAGGTGCCATCATAATAAGTAAAAATCACACTCTGCACCCCGCTCAAGAGAGTTCGCTTCTGGTCCGGCAAGGCGGGCGGGTTGACCGGGAGGAGGTTGCGGGTGACCGCGCGCACCAGGTCCTTGCCGGCCATCATGCGATTGGTTGGCAGGGAGAGCAAATAATCAATCTTCTCTATGTCACCCCATGGAACCATCCCGTCGGGTTCGCCGCCGGAGGTGTAGAAATCAGGGCCGATCTGGTCGGGCAAGGGGTTGGTTTGATTGATGCTCTGGAAGGGGCCAATGAGCATGGTATTGGTGTTGACAGCGGTGCCATTGGTGCCCAGCATGGAGTTGGTGGTGCAGATGACGTTGGCCAGGTCGCGCTGGATGAAGTTCAGCGCCTGCTCCACCGGCATGCTCTCCTCCACGGACGCAGACACCCCGTTGTTGAGGCGGAAGGCGATATAAAGGACACTGCTCATGGCGGCCAGGATGGTGGCCATGATGCCAATGGCCAGGAGGAGCTCAATGAGCGTAAACCCACCGCCACTTCGCGCGACCGCATTTAAAGTGTGCTGCGCCATTTTCATTGTCCTGGTTGCGGGGTGAGGGTGCTCAACTCGACATTGCAGAGCCGCCCCGCCACATTATATTGCACCGAGACGGTGGAGAGAACCATCCGGGCCATCTGGTCCTGGGTCCAAGGAGTATTCTTCTCGGTCCATACGTAAGCGACCCCTTTTTCCTGCACCACGCCGCGCTGGCCGCCGCCTTGCAACTGGTTTTCCACTTTGAGATCATTCAGCACGCGGTTGGCAATCCGGGCCGCCACAAGCCTGCGCTGCCCCGCCTCGCCCGCCATGCTGGCCACCCGGAGCGCGGACAACGCCACCGGAATGACGATGGCCATGAACAGGACCGCCACCAGCGCCTCCACGAGCGTGAAGCCGCCGCGGCGCCGGTTAAAAGCGGGCGACCTGGCGATGGTTGTAATCAATGTCATATCTCGTATGCGTCGGGTTCTCCACAATCCAAATTTGAGATCCCGCGCCTTTGGGTCCCGAGGTGTCGGCAAACACCACATTCTGCGGACTGGAGTCGCTGATAAAGCCATCCGGCTGAAAGCGGATCACCGGCAGCCGCCCGCGCCCCCGGGTCATGTCCGGAGTCCACCAGTTGGACCGGGTCAAAGTCCCCTGAGGGGGCGAAACCATCATTTTCAAATCCTTGTCCAACAAGAAATCCACCTCGTTGGTCTGAGTTTCCGTGTAACCGCCGCTGGCCGCCAACCCGTATCGCCCCGCCTTGACATCCATCCACAAATCCACCGGCACGCCTTCGTTAATGGCGCGGACGGAGCCATAATGAGTGAAGGACAAGAACCGGCGCGACTCATTGGCCAAGTTGCGCCCCTGCAAAAACCCCTTGAAGGAAGGCGCCACCACCCCAATGGTGATGACCATGATTGACATCACCACCACCATTTCGACCAGGGTAAAGCCCGCTCTCATAGGCGGCTTATTGCTGGTTCCGGGGAGTCCAATTGCCAATCGCATCATTGCCTCCTTGTCCGGTGGGTCCGAGCGAATAAATATCGTATGAGGATGGGTTGTGTTTGCCCGGGAATTCATAAACATAGGGATGCTGCCATGGGTCAACCGGCAGCACATCTTTTTCCAGGTACGGGCCGCGCCAGCCCTGGACATTGTTGGGCTTCACCAGGAGCGCCGACAAACCGGTTCGTCCCGGCGGAAAACCGCCGGTGTCCACTTCGTACATGCCCAACGCCGTCTTGAAGGAAGCAATATCGGTCTGGGCGGCGGTGATTTTGGCCTGGGGGATGCGACCGCTCATTTTGGGGATGACAATGCCCGCCAGAATGGCCAGGATGGTCAGCACGAGCAACATTTCCACCAGGGTGAACGCGCCCTGGCGCATCATCTTTCTTCCCGCTGCTTTTGATGTAATGCCTTTTGTTTTCATAAAAGAACCTTTCTGTTCTAATAATTATTTGATGTAGTCCTGCAAACTGAAAATGGGCAGGAGCATCCCGATAAAGATCGTGCCGATAAAAGCGGCGATGCACATGAGCAGCACCGGTTCGGCCAGCGACACCGCCGTCTTCAGGTCGCGATCCAAGTCCGCCTCCGTGACGGCGGCGATGCGCACCAATTCCGCGTCCAGCTTTCCGCTCTCCTCACCCACGGAAATCATCTCCAGCACCGACCCCGGGAAGAGGTTGCGGCAATCGGCCAGACTGACGCCCAATTGGGCGCCCTCTTTGACGCGCTCAATGGAATTGGAAACGGCATCCACCAGGATCTGGTTGCCAATGGATTTGCGGGCGACATTCAAGGCCTGCACCAGCGGCACACCGGCGTTGAGCAGGGTCCCCAGCATCCGGCAGAAGCGGGCCATGGCAAACTGGCTCACCAGCGGGCCGACGATCGGCACCTTCAACAATATTCCTTCCCATTTGCGCCGCCCCTGCTCCGAACTCACCCAACTCTTCACCGCGTAAACAATGATGGCGATGCCGATAATCATGAACAAACCATAGTGCCGCATGGCATGGCTGATCCCCACAATAATGCGCGTAATCAGCGGCAGCTTGGCGTTGAAACCCTCGAACATCTTTTGGAAGCGCGGAATAAAGAACACCATTAGGAAAACCAGCACGCAAATGGCCAGAGTCAGCAGGACGACTGGATAGAGCATTGCCCCCATGAATTTGGACCGCAAATCGCGCTCCCGCACCTGGAATTCGGCAATCTGCGCCAGCACCAAATCCAGAAATCCCCCCGTCTCCCCCGCCGAGACCATCGCCACATAGACCTTGGGAAAAGTGTCCGGCTGCAGCGCCATCGAATCGGCCAGCGTCACCCCGTCCACCACCGAATCATAGACCGCCTTCCATTTGGCCTGGGCCGTGGGATTGGAGGATTCCTTGCACAAAATGACCAGCGCGCGGCTCAGCGGCACGCCGGCCGCGAGCAAACTGGAAAGCAGCCGCGTGAAGGTCTCCAGCATTCGCGGGGAAACCTTCTTGGATTGAAAGCGCAAACTCAATCCCCCTGCCGGCGCGCCGCCGTCCTTTGGCCCGGCCTTGGCGGCGGTCTTCTCGGCGAGGCTGATGGGTTTGAGGCCCTTTTCCTCCATTTGCCGGAAGGCCTCCTGGCGCCCCACCGCTTCGATCTGGCCCTCGGCGATACCGCCGGCGGCCTGAAAAGCTTTGTATTGAAAAAGCGGCATAAGCTCCGGTTAATCAATGTTTGGCAACCACCAATTTCGGCTTGGCCTCGGCCTCGGAAATGACATCTATGTCGGGCTTGTCCTGGGTGATGGTGAGCTTCTTGCCGTCGCCGAACATGGTCTGATCCTTGGTCACGCGCATGACTTCTTCCGGGGTGGTGATGCCCAGGCGGACCAGGCGCCAGCCGTCGTCGCTCAAGCTCTGCATGCCGTTGCGAACCGCCGCTTCGCGGATGATGCCGGCGGAGGAGTTTTTCAAGAGCAATTGAATAATCTCATTGTTCATGTCCATCCACTCGAAGATGGCTTGGCGGCCATGAAAGCCGATCTGGCGGCATTCGCCGCAGCCGACGGCGCGGTAAAAGACCTGGCTCTGCGGATAGCCGAGCCTTTCTTTCAAAGCGGCGGCGATTTCCGATTTGTCCTCCACCTTGCAGTGCGGGCAAAGGACGCGGACGAGGCGTTGGGCCAGGACGGCTTCGAGCGAGGAAGCGACCAAATAGGGCTCGACATGCATGTCCACCAGGCGATTGAGGGCGCCGGGAGCGTCGTTGGTGTGCAAGGTCGAGAAGACCAGGTGGCCGGTCAGGGAGGCCTGGACGGCAATCTGGGCGGTTTCCTCGTCGCGAATTTCGCCCACCAGCACCACGTCGGGGTCGTGGCGCAGAATGGAGCGGAGGCCGCGGGCGAAGGTCAGGCCGGCCTTTTCGTTGACTTGAATCTGGTTGACGCCCTTCATCTGGTACTCAACGGGGTCTTCAATGGTGATGATTTTGGTCTCCGAATCATTGATCTCGTTGAGGGCGGTGTAAAGGGTCGTGGTCTTGCCGCTGCCGGTAGGCCCGGTGACCAGGATGATGCCATGAGGCAGGGCGAGGATGCGTTTGAAAGATCTGACTTCGTTGGCGCCCATGCCCAATTCGGCCATGCCCATCAAGGTTCCCTTTTGGCGCAGCAAGCGCAGCACCACCGCTTCGCCGTGGAGCATCGGGATGATGGAAACGCGCACGTCCACTTCGTTGGTGGCCAGGCGCAGCTTGATGCGACCGTCCTGCGGCAGGCGTTTTTCGGCGATGTTCAGGTGGCTCAGAATCTTGATGCGGGAAACGATGGCGGGTTGAAAGCGCTTGATCTGGGCCGGGACGGGGATTTCCTGCAACACCCCGTCAATGCGGTAACGGATGCGGAATTCCTCCTCGAAGGGCTCGAGGTGGATGTCCGACGCGCGCAACTCGATGGCGTCGGTGAACACCTGGTTGACGAATTTGATGATCGAGGCGTCCTCGGCCGCGCTGTCCAGATCGGCATTCTCATCCCCGCCCTCGTCCAACACCTGGAGCGGCGCCTCTTCGTCCAGGGTGTCAATCGTATCGGCGCCGATGCCCAGGCGGCTTTTGATTTCGCGCCGGATGGCCTCGGCGGGGGCGAGCACGGGCTGGATTTTCAGGCCGGTCAAAGTCTTGAGCGTGTCCAATCCCTGCGTGGAAAAAAGGCGGCTGGTGGCCACCTGGACGATGCCGTTGAGCCGCTGCAAAGGGAGCAACTCCTCCTTGAGCAGGACGCGGGCCGGGAAGAGCGAGAGCAATTCGCGGTCCGGCTCGATCTTCTCAAGATCGGTGAAATTTAAATGATACTCCTTGGCCAGCCAGCGGAGCACATGATCCTCCGACTCGACCAGCTCCGGTTTGCCCTTGGCCGCCTGCTGCGCCAGGATGCCCGCGTCGGCGACGGAAAGTTGCTTGGCCTCGACCATGCGCTCCAGCAATTGCGCCGGCGGTGATTCTGTTGTCTGACCTTCGTTCATATTAGCTTTGCTCACTGTTCTGATGCGGCTCACGGCGGCGCCCCTTGCGAGGAGCGCCGCCGGGCTTCCTTAAACCCACCGGCGGCCCAAGCCGCCGATGCAGATTTTAGCTGCGATCTTCACCATCTCCTTATCGCAAAATCCCGGCCATTGTCATGATGGCTTCCTGCCGGGCGGTTAACAACTTGCGCAAGTCATCCTGCGCTGCGTCATAGGCGGCCTGCTTGGCCTTGTGTTCGGCTTGAACCTTCACCAAGGCTGCTTTCACGTCAGCCGCCGGCGCCTTGTCATCAATCGTCTTCTGCAAGGCTGCCTCTGCGTCAGTCTGCTGCGGCGCCCCAAAACCACCACCACCACCGCCACCGCC